>JBEHXA010000201.1:0-11616 GCA_048498935.1 Myxococcota bacterium
CCGGCTGCTTTCCACACCCCGGATGGAGAGGTTCAGGAGGTCGGCTCCCGCGCGACGCTCGCGCCGAGCTCGGCGGCGGGCCGCGCGTCGAGCGCGTCGAGCCACGCAAGCCGAGCACGCGCTTGCCGGCCGTCGCTCAACCGCTCAGCCCGCAGCCGGTGCTGGCTGGTCCGCCAGCCACGCTGGGCATCGGCGGCGTTGCTGAAGAGCTGGAGCTGATTCCGCTGGCTCCTTCGCCTGCGCCGTTTCCGCCCAATGTCAGCGGCTCGTTTCAAGTTCCGGATCTCGATCTCGCTCCGGTTGCGCGCCCATCAGGCCCGCCGCGCACCAGCAGCGGCATGCGTGCCGCAGTAGCGCCGCCCATGGATCTCGACGAGCCGGCGCACTTCGATCTCGGCGCCGGTCCTTCGTTCGATTTGGATTTACCGAGTCACGATCCGCTGGTGCGGCGCGTGAGCTCGAGCGGCATGCGCGCGGTGCGTCCCTCCGAGCCGCCGCCAGCGTCGCTCAGGACGCCGCTGCCCGGTCACACGCCGCTACCCGGTCGGCCATCGGAACCGCCCGGTCGTATCTCACAGCCACCGGGGCGCGCTTCACAGCCGCCGGGGCGTATCTCGCAGCCACCAGACTACTCGGCGCCCTTGGCCGGCCCGTACTCGGTGCCACCCACGTCGGTGGGCGGGTACCAGTCGCTGCCGCCGGTGAGTCGGGCAGGGGCGCAGCAATCGCTGCCACCCATCAGTCGGGCGGGCTCGCAACCGTCGCTCTCGCCACTCGCGGGTCAGCCGGCTGTGTGGCCTACCTTCGATCCCAAACTGCTACCGCCAGAGCCTCCTACGCTGCTTCGGCGGCTGCTTCCCGGCCTGTTGGTGATCGGTAGTGCTATCCTGGTGACGGTCCTGGATCAGCTTTACTCGATCGTCACTGGGGAAGTTTTCACCCTCGGCGCGATGCGCTCGAGCGTGGTGGCGGGCTTGCTCATGGCCGTCGGCCTGGGGCTTTGCGCCTATCGGTTCAAGCGAGGGTGATCGAGCCGCGCCGGAGGCGTGGTAGAAAAAACCTCCATGGCTCAGCGCAAACAGCGCGGCGCACCGCGCGCCCGCCGCGACGAGGCGAGCAGGGATCATGGCGAGGCCAAGCGCGCCGCGGCCGACTTGGTGCAGGACCTGCGCGGGCGAGGCGTCGATCGCGCCAAGATCGGCGGCTTCGACATCGACGGCGTCTTGCGCGGCAAGTACGTGTCGCTCGACAAACTCGAGTCCGCGCTGAGCAAAGGCTTCGGTTTCTGTGACGTGATCTTCGGCTGGGACGTCGCCGACATCCTGTACGACAACGCGCAAGTCACCGGTTGGCACACTGGCTACCCCGACGCGAACGCGGTGCTCGACCCGAGCACGCTGCGCAGCATTCCTTGGGAGCCCGGCGCCGCCGCGATGCTCGCCGACTTCCGTACCGACGACGGCGCGCCCCATCCGGCGTGCCCCCGCTCGCTGCTCAAGCGCGTGATCGCACGCGCTGAAAAGCTCGGCTACCAGCCGATGGTGGGCGCCGAATACGAATTTTATCTGTTCAAAGAGACGCGCGACACCCTGCAAGAAAAGGCGTTTCGGCGCCTCACGCCGCTCGACCCCGGCATGTTCGGTTACAGCTGGGTGAGGAGCGGTCAGGACGCCGAGCTGATGCGAGACATCATGCAAGGCATGCGCGATTTCGACATCGACCTCGAGGGCCTCCACACCGAAACCGGGCCGGGCGTCTACGAGGCCGCGATCCGTTTCGACGACGCGCTCAAGACCGCCGATCGCGCTGCGCTGTTCAAGGTCGCGCTCAAGCAGATCGCGCACCGGCATGGCGTCTCGGTCACGTTCATGGCCAAGTGGAACGCCGCGCTCCCCGGCTCGAGCGGCCATTTGCACCAAAGCTTGTGGCAGAACGGCGAAAACGCGTTCGTCAGCTCACTCGCGCCGCCGCGAACCCGCTCAGCCGATGCCAAAGGGCAGGGCATGTCGCAGCTGATGCAGCACTACTTGGCCGGCCAAATCGCGCTGATGCCCGAGCTGACCGCGATGGTGTCGCCCACCATCAACAGCTACAAGCGCTACGTTCCGGGGGTATGGGCGCCGATGGTGGCGTGCTGGGGCGTCGAAAACCGCACCTGTAGCTGCCGCGTGATCGGGCTGGGGCAGGGCAGCGCGCTCCGCATCGAGCATCGTCAACCAGCCGCCGACATGAATCCGTACCTGGCCCTGGCCGCAACGCTGGGCGCCGGGCTGTGGGGCGTCGAAAAGCGCTTGCCGCTGCCGCCCGAAACGCGCGGCGATGCCGGCGCCGACGGCCCCGGGCGTTTGCCCCGCACGCTGCGCGAAGCGACCGATCGCTTCAGCGCCAGCAAGGCAGCGCGCGCACTCTTCGGCGAAACGTTCGTGGATCATTACGCGCGCACTCGCGCCTGGGAAGTGCGCGAATACGACAAGGCAGTCACCGACTGGGAGCTGGCACGCTACTTCGAGGTCATATGAGCATTTGGAGCTTTCCCACCAAAATCGTCTTCGGCCCGGGTGAGATCATGCGTCTCGGTCACGAGGCGAAGGCGCTCGGCGTCTCGCGCGTGCTCGTCGTCAGCGACGCTGGCGTCGAGAGGAATGGCTTATTGCGGGCTCCGCTCGCGTCACTCGCCGAGAGCGGGCTCATCACGAGCGTGTTCACGGGTGTTGAAGGCAACCCCACGGAGCAGAACATCGAAGACGGCGCCAAGGCCTACGCTGCCCACCGCGCGGAAGCAGTGGTGGCGGTGGGCGGCGGCTCGCCCATGGACGCAGCCAAGCTGATCGCGCTCCGCGCCAAGTGCAGCTTGCCCTTCGAACAGCTCGACGACGCAATCGACGGCGGCGTGCACATCCCGGCAGACGTGCCGCCCGTCATCACGGTGCCGACCACGGCCGGCACCGGCAGTGAGGTTGGCCGCTCGGGCGTGCTCACGGTGCGCTCCACCGGGCGCAAAACCGTCATTTTCTCGCCGCGCTTACTAGCCAAGGTCGCGCTCCTGGATCCGGAGCTCACGGTCTCGATGCCCAAGGGCGTGACTGCCGCGACCGGCTTCGATGCGCTCACGCATTGTATCGAGGCGTACCTATCGCTCGGGGATCACCCGCTCGCGGACGCCATCGCGCTCGGCGGCATCGAGCTCGTGGCGCAGCACCTGCAGCGCGCGGTCGAAGAGCCGAGCAACCTCGAAGCGCGCGGCGGCATGATGAAAGCCGCCATGATGGGCGCCATCGCGTTCCAAAAGGGCCTGGGCGCCTGCCATTCGCTCGCGCACCCGCTATCGAGCGAGCACGGGCTGCATCATGGTTTGGCTAACGCGCTGTGTCTGCCCGCCGTGATCGCCTTCAATCGCGACGCAGTGCCGGAGCGGGTGCGACGTGTCGGCGCGCTGCTCGGCGACGACGACGCAGTCAAAGCCATCGCAGGGCTGCGCGCTCGCGTCGGCATCAACGGTGGCTTGGCGGGCTCGGGCATCACCGAAGAACAGCTGCTTCCGCTGGCCAAAAAGGCGCTCGACGACGCCTGTCACCGTAGCAACCCGCGACCTTGTAGCGAAGCCGACCTGCTCGAGCTGTATCGAGCGTCGCTTTAAAGCAACACCGACGCGTCCGGACGTATCCGGACAGTTGCGCAACAGTGACTCCTCGATCACCCACCTGGGTGCCGGTGGACCCAGCTTTTTCCTGGAAGACCACCAGGTGCGCGTGCATCGCCATCTCGAAATGATTCGTCAATTGCCTCAACCAGGGACCGAGGTGGGTGCACGGTGACCGTCGTCGAGAGCTGGCATGTCTCTCGCAAGGTTTCCGGCATCATGGCCTACGCATCCAAAGAACCCCGCAAGCCCGCCGTCACCGCTGTAGAACGGGCGCGCCGTCAGAGCGAACGGGGTGACGATCGCCGCGCCATGCTGATTCTGCGCGAAGAGTGTTTTGCCGCAGAATCCGACGCGCCGCTCTGGGTGCTGTATGGCCTCTCTTGTTTGCGCGTGCGTCGCCGCGACGAAGGCTTTCGGGCGCTCGCCCACGCGCTCTGGCTGCGCGAGAAGGCGCGCGACCACAAGCGCACCCAGGTCATGCGTGACCTCATCGCTCAGCTCTCGAGCGGCGCAAGCCTGCCGCTCACGTCACGTCGCGCTGCTTGATCAGCAAGTCACGACGCACCGCCACGACGCACCGAGCCGTCGGCACGACAGCGACGAGCTGACCCGCGAGCGTGGACGAAGCAGGGGAGCGACGCTCAGAAGCGTGAGCTAGTTGTAGCTCAGCGTCTCGAGGTTGAACGTGCGCAGCGTGTTGCGCGTGCACACCGGACAGCTCCAACCCACGTCGACCTGCTTCTGCCCAATCTTCTTGGTGCTGTTGGCCGGCGCCGCGAGCTCGCGGCGTCGCTCGCGATCGATCACGAAGCCGCGCACCACGGACTGTGCTTCATCCAGCTCGGCAACGAGCGGGGCCTGGCATTCGCAGCGCGATTCGACTCGGGCAATCTTCATGACTTCGGTGGGCCTACCTCTAACGATCAAACCCCCGCCCGGTCAAGACCTTAACCAAATCGCCTCGAAACCCTTGAACCGAGCCCCGCCAAGCACTACGCTCGCCCTCAGTCTTTGCGGGACTAGCTCAGTTGGTAGAGCACGAGCTTCCCAAGCTCGGGGTCGCGCGTTCGAACCGCGTGTCCCGCTCCGGAAAAGTCGCCTGAATCTGATTCGGCGACTTTCTTTTTGGACACTCGGCGTGACTTGAGTCGGATCACACCGGGGGCGCGCTGGGCACCGGCAGGTCTTCTTGCGCAGATGATGCCGCAAAGCGACTGCTGCTCGCAGGTGTTCAACCGTCAGCGTGGGGAAGTTCTTGAGAATCTCCTCGAAGCTGGCTCCCTCAGCGAGACTGGCGAGCACAGTCCGCAACGGCACACATGTTCCGCGCAGCACTGGCTGCCCCCCGGTCGAACCCCTTCGTCAGTCGCAAATTAGGGGTCGCACCCCTCGCCACCGTGTGCGGTGAAATCGTGAACCGTTGCCGCCTGCTGACGTAGCATTGCGGCGTGAACGTACGCACTGTGCCGCCGTGGTTGCTACTGAGCGCGCCGATTGTCATGGGCGTTTGCGTGATGGTGGAACGTCAGGCTTCGGTAGCCAGGTGGGGTGTGCACCTCGGTGCTGGGTTGTTCGGACTCGCGTTGTTTGGAGCGTTGGGGGTCGTGCGACCGCTTCGACCTGCGCTGCGTTGGGGCTTGGCTATCGGCGGGCTTCTCGTCGTCGCGTCGACGCTGCTGGCGCCTGGCATCCAGGGAATGCAGCGATGGCATGAGCTGGGACCATTGCGGGTGCACCCTTCCGCGCTGCTTGCGCCGGCATTGCTGATGTTCGCGGCTGGTTCGGTCACGCATCGCGGCGCCGCGCATGGGTTCCTGCTCGCCCTGCAGGCGTTGCACTTGGGCCAACCCGACGCGGGCCAGGCAACGGCGTTGGGTTGCGGCGCGCTGGGGCTGTTACTCACGGACGCGCATCAGCGCGCGAAGCTCCCGCTGGCTGCGTTGTATGTGTTGTCCGTCGCCGTTTGCTGGCTACGCCCCGATCCGCTCCCACCGGCTGCGTTCGTCGAGGACATCGTGAGCCAGGCGTTTGCGCTGGGCACGTTCGCCGGTCTCGCTGCGCTGCTCTCGCTTGCGCTGCTGTTGACGTCGCCCATCGTGGGTGAACGAGCTGAGCGTTGTCGACCGGCGACAGCCGCGCTCTTCGGCTACTTCGCGGGGTCGCTGCTGGCGCCCATTCTTGGGGAATTTCCGGTCCCCTTGCTCGGTTTCGGCACATCACCCGTCGTCGGCGCATTCTTGGGCGTCGCCGCGTTGACCCGCCTGCGCTCAGCAGCGCCTGATGGCGCGCGTGAGGCCAAGGCGCAATCTGAACGGTCGCGTTCCGACGAGGATCGGCACGTCCGTCAAGAGGTCGCGCCGGCGCAGTAGCCGAGCGCGAGGCTCATCGCTCGCTTCAGCACGTCACCAGCAGCTGGTCGTGGTCTGTTCGCAATCGAGCGGTTTGGTGGTGGCGCCGCCCCATTGGTCGGCGGTGCCGGTGCCGCACGAGTCGCGGCCGAGTCCCGAGCCCTCGAGCCAAAGGCAATCGTTGCCTTGCTCGCCGCTGAAGTAGCCATAACCGGCGTTGCCCAAAGCGATGAGGCGATCGTTGCCGGGACCGCCGAGCACACTCGTTTCCCCACCGTCGGTAACAGTGATGAGCATATCGTCACCTTCGCCGCCCATGGCCACCGTCGGGGCGACGTTCGAGCCGTCGACCCACATGAAGTCGTTGCCGCCCTGACCCTCGAGGAAGATTTTCCGCCCCGCTGCGATCGGCGGCACGAGCTCGTAGTCGCAGAAGGTCGTGCCGCCGTCCGGCGCGGGAATCATCCAGTCCTCACCCCAGCCGCCGCGCACGTGCAGATCGGTGGGCAAGCCGTTGTAGTCGCCCAGGTAGTCCCACCAGCACTCGCCGGTAAAGTAGTCTTGCCATGCGAGCCACTGGCTGTAGCCATAGTTCGGGTCGCTGCCGACGTAGACGTCCACCGGATCGTCGCCGAAGGGACTGTCCAGCACTAGCGCGGGCGCGCTCTGCCAGCTTTGGTTGGGCTTCGCGCCCTTGACCTGCACGTCCATCCACTGCGTACCGGGCTCCCACGGCCAGGGAGGAGCCGTGATGACCGCGTGGAAGGCGTTCTCGATTGTTCCGTTGAGCGGGTCGTAGGTCCAGTGCTCGCTGCGCCGACCGCTGCACGGCTGCACTACCAAGAAGTCATCGAGCTCGTCTCGCTGCGGCATCAAGCAGTTGCCCGCTTCATCGCGGATGGTCTTATCGGCTCGATCGTAAACCCAGCGCTGCTCCGGCACCGTGGCACAGGAGGTGAGCTCGGTGCCCCAAACGCCTGGAATCAGCGTGGGACTGTACGGATCGGTTTCGTACTCGTACATCGGCGTCCGGCTGATGCAGCCCTCGCGCGACTGCCAGTCCCGCAGCTGGATCTTGTTCGATTCCTGCGCGAGATCCGGAACGTCGTCGATGATGAGCGTGAGCTGGTCGAGCATCGCGCGCACCTCGAACAGCGGCATGTATGTCATCAGGACGCGCCGGTTGCGATTCTCGTACGTCGCCATCAGCGCATCGCAAGCCGCGGGCGAATACGTGCTACCCCAGCAGCGCGCGTCTTGAAACGCGGTCTTGGTCGAGAGGCCCGTATAGATGTCGGCGCAAATCACCGTGCTGGTGGTCCATCTGTCTCGAACACAGCGCACGCCATCCGAGATTTGGGTGTGGAGCTCGGAGAGTCGCGAGCGGTACTGGCCCAGCTCCTCGTCGTGCTCGCCGCTGACCTTGAAATCTGGATCGGTGAGCGCCAAGATCGCCAGACGCTGGCTGATCAGAAATACGTACTGCGCTAGGCCCCAGCGCCAGTCGAAGACGCTGTTGTCGAGCGTGTTCACCAAACCGGGTGTCAGCCCTGGGCGATAAGAGATGAAGTTCTTCCATTCTCCTGCGGTCAGGCTCTCGACGAAAAGGTGCTTGAAGGCGCTGGGGCTGCCTGCCTGCTGTGTCACCTCTTGCGAGCGCGCCAGCTCGGTGCCGAGCTCGACCTGTTCAACCGGGGTCAGCAGACTCTCGTTGATGGGTCCATTGCTCCTCTGGCTGAAGCGTTCGACGACGTTGATCGCGGTCTGCATCGACGCCAGGCGGTCGTCGCGATCGGCAGTCACCTGGCTGATGTTGATCTGGAAGCCCAGGTTGTCGAGGTGGGTGTGGATCGCCTCGAAGCGCTGGTTCATGATGTCTTCGGGCGAATCGACCACGTCCAGAAACTGCAGCGCCCAGATCGCGGTGCTCACGTAGCCGGGAATTTTCGACAGTATCGCCAGCTTGTCGTTCAGGTCGCTGAGCGCGGCCGGCAGGTCTGACGGCAGCCGCGACAAGCTCGCGGAGTCGATGAACGCGTCGCGGTCGATGAACGAACCCGGCGTAAATTCCACGGTTTCAGCCTGCGAAACTTGCCCCACGTTCTCTTCGGGCAAACCCGGGGTCGCGCCGGAGCCACAGCCCATCGCGACCGCACCCAGTGCACCCAAGCAACCCACAAGAAACGATGTCCGACCTTTGCCACGCTTCATCAAGAATCCTCCCGACGTTTTCCTTCGCGCAGCAACGGACGTGCCAACGCCCTCACGCAGTCCAAATCGTCGAACGCCATGATGATGCCCCAACTAGCGTGGCTTTCCGGCGCCACGAGCAGTGCGTGCATCGCGCACCGTCCGCAAACGCACGCGGACGATTGCGGACGATTGCGAGCGCTGTCGGTTGAGAGGTTGGGCTCGCGCGCAGGCGCACCTTCGTCGATCAGAGCCGATCGACGAGATGCGCTGTTGCCGCGGCGAATGCGCAGACGACGACTGCACCTAGGCGCAAGAAGCGTAGACGAGGGGTGCGCGCCAAAAAGACGACGACGCAAGCAGTGCTGGCGACAACGAGTAACGCTGGCTGCGGTGATTGCACGCGCTCCAGTTTCGCCACGAGCATGCACATTAGGAGGCCAGGGACTAGGGAGCGCCAGCCCGTTTCCTTGAGCAGGAGCGTGGCAAGAACTGCGTTCGACGCTGGCAAGAGCAGATCCATCGCGAGCCGCGCCATGGCCATGGGCGTCATGGCTTCGTGCAGTCGTAGAGGTGTCGAAGCTTCTCGCCTTCGTCCTCGCTCGTCAGGAAGAGGGCGACTAGTCCAGCTGCAAAGCCCATGGGTCCACCCGTGGCTGCTCCCGCCAACGTTCCTAAGACACTGCCTCCTACCCATACGCCACCCTTAACGGCGTCTTTCGTTTCCTGCAGGCACTGCGGCGCTGCAGTCGCTGCCGTGTAGCGCTTCAGCAGTTCTTGTCGGCCGGCGTCCCCCTCGATGTACACGGGGTCGATGGTGACCACGGGCGGTGGCGCGGGGGGCGGTCCGATAGGGGTGGTCTCCGGTGGGATGGTCGTGACGGGCGATAAACCATTCGAGACAGGTGTCGGCATTACGTCCTCCGGGACGCTTCTCGGCCCACGCGGCACTCAGTTGTTGAAAAAATGGCGCTCCGGAGCTGCCAACGGTCTTCGCCTCCAACTCTTCCGCTGGCCGAGTAAGCTCCCCGCCAGCATGTTTGATCGCTTGCGGCGGCTGCGCTTCGATGGCGCTACCGTTATCGTGTTCTGCTTCGTGTTCTTGGTGTGCGCGTACTTCTTTGGGAGTGGGAGCTGGAACCAGAATGCGCGGTTGGACGCCATCTACAGCTTCGTAGAACCGGGTCCGGACCAGCACACGTTTCGGATCAACCGGTTCCTTTGGAACCCGCAGCGAGCGAGCAACACGGGGGATTGGGCGCTCTACGCTGGCAACTACTTCGCCAACAAGGCTCCTGGGACGATCCTGCTGGGAGTGCTTGCGTACTTGCCGTTACATTGGTTCGAGACGGCGCTCCTCGGCCTGGATCCCTCGATGCCGGACCTCGAGATCCTGAACGCGTACGCTATCAACCTGGTCGTGTCCGTGTTGTTTGCGGCGATCGGAGCCGCGGCCATGCTGAAGCTGTTCTGCGCGCTCGGCGTCGAACGGAGCTGGGCGCTTGCCCTGGCGCTGATCGCGTTTCTGGCAACAGCTGTGTTTCCGTACTCTACGCAGCTATGGGGCACGTCGACGACCGTGGCATTCTTGGTGCTGGGGTACCTTGCGATTCTGCGCCGTACGCCGGCCGGAGCCGCGCTCGCCGGGTTTTGCCTCGGCATGGCAGTGGTCGTGGATTACCTGGCCGCGATCTACGTCGGGCTCGGAGGCCTCGCGGTGCTCGCGTACCACGCGCGTGATGCCAAAACCCTTGCGACCAGCGCCATCAATTTCGCCGCTGGGGGTGTCGTTCCGGCGCTCCTGCTCGGCGCCTATCACCTGTACTGCTTCGATGATCCGTTCGTGACGGCGTCTTCACTCAGTGCAAAAGTGTTCGTCGACGAGCAGCGGCTCCTGGGTTTTTTCGCGCTCCCGACGGGCCGCGCCCTCTGGCAGTTGAGCTTCGGTCTGGAGCGCGGGGTGTTCACACAGATGCCCGTGCTGCTTTTGGCTTTCCCGGGCTTCGCGCTGTGGTTTCGTCGCGATCGCCGCGATCCGTTGCTGTGGCTCTGCCTGGCGAGCTTCGCGGTGCCGCTCTGCGTCGTCTCGTCGTTCAATGGCTGGCACGGCGGCGCGACCATCGCCGCCCGCTACCTCATCCCGGCATTGCCATGGTTGGTCGTGCCGCTCAAAGAGCTCGGAACCGCACGCGCCGCGCGCGTTTCGATCGCCGCACTCTCGACGGTCTCCGCATTCAACATGCTAGCGATCGCGGCCACCAACCCACTCGGCGGCGAATCACGTAACCCCCTCTATGGCTGGGCCTACCAACACTTCTTCGCCTTCGACCTGGCCCCCTTCGGCCTACCGACGCGCCTCCAAGCCATCCACCCCAACTGGCCCCAAATCGCCCCCTACACCTGCTTCAATTGGGGCGAGATCCTAGGCTTCCAAGGCCGAGCCAGCATGCTCCCGTTCGCACTGCTGGTCGCCAGCTTCGCAGGCGCGCTCGCGTGGACGCGAATGCGCAGCTCCGCACCTTGACGGCCCGAGCGGTGTTTGTGCCGTTTCGGCCAACGCGCCAGACGGCCCGAGCGGTGTTTGTGCCGTTTCGGCCAACGCGCGCCAGATCGTGAGCAGCTCTACTGCACCTCTGCTTAGGGGAGCAGCTTCGAGTAATACGGGGGGGGCGCCCCACCGCACGCGCAGAGCATCGATGAAAAGGCGCCCCCGCGCTGGGGATGGGTGGCCGGCGGCGTGTCCGCGCACTTCACTTCGAAGCTGTCCGTGTCGTTAGCGTACTGGCCAAAGGCAGGACCATTGGTCGACGAATACTTCGTCTTGTCGATACAGCTGGATTGAACAGCGGCGCACACGGCATTGCAGCTCGTGCGCTGCGTGCTCGTCCGCCCGTAGGTGCACCTGAATTCGGCGCATGCGTAGCCCACCATCGCCCAGGGCGGAGGGGCGTTCGAACAGAAGTTCCCGCAGGTCCCGCAAACGTCAAAGTCCCTGTCCGAGCCAGTCAGCAGCCTGGACGTTCCGTCACAGCAACCGAATCTCGGGTCGTTGGCCTCGCTGCAGGTCAGCTTGACGGTCACGTCTTGCGAGACCTTGTGGCCCGCCGTGTCGAAGAACTGCGCGCGGAAGGTGCGGTCAACGCCCAATGGGTCGGCGTTGATCGCCGAAACCGTGTTGATCTGATCCCACGGGACGGTGATCGAATACGCTCCTTCCGTCGCCGCCGCGGCGAAGCTCCCGTACTGCGCCATCGATGTGGGATCGAGCAGCGTGCCGCCGATGAGGTCATCGATACCATCGGGATCCGTGAGCACCGCGCTTACTACCAACGCCTTGGTGTGCTGCAGCACTTGGGTGTTCGCGCCGAACGTGAGAAAGACGGGAGCGTGCGCATCCGCTGGGGGCGGAGGGACAGAAAAAAAGGGGGGAGAGAA
>JBEHXA010000202.1:0-11588 GCA_048498935.1 Myxococcota bacterium
ACGCGAGATGAGCTCGCCCGCGATCCGGAAACATTCGCCCTGATCGGCGCCGCAATGAACGTGCGCCATCGGCGAGCCGTCAGGCCCGACGATGGCGTTCGAGCCGGGCGTAGTCGCGCATGCTGCGCTCAGCCACGCCGCGAGCAAGAGCAGCGCTCGCGTGGGGCTCGGGCCAGCAGGCATCGAGCTGAAGCTATCATCGACTCGCGACGTCGGCGAGCGGCTCGGCTACGGGCTCACTGAACGGGTCTGTCACCGTTTGTGCGTGACCGTGCGCACGAAAGTACGTTCGCAGCAGATCGCGAGCCAGCTCGTTGGCTTTACGGCGGTACGTGGCGCCGTTCACCAGCATCACACTCACGACCACAGTCGGGTTGCGACTGGGGGCGAAGCCGACGAACCAGCTGGTCATGGTGTCCTCACCTTGACCGGGACGCAGCGTGCCGGTCTTGCCTGCGACGCGGATGCCGGGCAGGAAGCGCTTGCCGTCCGGCGCCGTGAAGGCTGCGCGCGACGTGCCAGTCTCCACCGTGACCTCGAGCATGCGCGTGAGCCGCTGCGCGGTGCGAGACGAAATGACCGGCGCGAGCGCTTCGGTCTCTTCCTCGCTGCTACTGGCAGGGGCGGCCTCGTGTAGCCGGAGCGCGATCGGTGAGCCGGAGCGCGCGATCAGCGTCATCAAGTAGGCGGCTCCGAGCGGTGACAGACTGCTGCCCTGAAATCCGGCGGCGGTGCGGGCGAAAGCCAGATCGTTATAGGGCACGCTCAACTTACCGAGCTCGGCTTGCTCCTCGCCGTCGAGCGACAACTTCGCGTTGAAACCGAGGCGCTCGGCGGTTTGAACCAGGTCGCTGCGCGTCAGCATGCGCGTCGCCAGCTGCGCGAATACCGCATTCTTGCTGTTACCGAGCGCCCACGCAAAGCGTCCGCATTCGGTGCCGGGGCCGCGCGCGGGCTCCAGGTGACGGCGCTCTATTCCGTGCATGCCGCCGTTGATGCACACCTCGTCTTGTGGAGACAGCTCGGTGTTCTCGAACAGCGCTGTCGTGGTGACGACCTTGAACAGGCTCGCGGCGGGCAGACGCGCGTGCGCCAGAACGTCGAAGCTGTTCGCGCCGCCGAGCGCAGCGAACGTGAGGATGCGACCGGATCGCGGATCGATGGCGACGACGGCGCCTTCGACGGGCTTGCTGCCGCGTAGTAGCCGCTCGGCGCTGCGCTGAAGCTCCGGGTCGAGCGTGAGCGGACCCTGGGGGGTCTTGAGGGCGCGACCGGTAGCCTCCGTCGCGGGTGCTTCGGCGCCCGGAGCCGCCAACGCGCTGCCGCCTCCCGCCAGGAGAAGGAGGGCGCACAGGCTTGCTCGCAAACGGCGCGACTTCATCACTTCGCGCGGATTTAAGCGTGTGGAAGGCCCAGGCGGCCAACTTCCAGCACTACCGATCCCCTGGACTTATCGAAGTGAAAGGTGCGCTGATGTAAGAACTTGACCTACATGTAGGTTGCGTCAGAACATTTGCGAGTCAGCGGTCTCGTGGGCGCTTACCCGACGGAGTGTCGGGCAGAACCCAACGGAGGTTCGCGATCATGCTTCATCGAGTTGGGCTCAGAGCACGTACGGATTTTCGAGTGGTCGCCAGGAACGGCGGCTTCGTCTCGAATTGCCGAGGTATCGAGATCTCGTCGAGCGGCATCATCGTCGATCGCGGTCGCGATGTACCGAGCCAGCCGCTGCTGTTGCGGTTGGAGATGATGCTGCCGGAGCGGGTGCGCCCGCTGCGCGCGCTGGCGCGCCCAATCTGGGTGCGGGGCTCGCAGCAGGCACTCAAGTTCGTGCGTATCTCCGACGTCGATCGACTGACTCTGGCCGAGCATCTGGACGTGCTCAGCCTACGCGGCGTGAGCCTTTGCTGAGGACTAACAACGTGAGCTTCCCCTTGACGATCGATTGGTTGACCGTGACTTGGCTCGAGCTGCGCATGAGCTTGTGGTGGCGACGCCAGCGCTGGCTCATCCGCGTGCTCGCGCTGCTGGCGCTGGCGACCGGCTGCGTGCCGGTCACGCAGTTCGAGGAATCGCAGTCGGCGGCGCAGGTCGAGGCGGGCGGTAGGGAGCGCGCCGAGGCGCAGCTGGCCGCCCAGCGCGCGGAAAATGCCGCACTGCGGGAGCGTTTGGCGCAACAGGGCGCCACGCTCGAGCAGCGCGAACAGGCGCTCGCGCAGGCCGAGCTGGACGGCTCCGTGCAAGGTAAGCAGATCACGCCCGAACGCTTCGAGCCGCTCGCGGCTCCGGTCGACGGCGATGCCGCGCCCGCGGTCGCTCCGGTCCCTGCCCCTGCTCCGGAAGCGCCGGCGGCCGCGCCCGCTCCGGCTGCAGCGCCCGAGCTGGTGTTCGGCTTCAGCGTGCCTTGAAGCGCAGCTCGAGCTCGAGCGCTCGATCCGGATCTTTGCCGCGCGGCGCGGCCAAGAGTGAAAACCTAGGATCGGCGCGCAGAGCGGACGTTACTGCCGCGATGAGCGCGGGCTTGAGCTGTTCGTCGAAGCGTCGGTACCAGGCGAAGCCGTCGTCGTCGCCTTCGTAGTCGTCGTCGAATTCGGCTACCAGGTTGAGATCGATGCTGAAGCTGCGCTCTTCACGGTGCGGCATGGGCCGCGAGAGCCTAACCCAGCTCAGCCGAAATGCTCGGAGCGAGCGACGCTGCGCCCGCCGTCGACGCTCAGCTCGTGTCCCGTTACGAAGGGCGCGCTAGCGAGAAATACGACGGCTTCGGCGATATCTCGTGGGCTGCCCACGCGGGCGAGCGGGATGGCGCGCGCCAGGCGCTCGATGGCCGCGGCGTCGTAGGTCTCGGGCGGCATGACCGTGCCGGGCGCGACCGCGTTGACCCGCACGTCCGGCGCGAGCTCGAGCGCGAGGGTCTTCATCAAATGCTTGAGGGCGCCCTTCGAAACGACATAGGGTAGGTAGTTTCGCATCGGCACGCTCGCGCTGGAGCAGGTGACGAACACCACCGAGCCTTGCGACTGCCGGAGCGCCGGTACCGCTTGCTTCACGAGCGCGAAGGGCGAACCTAGATTCAGGTCGAGGCTGCGATCCCACGTAGCGTCGTCGACGTCGTCCAGCGCGACACGCTCGAAACTGGCAGCGCTCGCCACGACCAGGTCGAGCCCACCGAGTCCGGCCACGGCTGCATCGACCAAGTCGCGAGCGGCGTCGCGACTCGAGAGATCGGCAGAGAGCAGTAGCGCCTGGCCACCGACCTCGGCGATCTTGCTCGCAGTTTGCTCGGCGCCGTGCCGGCTCTGGTTGTAGTGCACCGCAACGTGCATGCCCTGCGCGCCGAGCGCCACCGCGATGGCCTGGCCCACGCGCTGCCCGGCGCCAGTGACGAGAGCGCGCTTGCCTCGGAGTGTTCGGGGCGCGTCGTCGCTCATCGGCGCATCCTGCTCCGCGCGCTCAGAGCGTGAAAGTGGCCTTCGCGGGCCAGCTACCCGGCGAAGGGAACGAGGCGCTCTTCAACGTGGAAACGAGGCAATCCACGTTGTTCTCGCCTTCCTCGTCGGGCGGGGTGACGCCTGCCGACAGCACGGTGCCGTCGGTCGCGACGTAGATGGTGGCCTCGTAGGAGCCCTTGTGCTGTTTGCACGAGGCGAGCTTGCCGGCGATCTTGTCGAGACCCCGCCCCAAGTGGTCGTGGTCGTAGTCAGCAGGGGGCCGCACGTCGCTCGGCGGATCGAAGTCGAACGACTTGCGTGCCAGGCCGTGCTCACCGCCGACGGGCTTGGGCCAGCTCTTCGCGCGCAGCGCGTCGAGCATGCACTTTTCGGTGTCGCGGTCGCCGAGCGTCGACTTCTCGAGGTAGGCGCCGTCGACCTTGCCGCGCAGGTCGATCTTGACGAAAAAGCTGACCGAGCCGCCGATGAACTCGACGCGCGAGCTACCTTGCTCCAAGCAGCGCTGCAGGCCCGACAAGCTGGACTCGAAGGCGGCGCTCACCTTGTCTTCGTCCAGGCCGCCGATCTCGCTCGAGACCGCGAGCCCGGAGCCGCGCTGCTCCTCGGTTTGTGGCGTGTCGTCGGCCGTCTTGGGCGGGGGAGTACCCTCTCCGCAGGCCAGAGCCAGCAGGGGGATGACGAGCCACGGTGATCTCGAAGCGCGCGACGACATGGGATCCGCTAGAGCTACCCGCAGCCCGGCGGCGCTGTCAACCGACCGGTGTGACGTCTGCCAGAGAGGTGCGGCTCACCTGACGGGCGATGGCCAGAAACGATTGCATCAGCGGCGACTCCGTTTCGGCGGCGCGCGTGGAAAGTAGCACTTCACTGAACAGGCCCGCTTCGCCGAGCCGCAGCGCCGTGAGGCCCCCACGCGCGAGCTCGTCGGCGATGGCCCAGCGCGGCAGCGCTGCGAGCCCGCGGCGGCTCCGCACGAGCTGCACCAGCACGCTCGTCAGCTCGGCGGTGCGCACGATGCGCGGCTCGACCCCCGCGGGTCGTAAAAAGCGCGTGTAAAAGTCGAGCCGGCTGAGCTCGACCGGGTAGGTGACGAAATCATGCTCGGTGAGCTCCTTCGGCTCGACGCAGCTGCGGCCGCCGAGCGGGTGGTCGGAGCTCGCGACCAGCACGATTTCGTAGCGGAAGAGCGCGCTGTGGTGCACCTCCGGATCGGGCGTGCGATCGGTGCTGAGCACGGCGTCGACTTCGCGCGTGAGCAGGGCCGGGATGGGGTCGAAGCGCGGCCCGAGCCGCAAATCCACGTCGAGATCGGGCCGCGTGGCGCGGAGCGCGTCGAGCGCCGGTAGCAGCCATTCGATACAGCTGTGACACTCGAGCGCCAAGAACAGGCGCTCGGTCGGTTGCGAGCCGACCAGGCCGAGCACATCTGCTTCGGCTTGGGCCAGCTGCGGCAATACTTGGCGCGCACAGTCGAGCAGGCGCTGGCCGGCCGGTGTCGGCTTGATCGGCCGCGCCTTGCGATCGAACAGCGAAGTGCCGAACAGCGACTCGAGCTCGCGCAGTTGGTGCGATACAGCCGAGAGCGTGAGGTGCAGCCGGCGTGCGGCCGCGGTGAGGCTCCCGCTATCGGCGACGGCGGCGATGGTCTGCAAGTGTCGGCTGTCGAGGAGCACGGCGCGACGCTAGTGCCGCGCGGCGGAGGTAACAATCCCGTGGCGCCGCTCGGCTGCGTCTTTCGGCGCTGCCGGATGCTGCTGGCGCTGACCCTGGGCGTTTTGCTCAACCAGCTTGAAAAGGTTGCGATTGTGCAGGTCGAGCGCGGCTGTCACGAATCGGCGCATGGACGAGGTGAGAGTGACGAGCAAGCAGGCAAGTGGCGTATTGGGCTACCCGCGCATCGGCCGCGCGCGCGAGCTGAAGTGGGCGCTCGAGCGCTTTTGGTCGGGGCGGGGCGATGCTGCGGCGCTCGAGCATCAGGCGGTAGCGCTGCGGCGCGAAGCCTGGCAAGCCCAGGCTCGCTCGGGCGCGAGCTGGGTGGCGGTGGGCGATTTTGCGCTCTACGACCACGTGCTCGACCTCGCGCTGCAACTCGGCGTCGTTCCGCGCCGCTTCGGCGGACCGGCAGCGCCCCGCGACCTGAGCACCTATTTCACCATGGCGCGGGGTCGCTCCAGCCCCGGACAGCTCGAGACGCGCCCGCTCGAGATGACCAAATGGTTCGACACGAACTACCACTACCTGGTGCCCGAGCTCGAAGGCGAGGACGCTTTCGAATACCGAGCCGGCTCGCTCGTGGCGCAGCTGCGGGAGGCTCGTTCGCTCGGTTTCGAGGCGCGCCCGGTCGTGCTCGGTCCCGTCAGCTTTCTCCTGCTCTCCAAGGATGAAGCTCGCCGCGCGGGACCGCTGTCGCGGCTCCCTCAGCTGCTACCGGCGTACCTCGCGTTACTCGAGGATTTGCGGGCCAACGGTGCCACTTCGGTGCAGGTCGACGAGCCATGCTTGGCCACGGATCTGCCCGACGGTTCCGTTTCGGCGTACCTGCGCGCGTACAGCGCGCTCAGCGAGGCCGGGCTTGCGCTGGATCTGACCAGCTACTTCGGCCCACTCGCTGACAACCTCGAGCTCGCCCTTTCGCTGCCCGTGCAGGGGCTTCAGGTCGACGGCGTAGCAGCACCGGAAGAAGCGCGCGCGGCGGCTCCGCCCCGAGCAGCGCCTGTGCCTCGGTTTGATCGACGGGCGCAACGTGTGGCGCGCTGATCTCGCCGCGCGACTGGAGCTGGCCGAGGAGCTCGGAGCCCGACTGGGAGCAGAGCGCCTCGCGGTCACCACCACATGCTCGCTCCTCCATGTGCCGTTGGACGTGCAGAGCGAACGAACGCTCGATCCCGAGATCCGTCCCTGGCTCAGCTTTGCGACGCAGAAGCTCGACGAGCTCGCGGTGCTGCGCCGGGGGCTCGAGGGGGGGCGCGGTGCCGTACAGGACGCGCTGGCAGCGAGTCGAGCAATTCAGCGGGAGCGCCGGGCATCCAAACGCTTGAACGATCCGACGGTGCGCGGTCGCCTGAGCGCGCTCGTTGAAGCCGATTTTGGCCGAAAGGCGCCCGCCTCGAGGCGCCGCGAGCGGCAACGGCTCGCACTCCGGCTCCCCGCGTTACCGACCACCACAATCGGTTCATTCCCCCAAACTGCGGAGCTCCGCGCACTGCGGGCGCGTCACAAGGCGGGGGAGCTCTCGGGCGTCGATTACGAGCGCGCTCTGTCCAACGTCGTCGACGTCACGCTAGCGGAGCAGGAGCAGGCGGGGCTCGATGTTTTGGTGCACGGCGAGGCCGAGCGCAACGACATGGTCGAGTACTTCGGCGAGCAGCTCGAAGGTATGCTGGTTTCGACCGAAGGTTGGGTGCAGAGCTACGGCTCGCGCTGCGTGAAGCCGCCGATCGTGTTCGGCGACGTGTCGCGCAAGAGCCCGATGACCGTGCGTTGGTCCAGCTATGCACAGAGCCGCACCACGCGCCCGGTCAAGGGCATGCTGACCGGCCCAGTGACGATGCTCAAGTGGTCCTTCGTGCGCGACGACGAGCCGCTCGAGCACTCGTGCCTCACGCTCGGACTGGCGCTGCGCGACGAGGTGCTCGATCTGGAGCGCGCCGGCATCGGCGTGATTCAGGTGGACGAGCCGGCATTCCGTGAGGCGCTGCCGCTGCGCCGGCGCGACCAGGCAGCCTATATTGGCTGGAGCGTGCGTTGCTTTCGCCTCGCGACCGCGGGGGTGCGCGACGAGACGCAGATTCACACCCACATGTGTTACAGCGAGTTCGCCGACTTGGTCGACGCCATTCGCGAGCTCGACGCCGACGTGCTCTCGCTCGAGGCTGCGCGCAGCGCGATGGACGTGGCCGAAGCTTTCGCGCGCTCCGGCTACGACACCGAGCTCGGGCTCGGCGTATGGGACATCCACTCGCCGCGCATCCCGAACCCGGAAGAGATGCACGACCTGCTCAGCCGCGCGCTCTCGGTGCTCGATCCGGATCGGGTTTGGGTCAATCCCGACTGCGGCCTCAAAACGCGGAGCTGGGACGAAGTGAAGCCCGCCCTCCAGCACATGGTGCAGGCTGCGCGGGCGGCACGCGCGCGCCTAGCGAGCAGTGGGGCGGGGGACTGACGCGCCGTCGGGTGCTGCGAGCATGCGCAGGCCGAGCGCTGCGAGCTCTTGGCGGAGGCGGGGCTTGGGTCGCACTGCGACGCCGAGCTCCGCCGTCTTCAGCATGTCGATGTCGAAGACATTGTCGCCGAAAGTCCCGAGCCAGCGGGCGTCTTGGAACAACTCTCGTCCGGCGCTCAGCTTGTGCTCGGCGTACGGCACCGGAGCGGCCAAATGCGGCAAGATTCTGCCCGCTTCCTGCGCTGGCGTGGCTGCGGTGATGTCCGCGGGGCCGAAGCCCCAGAGCGCGCCGGCCGGTTCGACGACCGCGCGCGGCGACGCCGAGATCAGCACGCAGCGCACACCGGCGTGCCGCGCCCACCTAATGATCGGCTCGAGCTCGGGTGCCAGGCGCCCTTTTACGTCGCCCGCCTGAACGACGCGCTCTGCGAGCGCCGCTAAGTCGGATGCGCGGCTGCCGGCATAACACCAGGTCATCATGGCGCACGTTTCGCGCTCTGGGTATTCGCCTGCCAGGTACGCCGCGAACAGAGCACGCGCGAGCTGGTTCGAGTCACCAGCGGGGTCGATGGTGATGCCGTAGCGCGCGGCTTCTGCGAGCAGCGCCGTGCGCGCCGCGTCGAGCAAGTACGACTCCTGTAGCGCAGCGTGAAACAAATCTTCACCTACGTCCCCGCTCCAAAGCGTGCCGTCACCGTCGAACGCCATCACGGCGCGACGCGGGTCGTCGCTGCCGAGCAAGGCGCTCAGCTCTTCGAGCACCTTCTCGGAAGTAAGGGTTAGGGTCGACTCTTCCACCACTGCTCCGCCATCGACAGATCCTGTAATGTGTCGATTTCCATGTAGCCGCCGCGGGTCTCTTCGCAGGTCATCGGCGTGCCCTGCTCGAGCATGTCGGCCAAGAGGTCGATGACGTACGCCTTTTGGAACGTGCGGCCTTCGCGGTACAGGCCGCCATCGAACTTTTGCGCTGCGGCATCGAAGGCGTCGAGCAATTGTGCCGTGCCGGTCGGGTTCAGCTTCATCACGCCGATGAATTCGCCGCTGGCTCGTTCGCTAGGGATGGTCCGGCTGAGCTCGACCACTCGGTTGCCTTCGGCTCGCAGCTTTTCGGCGTCGGTCTCGGGGTGCTGGGTGCGCCCGACGTAGCGGCGGCGCCACACCGTGTCGGAGCCGAGCGCGATGGGCGCGTCGGACTTCACGAGCTTTTGCACGACGGCGCCCTCGTACACGATGTCGCCGTAGGTCGAGACGAAGCCGTCCTTCAAGTAGCTGCGCGCGGTGAGCAAGCTGAGCAGGATGTTGTTGTTCTGCCAGTTCTCGTTCTTGACGTAGGTGAACTCCGGGTAGCGCGCCTGGATCGTTTCGGCGCGGTACCCGCACACGAACACCACGTCTCGGCGCGCGAAGCCGGCCGACTCGAACGCCTCGAGGATCCACTCGAGCATGGGCCTGCCCATGACCTCGACCAACGTCTTGGGTAGCTCGTCCGTCTCGTTCTGCAGCCGGCTACCTCGACCCGCCGCAATAATCACCGGTCTCACCCGGCGCACGTTACCCTAAGGTAGCAATCCGAGAAATTGCGACCTGCGGCCACCTGGGGCCCGTGCCTGCTGAAACGCTGGGGTGGGGACCATTTCACAGGGAGTAGGGGAGCACGGGAGGTCAGCGAGGCGAGAATTTGGGGGTTCGAGCCGTGCGGCGACGCACGATGATTGCGCAGTCCTTGGTCGGCGCAACCTGGCAGACAGGTAACGTCGTCATCGAACGGCTCGCACAAACAAAAAACCTCGCGGACCTCCCGTGCTCCCGTACTCCCTGTGAATCTCGCAGGTGCTTGCCACGAGCTCTCCGGACGGAAGCAGCCCGAGACGTGCGTTGGGTGAGACCGGGGGACGGTACGGAAGTTTCTGCGAGGAGCAGCTGCGGTTTGGCAGCCCCCCGTTACTCGTCGTTGCTGCGGAGCTTGGCGAGGACCGTGAGATCTTCGAGGGTCGAGGTGTCGCCGGTGGTGACGCGGCCGTTGGCGATGTCTTTGAGCAGCCGGCGCATGATTTTGCCGCTGCGCGTTTTGGGCAAGCCGTCGGTGAAGCGCACCTCGTCGGGGCGGGCGAACTTGCCGATCTCTTGAGCGACGTGCTCGGCGAGCTCTTTCTTCATGGCGTCGCCGGCGTCGAATTGTGGCTTGAGCGTGACGAACACCACGAGCGCTTGGCCCTTGAGGTCGTCGGCGCGGCCGACGGCCGCAGCTTCAGCGACGCCCTTGTGGGAAACGAGCGCGCTTTCGATTTCGGCGGTGCCGATGCGGTGGCCGGACACGTTGAGCACGTCGTCGATGCGGCCGACGACGCGGAAGTACCCGTCCTTGTCTCGGTACGCACCGTCGCCCGTGAAGTACGCGCCTGGCACGTCGCTCCAGTACTGAGCGCGGTAGCGCTCGTCGTCACCCCAGACGGTGCGCAGCATGCTGGGCCATGGGCGCTGCAGCACGAGGAAGCCGCCCTGATCGGCCGCGACGGCTTGGCCGTCGGCAGTCACGACCGCTGGCTCGACGCCGAAAAAAGGCAGGCCCGCGACGCCCGGCTTCATGGTGTGGGCGCCTGGCAGCGTGGTGAGCAAGATGGATCCGGTTTCGGTTTGCCACCAGGTGTCGACGATCGGGCAGCGCTTTTGCCCGATGTGCTCGTAGTACCAGATCCACGCTTCGGGGTTGATGGGTTCACCGACGGAGCCGAGCAAGCGCAGGCTCGAGAGATCGTATTTGGCGGGCCATTCGTTGCCCTGGCGAATGAACGCGCGGATCGCGGTGGGGGCTGTGTACAAGATGCTGACGCGGTGCCGCTCGCACAGGTGCCAGAAGCGTCCCCAATCCGGCGTGTTGGGCGAGCCTTCGTACATCAGGCAGGTCGCGCCGTTGGAGAGCGGGCCGTACACGATGTAGCTGTGCCCGGTGACCCAGCCCACGTCCGCGGTGCAGAAGTAGATGTCGTCGGGGCGTAGATCGAACACGTACTTGGACGTGAGGTGCGCGCCCGCCAAGTAGCCGGCCGTGGTGTGCAGCACGCCCTTCGGCTTGCCGGTGGAGCCCGAGGTGTACAGGATGAAGAGCGGGTGCTCGGAGTCGACGACTTCGGCCTCGGCGCCACGCGCCACGTCGGCACCGGCAAGCGCGCTGGCCCAATCCCACTCACGACCGCGATACACCGTGATGTTCGCCTGCTCATCGCTGAGGCGCCGATAAACGAGCACCTTCTCGACGCTGGGCGTGTTCTCCAGCGCTTTATCGACGATGCTCTTCAGCGGCACCACGCTGGCGCGGCGCACTGCGCCGTCTTGCGTGAGCACGACCTTGGCTGAGCAGTCGTTGATGCGATCGCGCAGTGACTCGGCGGCAAAGCCACCGAACACGACGGTGTGCGGGGCGCCGACTCGCGCGCACGCCAGCATGGCGACTGCCGCTTCCGGCACCATGCCCATGTAGATGGCGACGCGATCGCCCTTCTTGACGCCGAAGCTGCGCAGCACCGCGGCCAGCCTGACGACTTGGTCGTGCAGCTCGGCGTAGGTCAGGCGGCGCACCTCGCCGGGCTCGCTCTCCCAGATCAGCGCGGTCTTGCTCGCGACGTCGGTCTTGAGGTGCCGGTCGAGGCAGCTCTCGCTCGCGTTGAGCTCGGCGCCGACGAACCACTTGGAGTGTGGCAGTTGCCAGTCGAGCAGCTGTCGCCACGGCTTGCGAAAGACCAGGTCTTGCGTCTCGCGTCGCCAAAACGTCTCCGGCGAGTCCAGGCTCTCGCGATACAGCTCTTCGTAGCGGGCCCGATTGAGTCGCGCGCGCTCGATGAAATCGGGGCTCGGCTCGAAGGTGCGAGTCTCCACGGAGTGCGTTTCGATGGACGAAGTGTCGAGCGACATTGTAGGGCCAGCTTACTAGGCGGAAACCCGCCGTCGCCGTCGTAGGTGACGACCTCCAGCGC
>JBEHXA010000203.1:0-11516 GCA_048498935.1 Myxococcota bacterium
GCAGCGGATAGACGAAGAACGCGCCCAGCATGAGCAGCGTCGGAGCCAGCAGCCAAAGCGGCTCCCTGCGATGGCTCGGCTTCACAGTCCGCTCTCCAACGCGAGCGCTCGCGCTTCCTGGAGCACGCGCGCCGGGTCGCGGCGCTCGAGCACGGCGGCCTCGAGCCGTGGCTGCACGAGCTCGCGCTGAACCCGAAACAGGTTCTTCGACCAAGGCCAAGGCTGCGCTGCCGCCAGCTGATCCAGGGCCACCCGGTAGTTGGCGTGCTGCCTATAGAAACCGCTCGTTTCGAGCTCGGAGGCAGCCGGGGTCGTCACCGGTAGGTAGCCGGTTTCGCGCGACCAGAACGCAGCCGAACGTTGCTCGAGCAAGAACGACACGAAGCGCCAGGCCGCGCTCTTCAGCTCGCTCGGGGCGCTCTTGAATAGCACGAGGTGCGTCCCGCCGGTGGGCACGGCAGCGCGCACGCCGCGCGGCAGCGGCACGCAACTGATCGGAAAATCGGCGGTCTCTTCCAGGTAGCGCACGAACGCCGTCGAGCTCCAGATCATGGCCACGCGCTCGGCCAAAAAGTCTTGGCTCAGCTGTTCCCACGCATTGTAGTCGCGGCCCGGCGGCGGCTTCATCAAGCCGCGGCGCACCAAGTCTTGCCAGAACCCGAGGGCGCGCACGCCTGCGTCGCCGCCGAGCGAAATGCGCCCGTCCGGCTCGACCACCTCACCGCCGGCCTGCCCGACGAGCGCTGCCCAGAACCACCAATCGATCGGGCAGCCGAAGCCGAAGCGGCCGGGGGCGGCGAGCTCAGCCGCCATGTGAGCCAGCTCATCCCAGCTCTGGGGCGTCGCAAGCCGTCGAGCCTCGAGGAGCCGACGATTGACGTACGCGATCGGGGTCGAGCGATTGAAGGGCACGATGACGAGCGGCTTGGCCGCGCCGTCGCGGAAGGATCCGGCCTGCCCCAGGGCAGGCAAGATCGGCAGCGCACGCGCCCCGGGGTAGTCGTCGAGCGCCTCCAGCACCCCGGCTTCAGCCAGGTAGGGGACGACCTCGCCGACCACATGGCTCAGGGGAGGCGCAGCGCCAGCTGCCAGCGCGGTGCGCAGCTTGGCGAGGCCCTCGAAGTAATCACCCTGAAAGATCGGGTGCACCCACACGTCGTGCTGGGCCGCGTTGAAGCGAGCGACGAGCGCTTCGAGCGTCGCCCGGTTACGCCCGCCATACATGAACCAGAACGGGACCGTGATGCGACCCGGCGGTGCATCACCCCGAGCGCAGGCAGCGGCGCTGCCCGAAACGGCAACGGCGCTCACCAAGAACGCGCGGCGATGCATGGCCAATGCTATAGCCGGGCGGCTTTCCGTGTTGCTCGCGAAACTGCATCCGCGTCGCCCGATGCTCGGTTTGATGGCCGTTTGTGCGGTGGCGTTAGCGTGCCGTTCGCGTGAGCAGACTACGGCCGCTCGTCCAGTGCCGGCTGCGGCCAGCGTGGCACCCGCTTCGAGCACGCCGCCTGCGGCGAGCTTGGCGCCCGCCTCCCGCGCCGAGCCCCCGAGCCCCACCTCGCCCCCAGGCTGCGCTGCCGGCCAACAACTCATCCCCGGCGGGCCGGTCTGGATCGGCTCGGACCCGCGCGAGCACTTCGCCGAGGACGAGAGCCCACGCTTTCGCACCGAGCTGGCGCCGTATTGCCTCGACGAGACCGAGGTCACGGTCGCGCGCTATCGCGCATGCGTCGAGCAAGGGCGCTGCACCAAGCCGGTCGACAAGCAGTTTCATTGCAACTTCCGTTACCCGGATCGCGGCGAGCACCCGATCAACTGCGTGAACTGGACTCAAGCCGACCAGTTTTGCGCCGCGCAAGGCCAGCGCCTGCCCACCGAAGCCGAGTGGGAAGCAGCAGCCAGGGGCGGGGAGCGCTACCAGGAGTACTCCTGGGGCAACGAGACTCCGGACGGACGCACCTGTTGGAAGCAGGCGCACAGCTGCCCGGTGAAGAGCTTTCCAGCCGGCACGTTCGGGCTGTTCGATATGACCGGCAACGTCTGGGAGTGGGTGGACGACTACTACGGCCCATACCCGTGGCCCCCGCAGAACGGCACGGCGCGCGTGTACCGCGGCGGTAGCTGGTCGCGCCGCTTCGAAAAGTGGCTGCACACCCGGCTGCGCAACCGCGAGCATGAAGGCTTTTCGGGTTCACACCTGGGCTTCCGCTGCGCGGTCACGCCACCGGGGGTGACCTGCCCGTTCGGTCAGGCTGAAAATGGCCGGTGTCTGGCCGGTGTGCGGCTCCGAGACTGTGAGGCCCCGCGGGTTTGGAACGGCGCTCGCTGCGCCAAGCCCGACGAGCCGCGGTGTCGCGAAGGCCGCGTCGAAGTACCGGGTCACGGCTGCGTGCTCGAAGCCGAAGCGGCCGCGCCTACCTTGGATCTGGAAGCCGAAAAAGCCGGCGTGACGCGCGTTCGCACACCGGAGCTCGACCCCGATTGCCAGCAGAATTTCCGTGACCGCCCCCAGGCGTTCCGCTACTCCGGCGGCACTCACCGCGGCCGCAACCTGGTGAGCCGGAGCGCAGGATGCAAAAATCGAGATGTCGGCGTGGGCTTCAATTCCACCTGTTGCCCCTGATCGTGGGCTGCGCCAGCGCGCCGCCACCCAGCTCCGCACCCGCAGCAGCTCCTCCGCCAGTGGCCACCCCGGCGCCGGCGGCGACCGCTAGCTCGAGCGCGCCGCCCGCCGCCGCACCCAGCACCGCAGTGCCCACGGAGGCGCCCGCGGCTGCTGCTACGCAGGCGGCTCCCACGGTGGATCTGCCGGCTGGTACGCGCGTCCTGCAGGTCGGCGACTCGTTCGCGGCAGCGCTCGGCATCGAGCTGGGCAAGCGCCTCAAGGCCGCCGGCGTCCGCACCTCCCTCGAGTACAAGACCGCAAGCTACGTGCCCACCTGGGCGTTCGGCCCCGACCTGCCCAAGCTGATCGCGAACTACAATCCGGATTTGGTGCTCGTCACGCTCGGCGCCAACGAAGTCGAGATCCCGGATCCGCCCCAACGAGCCGGCGCCGTCAAACGCCTGGTCCAAAAGCTGGGCGATCGCCCGTGCGTGTGGATCTTACCCCCGCTCTGGAAGCCCGACACCGGCCTGATGCAGGTGATCAAGGACAACGCCACCCCGTGCCGCGTGCTCGATTCATCGGCGCTCGTGAAGGATTTGCCGCGCGGCCCCGACCATATCCACCCGAACGCTCAGGGGCGTGAAACCTGGGCGGAAGCGGTGTTTCAGTGGCTGAAGCAAAGCCGCTCGCCGGACGGCCCCAAGCCGTGGACGCTGCGCGAGGCCCCGTGAGCGACGGCTCGGAACGCTCCTATTTGCCCTGGCTCATGGCCGCCTTGGTGCTGGTCGTGGGCGGCGCCAAGCTCGAAGCAGCGCGCCCGTACGTGGCCGACGCACTGGCGATCGCGATCCCGATCGTACCGGTGGTGATGGCGCTCAAGCGCCTCGAAGGTGCGGATCTGGAGCTCGAGCGGGCTGCTTCGATCGTCGGATGGTTCACCATCATCGCGGGTGAAATCTGCATCGCGATCGGCATCTTTCACGTGGGCGCGCTCGAGCAGCTCGGCCCCTGGTCGCGCTATGCCCTTTACGTTGCCGTAGCGGCAGCGCTGGTCGTGCACACGCTCGAAGCTCGCAGCGTCGGCAAGGCGCGCTTCGCCGCCTTCATCGGCATGGTCGCGGTGTTCGCCATTTATGTATCCACGCACGACGGTCGCGACGTCTTTGGCCGCGTTTTCGGCGCGTTCTTCGTCGCGCTGTTCGTGGGTGGCGGGGCCGGCCTGCTCGTCGGCGAGGTGCTCGGTCGCGCCTTCAAAAAGGCCTGATTAGAGCTCGGTGAGCCGAGACAGCCGCTCCAGCACGCGCTGCTCTTCGGTGGTGAGCAGGGCTCGCTCGTCGCGCAAGCTGTCGACGTAGTAGCCGAACAGCTGGCGATCGAAGTGACCGAGCGACAGCGCGACGTTCTCGAAATCGCTGAAGGTTGGCGCGCTCATGGCGCGGCGCGCCGCCAGGTGCAGCTCCACCACGTAGTCGATCCACGTCGACTGTGACGTCCAGCGGGCCAACGACAGCGCATGGCGCGAGGCCAGCGAGCACACCTCGTCCGGCACCGTGAGCCCGGCCGTGGCGCCTTGCAGGATGCGCTTGAGGTGCGACGAAAGCACGCGCCGCGCTTCGTCCAGGTTGCCGTTGCTGGCGAGGCGATCGGCGAGCGCTCCAATCACTTCCAGCGCGTCCGCGCGAGCCGTGGAGGGGACGCCCGAGGCCCGGCTGCGCAGCGCCTTCAAATCAGCGGGCCGCGCCGAAGGGGGGCCGTCGTCGATGAGAAGGCGCGACTCGCTCTCCTGCTCGATCGCGAGCTCGTCGAGATGCAGCTCGAGACGACCAAACGAGTCGCGGCCGCGAGCGGGCAGGGTGGTGGGCGCCGGAGGGCGGGGCGACGTCGCCAAGGACAGCGACGGGGGAGGCTGGCTCGCGCTCGTTGCTTCGCGCCGCACCCGCAGCGGGGCGATGCGGGCGTCGCGGCGTGCTTCGAAAAGAGACACTTCGGTCGTGCCGATGAGCAGCCGATCACCCTCGCGGAGTAGGGCGCTGTGGGTGATGCGCACACCGTTCACATAGACGCCGTTCGTACTATGCAAATCCTCGGCGACCACCGAGTCGTCACGAACGCTCAGGCGTGCATGCATGCGCGACACCAAGGCGTCGTCGATCATCACGTCGCACTCCGGCAATCGACCGATGAGCAGCGACCCCTCATGCAGCTCCACTTCACTCACTGGAGTGATGATGCTGACCGGCGACCTGAGCAAGGGCGGGGGCTCGCGCAGGGACTCCGAAGGCGGGGGAACGCTCGGAGTCGGCGCACGAACGACCGGCGTCGCGCGAGGGGTGATCGTCCTCATTCAGCGTGGATCTTATCCCGGCCGACCGGGAAACGAAGTCAAAACTTCCCGGATTCGCAGCCCGAACGGCTCGTCATGCGAAGTCGGCCGTCAGTTCAGCGGCGTGCGCATTTTTTGCAAATACTCCTCGCAGCGCAGGGCGGGGAGTTGAGGGGCTTGGGTGACTCCAGCGAGAATCGAACTCGCGTTACCGGCGTGAGAGGCCAGTGTCCTAACCGCTAGACGATGGAGCCGTGCGAGCCGAAGCTCGCTATTTATCGAAAGAGTTGCTGGGGGACTAGGATTCGAACCTAGATAGCAAGAGCCAGAATCTTGCGTCCTGCCGTTAGACGATCCCCCAATTAAGTTCGGAGGTTAGCCTGCGTTCGAGGGGTTACGTGTGTAGGGGGTCGAGGCGAGGCCGGGGCTAACTATCCTCAAAAGTCGTCGAGCGCAAGCAGTTTGGAACGATTTTCGGTAGACGGCCTCGGCGAAGCGTCCGGCCGGGGGCGCTTTGCCTGTTTCGCAGGCGCACTTGAACCGGGTATGTTCAGGATCCAGATGCCGGCGTCCCGTCGAAGGAACGGATGGAGCTCCGAGTAGTCGGCTGCCACGGTGGCGAGACGCCCAAGCATCGCACGAGCGCCTTCGTCGTCGATGAGCGGCTGGCGATCGACGCCGGGTCGCTGACGAGTGGCCTCGACCTCAGCGCTCAGTATCGGCTCCAGGCGGCCATCGTCAGTCACGCCCACCTCGACCACATCCGCGACCTTGCCACCATCGCAGACAACCGCTGTCAGGCCGATTGTGAGCCGTTGATTGTGGCGGCCAATAAGGCAACGATTTCCGCGCTCAAGAAGCATTTTTTCAACAATCACTTGTGGCCGGATTTCTCGACCATCCCGAGCAAGAGCCGCCCGACGATCCGCTTTCAGGAGCTGAAGCCGGAAAAGCCTACGGAGGTCGCCGGGTACCAGGTGCGCGCCATCGACGTGAGCCACACCATCGACACCTCCGGCTTCATCGTCGAGGGGCCCGACGCGACGATCGCGTATAGCGGCGACACGGGGCCGACGGATCGGCTCTGGGAGCTCTTGAACCTCGAGCAGAATCTGAAGGCGCTCCTGCTCGAGGTGAGCTTTCCGGATCGAGAGCAGAAGCTAGCCACCGTGAGCGGGCATCACACGCCGCGCACGTTGCTCAAAGACCTGAAAAAGCTCCACCGGCCGAACGACGTGCCGACGCTGCTGTATCACATCAAGCCCGCGTTCCAGCGCGAGGTCGAGCAGGAGTGCGCCCGCCTCAAGGGCGTGAACCTGGCGGTCACCGCCATCGGCGATCAGTACGTGCTCTGAGCGGCGCTCCGCTCGGTCATTCGAGTCGAAGCTCGTCGAGCCACACGCCCGTGCCGTCCGTAGCTCCGAATACGGGCGTTCGGTCTCGCACGCTCAGCAGCAGGTCGCTATCGCCGCCGGGGACTCCGTGCCTGGGCAGCTCGATGCTGTACTCGCGCAGGCTCTCGTCAGGTGCAGCCGCGCAGAAGTCGGCATGTGTGGAGCAGTCGGCCGGCACCGAGGTAAGAGTGGGGATCCACGACATCGAATTCAGGGGACCGAGCTCCAGCTCGAGCGCCCCAAACGCCAAGAGCTTCAAGTGCGTGTGGCTGCTGCCGCGCTCCAAGTAAAAGCGCGCCTGGCCGCCGTGACCGACGTGCAGCGAGCGCGCTCCGCTGATCGGGGGAAGCGCCGCGTCGCCGTCGTTCTCGCCGCAAGACGAGCATTCGGCGCCGACGACCGTGTCGGCCTGGTCGTACCAAGGCTCGCCGCTCGGCAAGCTCTCGAAGTCGCCGCTCCCGACGAGGGGCCAGTCTTCGACGTCGCCGAGGTCGATCTGTCCCGGCGATACGGCGCGCCCGCCGAGGTCGATGACGTCGCTGAGCATCCAGCTCTTCACGGCGCCCGGCAGCAGGACGATGTCCTTCTTGAAGCCGTAGATCAGCCCGGAGACGACCAGCGGTTCGGCGTCGAACCAACCGCCGGGTGCCAGCAATCGGGCGCTACCTTCGACCAAGAAGCCGCCATCGAGCTGCAGGGTCGGGTGCAGAGCGTCGCCTCCAGCGGCCACCGTGATCGGCTTGTCGAGGACATGTCCGGTGACGTCGACTTCGACGCCCTCGTAGCCGCAATCGCCCTCGTAGTCGCCACCGACCATGCCCTCGGTCACGATCGTGCCGCTGAGCTTCAGCTCGTCGGCAATCTGGTCGCCGTCGGTGTCGACGAACCGGAACTCACTGGCCGTCGGAGAGACGTTCGGTACGGGGTCCTCGGCATCGTTGTGGAGGCAAACGCCGGGCACGAGCTCGGTACCGTAGGCGTACGTGGCCAGGGTGGCGCGCTTGCGGGAGCTTAGCCGGTACACGTCGCCGGGCCCCCGAACTAGCCGGAAAGCAGCTGCTTCGCGGCCGCCCTGGGGCGCCCGAACCGGAAGCCATTGGCCGCTCGAAACCAGCGCGCCCTCGAGCACGCCATCAGCGCCGGGCCGGAACGCCATCAGCCACGGACCGACCCGGCAATCGATCCCGTTGGGCGAGCAAAACTGCTCACCAGGATCCGCGAAACCCTCGACCAGGAACGGCAGCGCCGGAATGCTGAGCGTTGTCGCCGAGCCCGCATCGCCGCCAGCACCGGCGTCGCCACCCAGGCCACCGGCTGCAAACTCGCCACCGGCGCCGCCTGGAGCGGGCTCATATGGCGAGCCACCGGTGCCGCCGTCGGGCGCCGTGCAGGCCGCCGGACCGCTCGCTCGGCACTTCGGATGCGAGTCGCACGCCGCCGCCGAGCCCAACGCCACCAAAACCAATCCGCCCCAAGCCCCGATCCGATTCATCGCTCCCACGGAAACCCTATGCCACCGCAGCCACGTTCCGATCGCGTAATCGCCCGCCCAAGCCGCAGAAACTTGGCAGAACCGCGCCAAACCCGGCCCAAACCCCCTCCGTGCGACCCCTCCGAAGCGCGCATAAGATACATTATGTTAACTAATCCGCTGGGTGGTTGGGCGGCCGAGGCGGCGCTAGCCCGGCCCCGGTCAGACTCAGCGAGCGAACCTGTTTGGCCGAAGCGACCCGAGACCCAACGCGGCCAGCGCCAGGAGCAGCGCGAGCCATGCCCAGGTGCTGCTGGCTGGGACGGCGGCGGCGGATGCGAGCGACAGCCCGATCACGACCGCGTCGTGGTCCGAGGACCGGTACGGATCGTTCGCGTTGAACGGATCGTCGGTCTTGAACTCCAGGTTGTAGTCGAGCACCACGGGCTCGTCGGCGTTGGAGTGCCATTCCCCGACGCCCTTTACCTGCGACGATAGCTGGGCCGTGGCCAAGGCGTTGTCGAGGTACCCGGACTCGCCTTCGAATTGGTACGAGTACGCGCTCGCGCCGAGGTGCGCTTCGATAAGTGCAACCAGGCCGTCGTTCTTGAGCTGAGAAATCGGATCTTCCTTCGCGTAAGCGTTGAAGTCGCCGATCAGCAGGTAGTCCGGGTCTGCTTGGCCGGTTGGGTTCGTGGCGATCCAATCCGCTAGCACTGCCGCCGCGTCGGTGCGCGTGAGGTTGCAGTTGCCCTGCCCGTCGTTCACGTCCGGGTCGCCGACGTCGTCGCAGTCGCTGCCCTTGGATTTGAGGTGATTCACCACGATCGTGAAGCGCTCGCCGGTGGCCACTTCAGTGAACGTTTGAGCCAAAGAAGGCCGGTTTTTGTTGTCGATGAAGGCCGGGTCGAACGCGCTGGTGAGCACCGCGTGGGCGCCGGCGGGAGTCACCTTGGCGGGCTTGTAGATGATCCCGACCTTGATGGCGTCGGTGCCGATGGTGCCGGTGTTGATGAATTGGTACGTGGGACTACCGAGGCGGCTGTTCAGGCCATTGACCAGATCTTGCAGCGAGGCGCTGGGATTGTTTTCGATCTCGATCAGGCCGACGACGTCTCCGTTCAAGCTCTCGATCGCGTTCAGCGTCTTTTCGCGCTGGCGCGTGAACTCGGCGGCTGAATCGGCGCCGCGGCAATCGAGGTTGCCGTTCGGACCGCAAACATCGGGGCCGCTATCGACGGTCGTGAAGTAGTTGAGCACGTTGAGCGCTACGACCTTGAGGCGCCCCTCCACCGCTGGCGACACCGGACGCGGATTGTCGGGTGCGAAGATCGGAGCTTGGGTCGGTCGAATGCGAAGCGCGCTGAAACGATCTTCGACGATGCCGTCGAGCGGCCCCATGGTATCGCCGACGCGCCGGGTGTTATTGCCGTCCTTGTACGGGATCGGGCTGGGATTTTGGCCGTTGCTCAAATCATCGAGGATGATGCGACTGCGCGCATTGAGATCTTGCTGCGCCAGCGCCGCTGCACCGGGCGCGGCCGAGTGCGTGCTCACGAAGAGCCGACCGCCGACCGAGAGATCGAGCGAGCCGAAGCGACCGAGCTCGAAGTTGCCGGTCACGGTGAGCGGCTGAGTGATGCTGACTCGCATCCCTTCGAAGCGCTCCGCAAACCCGACGCTGGGCAGCGGCAGCGTCAAAGTCTGCGCCGAGGCAGCTGGCGCTCCCGGACAGACCAGCATCTCACTCAGCACCAGCTGAGTCACCGAGTCGGCTTCACCGAGGGTACCCCGAACGCGCACCACGTTGCCGACGGCCGCGGCCACGTTCAGCGAACCCTCGGACACGAAGATGCCCTCGGAGGTGCCGGGGTTGCCGTCTTGCTGCGCGTCTTCTTCCTGAAGGTAAAAGCCGTTCACCGGCTCGTCTTGGAAGTCACCGACCAGCACGCCTTCGAGCACCACGGCTGCTCCCGGGAGCGGCGTGGTCGTCCCTGCCCCCTGCGCGGCGCTGATCAGGGTCGCGCTATCGCCGCACGCGCCGATCGAGCCGCCTCCGCCTCCGCAAGCGTTGGTCCCGCCCGGCGTCGCTGCTCGTAGTGAAAAATCGGTGCTGTTGTTGTTGGTGTCGAGACCATCGGGGCAGCGCGAGAGGCTGGCGACCGTGGCGGGGTTGTCCTCTCCGGCGGGGCTGCCCTCGACCCAGCCGCTGGTGATGCCCTCGTAGCTGAGCGTGTCGTGAACGGCGCCGTTCAGCAGCAACGCCACTGCGTCGGGCGCGCCGTTTTGGATCCAGTCGGTTGCGACGCCAGGCGCATCGAAGTTGCACCCGGGGACCGTCGCCGCGTTGGCGCAGATCACGTAGTAGCCGCCGGGCTGGATCGTATCGGCTGCAGGCAACGGTAGTGGCCCGTTGCTGACCAGGTTGTAAAACGTGCCGTTGGCGCCGTTGATGAAGCGCAGCGAAAAACCGGCGAGCGATACCGGGCTCGCGCTCACGTTCTTGAGCTCGATGAACTCGGCGTTGTCGGTGTTTACTTGGTCGTAGTCGACCTCGTTGATGACGAGCTGCTGCGCTTGTGCGCTGCCGCTCAGAGCCAACAGGAGTAGCCAACCGAACGCGAACGCAACGAAGCGCTGGAACATGGCTGCGGCACGCTACTGAGCGCGTGCGAGGTCGCGATTGCGGCTCGGGAGCAAGTGTGCGGCGACCCGATGACGCGGCTGACGCTGCCTGGGAGCGGCCGTCAGGCCAAAAGGCCTACGTGAGTGGCAGGGCGGCCGCGGCCCGGCGTGACGGCAGCCCGAGCTTGCGCAAGACCGTGGCCACCTGGTTGGCCACGGTGTGCGGCGACGAGCTGCGGCGACGGGCGATCTGGGCGTTGGTCAGCCCCTCCCGGACGAGCGCCAGGACGCCGTGCTCAGCCTCGGTGAGCTGTGCAGTGGTCGGACCGCCCGGCGCGACTCGTAGCAGACGCGCCACGAGTTGGATCAGCGCTGCCGGGCTCCGGCACCCGAGCTTGAGCGTCGCGCTGCGGAGCGCGGACGACACCGTTCCAGCCGACAGCCCGAGCGCATAGCTGATCTGCTTGCCCGACAAACCGCGCGCCGCCAATTGAACGATCTCGACTTCGGTGTTCGAGAGCACGCGGCTCGAATGCTGCACGCAGTCGATCGCGAGGTACGAACGTCGCCCGTCCGCTTCGGTGCGCTCGAGCAGCGCCCAACGTCCCTGAATCAGCGCGGTCCACGCATCCGCAGCCTCGAGCTTGTCGCGCTGCGAGCGCAGCCGAACCCGCTCGACTTGTCGCACGTTCGACGTGAGCTGCGAGCGGATGTTATCGCTCGCAGCGGGCACCCCTTCCGCGTGCGCGACTCGCCCATCGGGCTCGATGACGGCTGCAATCGCGCCTGGCTCGAGCTGGGCCCGCAGCGACGACTCCAGGTGCAGCGCGACCTGCATCAAGACTTGGCGATCGCGCGGGAGGAGCTGCCGCTTGGCGCTGAGCGGGATCACGAACCCCAGCGCCATGGCGTGAGTCGTGCCGTGGACGGCCAACGCGTCCGCGAAGCCGCCGGCTTCGAAGAACGGTCGATTGATGTCGAACACCCCCGCTGGGAGCCGCTTGACCAGGTGACTGTGAAAGGTCAGGTGCAGCTTGTGGCGATAGAAGACGTCCACCCAGCGCGAGTCGAGCGCAGCAAAAGCTGCTTTGA
>JBEHXA010000204.1:0-11497 GCA_048498935.1 Myxococcota bacterium
GAGCGCCCATCTGGCCGCTGGTCTCGAGGAGGCGGCACGAGCCGCCGGCGTCCCGGTAGTGGTTCAGCGCGTTGGCTCGATGCTCACCGTGTTCTTCAACTCCGCCGCGGTGGCGAATTTCGACGACGCGCAAGCCTGTGACAAGGCTCGCTTCGCCAAGTTTCACCAGGCGCTCGTGGCGCGCGGAGTGTATTGGCCCCCCGCTCAGCTCGAAGCGGCGTTCGTCTCGCTGGCACACGGCCCCGACGAAATCGATCGAACACTGAGCGCAGCGCGAGAAGCCTTTCAGGTTGCGGCGAGCTGAGAAGCCGACAGCAAACTGCTGGGGAGAACGAACCCGTGAAACCGTCGACTCTGGTGTTCATTGCCCTGCTCAACAGCATCTTGGGCCTCAGCCTGCTGTTTCCGATTCTGGGGCCCCTCGGCCGCGAGCTGCAACTCACGGAGGTGCAAACCGGGTGCCTCTCGACGGCCTACTCACTCCTGCAATTCGTGGCGAGCCCCATGTGGGGTAGCAAGAGCGAAAAGGTGGGGCGCAAGCCCATTCTGCTACGCGGGATCTTCGGTTACGCGGTCACGTTTTCGTTGTTCAGTGGGCTGGCGCAGCTCGGGCGGAGCGGCGCCCTGCACGGTCCGTGGTTGTTCTTCGGGTTGGTTGCCGCGCGGGTTGCGGGTGGGTTCTATTCTTCTGCGACCTTGCCAGTAGCGCAGGCGTACATCGCAGACATCACCGCTCGGGAGCGGCGCACTCAGGGCATGGCCCTCGTCGGCAGCGCCTTCGGGCTCGGCATCGTGCTCGGGCCGGCCATTTCTGCAGTGCTGGTCCCGTTCGGGCTGATGCTACCCCTGTACGCCTCGGCCGCGATCGCGTTCTTGAACGGCGTCTTCGTGGTGCTCTTCTTGCCCGAGCCGCCGCGCTCTTCCGCTGCGACCAGGTCAATTGGGCTTGCTGTCGTCGCGCGCGAGCTGCGCGCGCTGCTGTTCGTCGGGTTCGCGATCACGGTCGCTTCGGTGGCCTTGGAACAGACGCTCGCCTTCTACGTTCAGGACGAGCTGGCGCTGAGCTCGACCAGCACTGTCCGGCTCGTTGGCAAAGCCCTCGCGGTGTGCGGGCTCGCGGCGGTGCTGGTGCAAGGCGGCTTGGTGCGTCGTGTGCGCCTGCCGCCGCTGTTGCTGCTCCGCATCGGTGTGCCGCTCGGTATTCTGGCGCTGCTAGCGCTGCTCGTTGGGCACGCCGAGCACTGGTTTCTGACTGCGATGATGCTGCACGGCCTGGGTCAAGGCTTTACGATGCCCGGTTTGACGTCGGCGCTTTCGCTACGCGCGAGCGACGGAGACCAAGGAGCAGCTGCCGGTCTGAACAGCTCTTCTCAGGCGCTGGCACGGGCGCTCGAACCACTGCTCGGCACAGGCCTCTACGAGCTCCTTCCGAAACTCACCTATATCGTTTCGGCCGGCATCCTGACCGCTGTTGCCGGCCTCTTGTTTTGGGGACGAGAGAGGGTGATCGCGGGTGCTGGCCGTGCGGAGCCACCCAGCTTCGATGGCGCGGCGACGCCGGAGTCTCCGTCGTGAAGCGGTGCTCGGCCCTAGTGAGACGGCGTCGCCCTGAGCGACGCCGTCCACCAATCGGTCGACCCTCAAGAGTTGCGGAAGATCGCTCGCCCCACGAAGAACGGCCCCATGTGGTCCATGTACTCCGCAGTCTGTCGCGTCGACCGCATCGCGTGCACGACATGGGAAAGAGGAAACAAGTCCTCTCCGAGCAGGCCGATCACGAAGTCGTTGTCGTTCTCGTCGAGGCCATGGCAGGCGAGCCGCACGTCGTGCGCCAGGTTGCCTTCGGCGTAGGCGCGACCAATGCCGCCGTGCTCGCGCATGATGCCGCCCTTCTCGCGTTGCTCGAGCCGTTCGAAGGGGCCTTTGCGGCGGAGCGGGTACCAAATGGCCCAATTCCAAGCCTCGTTCATGATTGTTTCTCGCGGGCGGCGCAGCAACCAGTACTCGAGGTCGGCTTCGAAGCCCGTCGAGTAGGTGCGCCCAATCATCGTGAGCGAGGGACGCAACGTGAGCTCGCCGAGTCGCGGCTCGTTGAGCGCGTTGCGCAAGGCACCGGTGAACAGCGCCGGGTGCTCGGTAAACGACAATACCGCGAACCCGCGCGGGTTGTTGACGTCTTCATACACTACAGCCGGCACGCGGTGCGCTTGGAGCGACGCGCACAGGTCCGCGCCCAGCTTGCGCGAGTCGATTCCCTTGGCGCAGTCGAAGGCCAAAAGTTGCATGAACAAGCGTTGATCCGAGAACTGCGGTTGTCCCTCCTTGGTGGCGCCCCGCTCGCGAGTGTCGATGATATTGGTCCTGGCTTCGTTCGCGATCATGCGGACATATTAACTCGAGTGCTCTGTTCTTTGCATCGGTGTTCGTGTGAGCAGCGGTGTTCATTGGTTGGGTGTGAGTGTGAATGTTCCATTCGGTCTCGTGGTGTTCAATCGATCGATTAAGAGTAGGAGAAGTAAAATGTGGGATCGCTTCTTGCGCGCTTGTAGGCGACAAGCCGTGGACTGCACGCCGGTTTGGTTCATGCGTCAGGCGGGGCGCTACATGCCGGAGTACCGCGCCGTTCGCTCCAAATGGTCGCTGCTCGAGATTTGTAGGACGCCGGAGTTGGCAGTCGAAGTTACCTTGCAGCCGCTGCGAGCGTTCGAGGTCGACGCAGCCATCCTGTTCGCGGACATCCTGCTACCTCTCGAGCCGATGAACGCCCCGTTCGAGTTCACCAAGGACGACGGCCCCGTGATTCGGACGCCCCTCCGGAACCTCGCTGACGTCGAACGCCTACGGGTATTCGATGCGGAGGAGCTCGGTCACGTTCTCACGGCGGTGCGCCTGCTACGCGGCGAAATCGACGGGAAAACGCCGCTCATTGGCTTCGCCGGCGGCCCGTTCACGATGGCGAGCTACTTGATTGAAGGCGGCCGGAGTACCCACTTCCAGCGCACCAAGCGCTGGATGCACGAGCAGCCAGAGGCGTGGGCTTTGCTCATGCAAAAGCTGTCGGAGGTCGTGCGTCGCTACCTGCGCGCCCAGTTCGATGCTGGCGCTCAAGCCCTGCAGATTTTCGACTCCTGGGCGGGTACGCTGACGTGCGCCGACTATTCCGAGCTGGTTGCGCCGCACTTGAAGCCCGTGTTCGCGGATCTGGAGCAAACCGGCGTCCCGATCATCCATTTCTCGGCGAACGGTGGGCACTTGCTCGAGCAGCAGCGCGACGTCGGGGGAACGGTGCTCGGTATCGGGTTTCAAACTCCACTACGCCGTGCCGCCGATCAGTTAGGGCCCGAGTTTGCACTGCAAGGCAACTTGGACCCGACTGCGCTGCTCGCGCCGCGTGAAACTCTCAAACATCGTGTCGACGAAGTCTTCGAAGGCCTCGGGCGGAGCACCGGCCACATCTTCAACCTGGGACACGGCATTCTGCCCGAGACCGATCCGAGCGCCGTGTCCTTCGTCGTCGATCGCGTTCATGCGCGCAGTTTGAGCTGACTCGTTGAATTGCCCTCGCGAAACAGCGCGGTTTGCGACAAGCTCCGCGAAATGAACCGCTGGTTCCTCGTCGCGAGCGCGCTGTGCGCGGGGCTGCTTGGCTGTCCGGGTGGACCCCCAACCAAGAAAGAGCCGGAGCCTTGCCGGCAATTGGGGCAGCAATGCCAGTTCGAACCTGGCAAGCTCGGCTCCTGTGCTTACAAGGCCAACTGCGAGGGCGCCGGTTGCCTCTATTGCCAGTCGCAGCACTGAGCCCGGGCTGCGACCGCGAGCGCTATTGGGTGGCCAGGCTGACGACGAACTCGTCGAGTTGGTTGAACGTTTCGAGCGTGCCTGGCTCCACACCGGACTCGCGGGCCGCGTCGAGCGCTTCTTTGGAGGGGTAGAGCTCGTGCAGGGTGACTAGCGTCTTGCCTGCTTTTTCCTCGAACGTCACCGTCGTGACTTGTCCAGCGTCGCCCCCTTCCTCGTTGGTCCACACGAGCCGCGAGCACGGGGTCACTTCGAGGTACCGGCCGTGAAAGGCCATCGGCTCTGAGCCCTGGTGACTGAACACCAGGCGGTACGTCCCGCCGACGCGAACATCCGCTTCGCAGGAAATCAGCGATAGACCATAGGACTTCGGTACCCACCACTGCTTGAGCAGCTCGGCTTTGGTCCACGCCTCGAACACGAGCCGCGCGGGGCCGTTGATGGTTCGCGTGATGACCAGCTCACGGTCGGACTTACGCTCCAGCGTGGTGCGGTTCTTCATCTGGGTAGGCAGACTCTCACTTCTTGCGTCCATTGACTTTCTCCTTGCGTTTCAGTTCTTCGACAACCTGGTCCAACGCGTCGAAGCGCGCGTCCCACAGTTCGCGGTATCGCTCCAGCCACGCCGTTTCATCCTCCAGTCGGCGTTGTCCCAGCCTGCAGGTTCGGACGCGACCCACCTTCTCGGTGGTCACGAGCCCGGCGTCTTCCAGGACCCCGACGTGCTTTTTCATGCCCGTCAGGGTCATATGGAATCTATCGGCCAGCTCCGTGATCGAAGCATCGCCGCGCCCCAGTTGCTCCAGGACGCCGCGCCGCGTGGCGTCTGAAAGGGCGCCAAACGACGCATCCAACTGGGGTTTTAGATGGTGAACCATGTGGTTCAGTATCTAGCGCGCGGATTCGGCGCGCGCAAGGGGGCCGTCGCTATTTCGCGCCGGGCATCAGTCATCGCGCTTTCCGTCAAGTCACGATCGGGTGTGAAGCTCTTCTGCTTCGTTCGATCGGGCTCGCGGAGAACAAACTGCTCGCGACGTCGTCTGCGCGTCGCGCTTTCGCCATACAGATCGTGAACGCATTACGCACGCGCAGCTCAGCACGAACAATATCACCCCGCACGTTAGTAAGATCTCGAAAACATCTGCACGACCTTCTCGAACGCAGAGGTCGACACTATGCTCTCGTCGCCTCGGACAGACCGAGCCGCAAGAGGTGAAGCGTATGGCACTCGCATCGTACAAATTGTCGAAGGTAGAAGAGGTGGTCGGCATTGCGTTCCGGCGCACGCTATTCGCTTCAGCAGCAGTGCTCGCTGCTGCTTGCAGCTCGGGGACCGACGGCGCGGGCTCTCACGAAGCAACCTCCGCTGCTCGCACGCCAGTCAAGCGTGGGGATTCGGCTCTCGTGCACGAGCGCAACGGCAAGGGTGGGCTCCGCACCCTGGCGAAGCGCGTCAATCGCGTGAAAAATGGCGTCCCGGGGCGCTACATCGTGGTCCTGGATGCACCTGCGCTCGGCATCAGCAGCGCGGCGCGCGGGCAGCGAACGCAAGCGGTTGCAGCCAAATTGGCGGGCAAACACCCGTTCCGGCAGAAGCACGTGTACGAGCAGGCCATCAGGGGTTTTTCGGCCGAAATGGACCCGGACGAGGCGGCCGGGCTCGCGCAAGAGCCGGACGTCGCCTACGTCGTCGAGGACGCGACGGTGCATCACACGGCCGTGCAGGCCAATCCGCCGTGGCACCTCGATCGCATCGATCAGCGTGACCTGCCCCCGAACGCGAGCTTTGCTACCAGCGGGACCGGCAAGGGCGTGAATGCCTACGTGGTCGACACCGGCATCGTCCCCAATCACCAAGAGCTCGCGGGCCGCGCCACGATCGGCGCCGACTTCGTCGGTGACGGTCGCAAGGGCGTGGATTGCAACGGGCACGGCACCCACGTTGCGGGCATCATCGCTGGCAAAACTTTCGGTGTGGCCAAGGAGGCGCGCGTGCACGCCGTGCGCGTGCTCGACTGCAACGGCTCGGGCTTCGTCAGCGACATCATGGCGGGTCTCGATTGGGTCGCGGCCAACGCCGTCAAGCCGGCCGTCGTGAACATGAGCTTGGGCGGCTCGGCGTTTCCGGAGTTCGACGCGGTCGTGCGCGAGGTGATCGGTGCAGGCATTCCGGTCGTCGTGGCTGCCGGCAACGAGGGCTATTTTGCCGAGGAATTCTCGCCCCCGCGCGTTGCCGAGGCGATCACGGTCGGCGCGATCAATTCTCTCGACATGCGCACCGAGTTTTCGAACTTCGGCAGCGTCGTCGACGTGTTTGCCCCCGGAGAAGGCGTGCCCTCGGCTTGGTTTGCGACGACGACTGCGTCGGCTGCCCTGTCTGGTACCTCCATGGCCTCGCCCGTAGTCGCGGGCAGCGTGGCGCTTTACCTCGAGGCCAATCCGGCGGCGACGCCCGCTGCTGTGGAAGCCGCCATCGTCGGCAGCAGCACGCGTGGCAAAGTCAAGGATGCCGGGGCGGGCTCACCGAACCGCCTGATTTTTTCGGGCCTCACGGCCCCGGCGCTGCGACCTGCGCTGTTGGTGGTCGGGCAGACAACCCTGCCACCCGACGACAGCGCGCTCAGCGCACGGCTATCGGGGCTGGGTTACTCGGTGACGATCAAGACCGGGACCAGTCTGGTCGCCGGGGATGCAACCGGCAAAGCCGTCGTAGTCGTCTCCTCTTCCGCCGACTCGGGCACGCTCGGCAGTAAGCTTACCAATGTCACCGTGCCGGTCGTCTCGCTCGAGGGCTACATCTTCGACGACTTGAAGATGACTGGCGCCACGCTCAACGTGGACTACGGCCAGGTGACGACCCCAACGGTGCTCGAGGTTCGAGACGACCAGCAGGCGCTCAGCGCTGGCTTGCGCGGCACCAATCAGAACGGCGTCTGGGATCACCTCGTGCAGCCGAGCAGCGCTGGCGGCCGCTATTGGGGCGTTCCGTCGGCAGCTGCGGTCGGTTTGGACGGACGCCCGGTGACCTTGCAAGGCCAGCCCGGGCGCGCGTCGGTCTTCGGCTACGAGGCAGGGGCCGCTATGGTGGGGCTCACCGCGCCGGCGCGGCGCGTCGGTTTTTTTGCCGATCAAGCAGCGGTGCGGGCGTTCACGGCCGAAGGCTGGCGCCTGTTCGACGCCGCCGTCGAGTGGGCGGCGGCGCCGGTCACCGACGCTCCGATGGCTCGCGCGCTTGCGGCTGGCCCTTCGCCGAACCGCGTTGACCTGCGCTGGGTCGGTAACGATATTTCCGGCATCCAGCACGACATCCTGCGTGCAGCGCGCCCGGGCGGTCCGTACACCAAGATCGCGACGAGCAGCGCCGCGGGCACCAGCCCTTACAATGGCATGGCCATCTACGACTACGCCGACACTACGGCGGTCACGGGGCAAACCTATTATTACGTCGTCAGTCCGCTGCTCGCTGGCCGAAACGGCCGCTCTTCGCGTGAAGCTCGCGCCGCATTGGGGCTGCCCGAGGCGCCGTGGGTCGTGATCTACTACCTGGTCGACGTCGACGGCGGGCTCGTGAACACCGAAGTCGTGTCCTACGCGCCCAACGCGACGAACCTTCGTATCAGCCGCAGCGACTCGAGCAGCGGCCCCTTCACGGAAATCGCGACGATCGTCAACGGCTCCCCGTTGGGTAACGTTTACGACGACCCGACCACGCTGGCCAACCACACCTATTACTACAAGGTGCAAGGCTTCAACGGCTTCGGTGACGGCGCCACGAGCGTTCCCACGCCCGCGCTATACGACGGCCTTTCGCAAGCCGCGCCGGTGCAAAACCTCTACGCGCGCAGCCTGCCCGGTGGCGCACGGCTGAACTGGGACCACGTGCCGCGCGCGAGCGACTACCGGGTCGTCGCGGTCGGCGTGAGCGACAACCAACAGGTGTTCGCAGCAGACCTGACCCAGCCGGATGCCACGCTCTGGCTCCCCGCAGGTCAGGACTACAACGTGCTCGTCGAGCCGGGCGGTAGCTGGGCCCAGAGTAGCCCGCCTTACGCCACCGTCGTCACGGTCACGCCCGGCGTCGGTTCGGCGCTCTTGGTGGTCGGCGATACGCCGCTGCGAGCGGGTGACCAACGGCTCGTGACCGAGCTCCAGGCGCTCGGCCTTTCGGTGACCAGCAAGCGTTCGGTCGACCTCGTGACGAGCGATGCCAACGATCGGGATCTGGTCGTCGTCTCCTCCACGGCCATCGCAGCACAGGTCGGCACCAAGCTCACGTCTGTCGCTGCTCCGGTGCTGGTGCTCGAACCTTATTTGCTCGGGCAAATGCAGATGACCGGCGCGACCGCGGGCACGCACTTCGGCGTCTCCGGCAATCAAGACTCGCTGCTCATCGACGTCGAGCACGCGCTGGGCGGTGGTGCGACGCGCACCACGAAGGTCAGCACTCGGCTGGGCGACTTTGGCTGGGGTATTCCGGCCTCGAGCGCGATCGGCGTGGGTCGGCTGCCGGGTGTGGTGCCGGCGACAGGCGCGCAGCCGCGGTCGCTGTTCGCCTTCGAGAAGGGGGCGACGCTCGCCAATGGTTCTGCCGCTGCGGCGCGCCGCGTGGCCATGTTGGTCGATGCGGACGTGCTCAGCGGCTTGACCGAAGACGCTCGCCTGGTTCTGCAGTCAGCGGTGCGTTGGGCCATCGATCCCAACGCGCAGGATCCGCGTGAACCTACCAACGTGAACGCGCAGCAGAACGGTTCGAACGTGAACCTGACCTGGAGCGCGGTCCCGGGCGCGGCGAGCTATGTCGTCTACCGCGCGAACATGGCGTTCAACCTGCCGCCCAACGACCGGCCGCGCATCGCCGACATCATCGCGACGGGCGTGACTAGCACGAGCTTCGTCGATAACTCGCCGCTGCTAGGTGCCCCATACTCCTATTACGTCGCAGCAGTCGGAGGGAGCGGCGGTAGCGATCGCAGCGCGCCCTTCTATGCTGGCGTGAACGTCGCGCCAGGTCGCCCACAAATCGGTTCGGCCGCGCTGAACGGCGCCGTGCGCATCGACATGAAGGCGGGGCCGACAACGCAGTCGCTGAGCGTCCTTCGCGCGACGCAAAGCGGCGGACCGTACGTCGCGATCGCGACGAACCTGCCGGCCACCGCCACGTCCTACACCGCGGGCGGGTTGACGAACGGCGTGCCCGCCTACTTCGCGATCGAGGCCGTGAACGCTTCAGGCGTGAGTCGCTCGCTGGAGACGTACGGAATTCCCCGTCCGGACCTAGTAGCACCGGGGGGGCTGAGCGCGGCGGCGTCGAACGGTCAGGTTTCGCTCGGCTGGGGAGCCGTCGCCAACGCGGTCGCTTATCGAGTCGGTCGCGGCGACAGCGCGAGCGCGACACCTACCGAGATCATCGCAGCATCCTCGACGCTCACGGCAGTGGTCGACGGCAGCGTCGCCAACGGCAAGTCGTACCGCTACTTCATCACCCCGCTCGGTGACGCGGAGCTCACCGGTCCGACGGTGTCGTTCACGGTTTCCCCGCGCGGCAAGGTGCTTTTCGTTCGCGCCGCAACGGCCTCCGCGGGCGACGTGGTGCTGCGCGATCGCCTCGTGGCGCTCGGGTTCGACGTCACCGAGAGGGCCGACAACCTGCTTGTCACGGCGGATGCGAATGGTCAGGACTTGGTCGTCGTCACGGAGACCGTCACCAGCGGCAATATCGGAACCAAGCTGACGAACGTAGCGGTACCGGTGCTGTCGCTCGAGCCCTCGATCCTCGACGATTTGCGCATGACCGGCCTGACCAGCGGCACCGATTTCGGGACCACCGCCGGGCAAACGCAGATCAATGTCGTCGATCCGAGCCTGCCTCTGGCCGGTCGCTTGCTCGCGGGGACGCGCACCGCGAACACCGTGGGCGGCGTCTACCTGTGGGGCGTTCCGGGCTCCGAAGCGTTGGTGGCCGGGCGCTTGCTCTCGTCGACCACCCGCGCGGTTTCGTTCGGCTATCAGTCGAGCACCCCGATGGTCGGCCTCGCAGCACCGGCGCGCCGCACAGCGCTCTTCGTCGACTCCATCGCCGCGGGGAGCTTCACAGCAGACGGCCGCGCCCTGTTCGACGCAGCCGTCAGCTGGACCGCCGGTCTCCGCTGAAGGACGCCGAAGGACTACTCCTTGATCTCGGCTTCGACGAGCTGCGCGAGTAGCGTCAGTGACTCTTGCCAGCCGAGGTAGCAACCTTCGACTGGGATCGCGCTCGGGATCCCCTCTTGGACGACGGTCAGCTCGGTGCCCACCGATACGGGCTTCAAGTTGATCGTCGTCTGCATCTGGCCAGGTAGGTTCGGGTCGTCGAACTTGTCGGTGTGGCGAATACGCTGGTTTTTGACGAGCTCGACGAACTCGCCACCGAACGAATGGCTGTTACCGGTCGTGAGATTGGTGAAAGACATGCGGTAGGTGCCGCCGACCTCAGCCTTGATCTCGTGGACCTTGCCGGTAAAGCCGTGGGGCGGCAGCCACTTCGCCATCGCATCGGCATCCAGGAATGCTCGATAGATCCGCTCGGCGGGGGCACGAAGGACGCGGTGAAGCTTGACGGTGTTCTCAGCCATGGTGCTCTTCTCCTTGTTGCGGTTGGCAGACGCAACGTCTGCCGTTTCGCAAAGGCGACGAACGGGAGGAAGAGCGATCGACAGGGCTCCACAATTTTTGTGAAGCTGACGCTCGGCCTGCTGGCCCGAGCTGTCACGGGGTGTCGCGGACTGGCACACACCGGGGCCGCCTGCCGCAGCGCTGGCGGGGGCCGCTATTTGCTCTTGCCGTCGTACGACATCGTCGGGATGGCCGAGAGATCCACGTCGTCGAGGCAGCGCACGTTGATGGCGCGCGTGTCCGAGCCGTCGCGGCCCTTGCCGGTGGCAAACGCCTTGATGCCGCAGGTCGAGCAGAACAAATGGTCGATGACCATGTTGTTGAAGCGGTAGCTGGTCAGCGAGTCAGCGCCTGAAAGCAGCTTGAACTGCTCCACCGGGACGAAGCGCAGCATGGTGCCGCTGCGCCCGCACATCGAGCAATTGCAAGTGATCGCCTTTTCGGCAAGGTCGAGCGTGACCTCGTAACGCACCTTGCCGCAGTGACAGCCGCCCAAATGTTTCTTCGCTTCCGACATCGTGTTTGGCGCAGCTTACTCTGCGCCAAACCGCGGTGCATCCCGAAAGAGAAGGCTCAGCGGCGTCGTATCAGCACTCGAGCAGCGGTGCTCCTAGCGGCTGCGCTACGTCGCATGGTGCAGCACGGTGCCGTTCTCGCCAGCGATCCAGACGTCGTTTGCGTCGGAGCCCCAGATCGAGAGCAGCGCGTTCGCAGAAGGCGCTGCCGAGGCAGCCCATGCCGACCCTTGCCAATGAAGGATCGTGCCCTGATCACCGACCGCCCAGACATCGTTTGGGCCGTAGCCGCGCACAGCGTGCAAATCGTTCGTCGTACCGCTCGCGACGCTGGCCGGCTTTCCTGCGCCGAGGCGCGCGATAGCGCCTCCGCTGCCGACGACCCATACGTCGCTTTCGGCGCTGCCCCATACCCCATAGTAGTTGGGCCCCGTCTCGCCGCCGATGCGCTCCCAGTGGCTGCCGTTGGAATGGTTGATCATGCCTTGCAAACCGACCTCCCACACGCTCGTCGAGCTGAGGCCCCAAACCGC
>JBEHXA010000205.1:0-11497 GCA_048498935.1 Myxococcota bacterium
TGGGGCCCCGGCCCCAGCCGCACCGCGAACAGGTACGGCTAGTCCGCACTGCGGGCAAAACCGCGCTTCGGGGACGAGCACACTGAGGCAGGAGGCGCAGACAGCCAAGGCTGTGCGCATCCTATCCCACTCACTCTCGGTCGTTTGCCCCAAAGCGATTGCACTCCTTCGCGCAGTTTGAAAGCATGGCTTCCGCTCGGGCCTCTCTGCGCCCGCGTCGTGAACTCGAAACGTCAGGAGAAGCCCGTTGCAGCCGATTCACCTCCGTCGTCGCCCGCTCGCGTGTGCCCCGCGCCTCGCACTCTCCCTCCTGCCTGCTTGTGCTGGGCTCGCCGCGCTGCTGTGCACCCAGCCGGCCCGAGCGCAAGCCGACACTCAGGTCGACCACGACGTCAGCGTTCAGCGCTTCCAGGCGGCGCCCGGTCCGCGCAACTACTTCACCATGCGTGGCGCGCGCACCGACGGCAAAATGGCCTGGAGCGCGGGCATGATGGTCAATTACGCCTGGCAGCCCCTGACGGTGGTGGCTTGCGGCACCTCCAACGACTGCGACGAGGAGAGCAAGCAGGACGTCAAGGTCGTCGAGAACCTGGTGACCGGCGACGCGATGGGCACGCTCACGATCATTCCGCAACTGCAGCTCGGCTTGCGGGTGCCGGTACAGTGGCTCAAAGGCGTGGGCATCACCTCGGCTGGCCACAACGAAGAGGACGGCATCAGCGCGGTCGGCCTGGGTGACCCGGAGCTCGAAGTGAAGGGCCGAATCTACGGCGATGTCAAAGCGCCGATCGTGATCGGCGCCACCGTGTTCGGTAGCGCTCCGCTCGGCAATGCCATGAACAAGGACAAGTTCATGGGCGACAACGGCCCAACCGTGGGCGGCCGCGTGATCTTCGACGGCGAGGCGCAAGGCTTCTCGTTCGGCGCGAACCTCGGCGGCATCTACCGCAAGGCGGTGGTGATCGGAAAAACCGATATCGGCTCGGAGTTCCGCTACGCCGGTGGCGTTGGCTACCGCGTCAGCCCGGTGTTTCGCGCGCTGGGCGAGGTGTTCGGCGCCACGCGCTTCAGTACCGCGCCAGGTGAGAACACGCTCGAAGGCAACATCGGCGCGCAAATCACGCCGCTCGGTTCGCCGCTCCAGTTCACGCTCGGTGGCGGCACCGGCCTGATCCAGGGTGTGGGCGTGCCGAAGGTGCGCGCGTTCTTGGGCGTCATCTACACCGCGGAGGCGCGCGACAACGACGAGGACGGCATCGAGGGCGCAGCCGACCAATGCCCGACCGAGCCCGAGGACAAGGACGGCTACGAGGACAGCGACGGCTGCCCCGACAACGATAACGACCTCGACACGATCCCCGACAAGCAGGACAAGTGCCCGAGCCAGGCGGAGGATCAGGACGGCTTCGAGGACGGCGATGGTTGCCCCGAGGCGGACAACGACAAGGACGGCATCCCGGACACGGGTGATCGCTGCCCGACTCAAGCCGAGACCAAGAACGGCTTCAAAGACGACGACGGCTGCCCCGACGAGGCCGACACGGACAACGACGGCGTGCCCGACTCACGCGACAAGTGCGTGAACGAAGCCGAAGACACCGACGGCTACGAAGACACCGACGGCTGCCCGGATCCGGACAACGACGGTGACGGCATCCTCGACTCCGACGACGAATGCGTCGACGAAGCCGAGACCAAGAACAAGTTCGAAGACGAAGACGGTTGTCCCGACGAGGTGCCTGGGAAGGGCAAGAAGCGCTGATGTCGAGCGCGATCGCGGAGCGCCGGGGACAACCTCGGCGCTTGCTGCTGCTGCTCGGCTCCGCCCTCGCGCTTGGGTGCGCGGGCGGCATGGGCGGTGGTCCGTCGTCGAGCGCTGGTGAGTCGCATGCGCTCGTCGGTGCGCCCGCGCCGGCCTTCGAGCTCGCCGCGATCGGCGGCGGGCAGGAGTCGCTCGCAGCCCACTCGGGCAAGGTGGTGCTCGTCGACTTTTGGGCGACCTGGTGCCAGCCCTGTAAGCAGTCCTTCCCAGCGTACCAAAAGTTGGCGGAGCGACTCGGGGGCGACCTTGTGGTGTTAGGTGTGAGTCAGGACGACGACAGCAAGGGCATCCCCGCGTTCCGTTCCGAGACGGGCGCAAAATTCCCTCTGCTTTGGGACGACGGTAAATCGGTCGCCAAGAGCTACGACCCGCCGACGATGCCCACCGCCTTCGTCGTCGATCAAAGCGGAATCGTGCGCTTCGTGCACGTCGGCTACCGCGCCGGCGACGAAGCGACGATCGAGCGCGAAGTCCGTTCGCTCTTGCACTGACCCCGATGTAGGTGAACGCCGCTGGCGTGCACCCCCCGACGCAGCACACCCGCGCGCGCACGCGAGTCGCAAGACGCGAACCTCTACCGAGTTTGTACAAATTCGATCGGTGTAGGCGCGGTGGAGCGCTGGGCCCACCGAAATGAGGGCCTATCGCCGATGTGCCTTGCGCCAGGGAAGGGGCAAGTCAGATGATCAGTACACCCATTGTCGACGATGCTTTTGCCACGCCGGGCCGCTGTCGCTTCACTCCTCAGCTTGCTGACTGCCCCCGCGTTCGCAAAGCCTGGCCTCGACGAGCTGGTGAGCCAGCTTCGCGACGGCAAAGATTTTCGCGTGCGCGTGCAGGCGGCGCTGCAGCTCGGCAAGAGCATGAGCCAGGAGGCGTACGCGCCGCTGGTGTCCGCGCTCGACGATGAAAATGCGTCGGTGCGCGCAGCTGCGGTGGCGGCGCTGGAGTCGCTCGGCGACGTGCGCGCCATCGGTCCGCTCAAGGAGCACCGGCTCGATCGCTCCGATGCGGTGCGCAAGCAAATCAAGGCGTCGCTGGCCGAGCTCGAGGCGCAGGCGCTCGACGCTCCGAAGCCGAAGGTGCTCGTCAAGCTGGGCATCATGCGTAACGGCAGCGGCGTGAAGAGTAAGCGCATCGAGAGCGACTTGGCCCAGGCCTCGCGCCAAAAGCTGAACGAGCTGCCCGGTGTGAAGGTGCTGGTCGAAGGCGACGACGGGCAGGGCAAGCGCACGCCCGTTGTGATGGTCACGGGCAGTGTCGAGCAGCTCAAGGCCTCGCGCGAAGGCAGCGCCATCGTTTACACGGCCAAGGTGGAGTATGTGCTCCACACCATGCCGGAGCAGTCGATCGCCGCGAAGGTTTCAGGCAGCGCCAGCGCCCAAGCCAGCGAGCAAGAGGCGAGCGACCAGACCCGCAGCGCTCAGCTGCGTAAAGAAGTGCTGGAGGCCGCCATTGCCAGCGCGCTCCGTCGGGCGCCGCCAGCGCTGATCGCCGCCGCGCGGCTCTGACGCTGGTCATTGCGTCGTAGCGCTCGGTCTGGCATGTCGCTCGCTTGCAGCGCGTGCTCTTCGTTTCCAAACCGATCGCGGCGCCGTTCCACGACGGCACCAAATGCCTGGTGCGCGATGTCGCCTCTTCGCTGAGCCGTTTCGAGCCTGTCGTGCTGACTACTTCGCAAGCGCTCGGGTCGCTGCCCCCTGGTGTGCGCGGTCGAGCGGCCTATTCGGGTGCGGGCGGCTTTACTCCGGCCTTGGCCGACAATGCACGAGCTGCCCTGAGCGTGCTTCGGTCGCGTGAAGACTTGTGGCATTTCGTCTTTGCGCCCAACCCCCGCACTGGGCTCGTCGCGCGCGCGCTGCGGCGCCTCCGCCGGGTACCGGTCGTGCAAACCCTGGCCTCGGCGCCACGCCACTTTTCTGGTCTGAAGCAGCTGCTGTTCGGTGACGAGCTGGTGGTGCAGAGCAGGGCCACCGAAGAGCGCCTGATTCAAGCCGCGAGCGAGGAAGGGCTGCGGCTCCCGCCGATTTCGATCATTCCGCCGCCCGTGCCGCCGCTCTCCGCGCCCAGCCTCGAGGCGCGTTCGCGGGCGCGCGCCGAGCTCGGTGTCGGGCCTAACGAGCCGCTGCTGCTCTACCCGGGCGATTTGGAGGTCAGCTCGGGAGCCGAGACGACCCGGCGGCTGGTAGCTCCGCTGATCGAGCGCTTCCCCAATTCGATCGTGGTGTTTGCTTACCGCCAAAAAACGCCCGCTGCTGCCGAGCGCGCTGCGGCGCTTCAGGCTGCGCTCAATGGACAGCGCGTCCGCTTCAGCGATCGCGTGACCAACATGCATGCGCTTTTGGCTGAAGCGGCAATAGTACTTTTTCCTGTCGACGACCTCTGGGGCAAAGTCGACCAACCCATCGTGTTGCTCGAAGCGCTGGCGCTCGGAACGCCTTGCTTGGTGCTCGACCAGGGCCCACTGCGCGACGTGGTCGGCGCGATGAAGGTTGCCACACTGGACGAACATGTCTGGCTCGAGTCCATCGCCGGGTTGCTCGACGATCGTGAGCTGCGCGCGCGCGTCATTGGTGAGGGGTTGCGCGCTGCCGAATCTGTATATGCCTCGAGGGTTGTTGCGCGAGCCTATGAAGGGGTCTACCTTCGAAGCATCGAAGCTCGTCGCTGATTCGCGGGCAGCGTAGTCACTTTTAATGTCACGCTCTCTTTCTTCCCAATCGCCGGGCAGGACGCCCGACGCCGTGCTGTGGACCGATGGTGCGTCGCGCGGCAACCCCGGACCTGCCGGTATCGGCGCCATCCTCAAGTCGCCCGAGGGCGAGGTGCTGTTCACCGGTAGCGAGTACATCGGCCACACCACGAACAACGTGGCCGAGTACAAGGCCGTGCTGCTCGGGCTCACCGGCGCTTTGGGCCAGGGCATCCAGCGGCTCGAGGTGCGGGCCGACTCCGAGCTCTTGATCAAGCAGCTGCGCGGCGAATACCGCGTCAAAAGTCCGGGACTCAAGCCTCTTTACGACGAGGCGCGCAAGCTGATCGGGCGCTTCGCGCGTGTCGACCTCGCGCACGTCCGGCGGGAGCTGAACATCGAGGCCGATCGCCTGGCGAATCAAGGCATCGACTCGGCCGAAAAGGGCTGACGCCGCGCCCAGTGGGCCGATTCGAGCGAGTTAGAGGTGACCCCGGGGCGGGTCGTGCTAAATGCCCCGGCCCTACTATGACGACGCGTACGGCTGCCGAAATTCGCAGCGCTTTTCTCGGATTCTTCGCCAAGAACGGGCACGAGGTCGTGCCTTCCAGCTCGGTCGTGCCGCAAAACGATCCGACGCTCATGTTCGCCGCCGCCGGCATGGTCCAGTTCAAGGACCTGTTCACCGGCCGTGAAAAGCGATCGTACAAGCGCGCCACCAGCAGCCAGAAGTGCATCCGCATCAGCGGCAAGCACAACGATCTCGAGGCCGTGGGGCCGTCTCCGCGGCACCACACGTTCTTCGAGATGCTCGGCAACTTCAGCTTCGGCGATTATTTCAAGGAAGAAGCCATCGTCTTCGCTTGGGACTTTCTGACGAAGGAGGTGGACCTGCCGAAGGACCGCCTGGTCTGCACCTACTTCAAAGGTGAAGAGGGCGTGCCGGAAGACACCTTCGCGCGCGACCTGTGGAAGAAGCTGACCGGCTTCGGCGATGCACAGGTGCGTGGCATGGGCATGGCTGACAACTTCTGGTCTGCCGGCGATACCGGGCCGTGTGGTCCCTGTAGCGAGATTTACTTCTACAACGGCAACGGCCCCGACCCGAGCAAGTTCAGTGACGAGCAGAGTCCGGAGGGCGTCGGCTACTGCGAGATCTGGAACCTGGTGTTCATGCAGTTCGAGCGCAGCCTGAAAGACGGCTCGTACGTGCTGGACCCGCTGCCCGCGCCCAGTATCGACACCGGCGCCGGCCTCGAGCGCATGAGCGTTGCGGTGCAGGGCAAGCTCAGCAACTACGACACCGACCTCTTGCGCTCGCTAGTCGCACACGCCGCCGAAATCTCTGGCAAGCGCTACGGCGGCAGCATGTCGCCCGATGACGTCAGCATGCGCGTCATCGCCGATCACGCCCGCACCACCGCGATCATGATCGCCGACGGCATCCTGCCCGACCGTACCGGGCGTGAGTACGTGCTCCGTCGCGTGATGCGCCGCGCGATTCGCCACGGTCATCGCCTCGGCATCGCCAAGCCGTTCTTGCACCAAGTGGCCGACAGCGTCGTCGGGCTGATGGGCAGCCAATATCCCGAGCTGCGCGAGCGGCGCGACCTGATCATGTCGGTGGCCGAGGCCGAAGAGGTGCGCTTCCGCCAGACGATCGAGCGCGGCTTGTCGCTGCTCGAAGATCGCTTCGACGGGCTCACCAAGGCGCACACCACGACGCTACCCGGCGCCGATGCCTTCCAGCTCTACGACACCTACGGCTTCCCGCTCGATCTCACGCAGGTCATCTGTACCGAGCGAGGCTTCAGCGTCGACCAAAAGGGCTACGACGACGCGCTCGAAGAGGCGCGCAAGCGCTCCGAGTTCGGCGGTATGGACGACGCGGTCGCTGACGTGTACCGCGAGGCGCTGGCCAAGCTCCCGGCGGGCGGCGTGAGGTTCACGGGCTACGACGAGATCCGCGGTAGCTCGGCGATCGCGGCGCTAGTCAAGGGCGGCGCGCTGGTCGACAGCGTGAGCGCAGGCGACGAGGTCGATGTCGTGGTCGCGAGCACGCCGTTCTACGGCGCCGCGGGCGGCCAGGTGGGCGACGCCGGTACGATCGCGACGCCGGGCGGCAAGCTCCAGGTCGAGGACACCCAAAAGCCGATCGCGGGCCTCACCGTGCACCGCGGCAAGGTCAGTGAAGGCGGCCTAAAAGTGGGCCAAATCGCCGAGCTTTCGGTCGACGTGGCGCGCCGCAATCGCATTCGCCGCAGCCACTCGGCCACGCACCTCCTGCACCTGGCGCTCCGCAAGGTGCTGGGCGCCCACGCGCAGCAAAAGGGCTCGCTCGTCGGCCCCGATCGCTTGCGCTTCGACTTTACGCACACCAAGCCGCTCACCCCGCAAGAAATCCAACAGCTCGAGGACTTGGTGAACGAGCGCACGCTCGCCAACTACCCGGTCACCACCGACGTTTTGAGCATGGACGACGCGCGCAAGCGCGGCGCCATGATGATCTTCGAAGAAAAGTACGGCGACGTAGTGCGCATGCTGAGCATGGGCGATTCGATCGAGCTGTGCGGCGGCACGCACGCGCGCGCCACCGGAGACATCGGCTTGTTCAAGATCGTGAGCGAAGTCGGCGTCGCTGCCGGCGTGCGCCGCATTCAAGCCGTGACGGGTGAAGGCGCGCTCGCTCACCTGCGCGAAGTCGAGGACACCCTCAATCGCGCCGCGCACGTCGCCAAGGCCAGCGCCGCGGCCTTGCCCGAAAAGATCGAGAAGCTTTTGGCCGGCGAAAAAGCGCTGCTCAAGCAGATCGAAGACCTGCAGCGCAAGCTGATGAGCGGCGGAGGCGGCTTCGACGCGCTGCTGGGCCAGGCCCGGGACGTGGCCGGCGTGAAGGTGCTGGGCGTCAAAACCGACGTGACCGATCGCGCCCAGCTGCGCGAGCTGGCCGAAAAGCTGCGCGACAAGCTGGGCGACAGCGTGGTGCTCGTGGGCTCCGAGCATGAAGGCAAGGCGCAGCTGGTGCTCACGGTCGCGCGCCCGCTAATCGGTCGCTTCAAGGCCGGCGAGCTCATCCGCGGCGTCGCTCAAATCGTCGGCGGCTCCGGCGGCGGTCGCCCGGACATGGCCCAAGCCGGCGGCACCGAGCCCGCCCGCCTCGAAGAAGCCATCGAGTCCCTCTACAGCGGCGTCGCCTCCAGCGCCTCGGCTTAAGAGCCCCAGAAGTTCGGTTCGGGGGTGAGGTCGACACCGAAGCGGTCGCGCACACCAGCTTGAATGCGGCGCGCGAGCGCGACGACGTTGCTTGCGGTGGCGCCTTCGTGCGCCACGATCGCGAGAGCGTGCTTCGTCGATAGCCCGACGTTGCCGTCGCGGAGGCCTTTGCCGAAACCGCTCTGCTCGATGAGCCAACCGGCCGCGAGCTTCACGCGCCCGTCCGCTTGCGGGTAAGTCGGGGGCGGTGCATCGGGCGATGCCTCCTTCACGCGCTCGGCCTGCTCGGCGCTGACGATCGGATTCAGAAAGAAAGAGCCGCAGCTGCGGCCGTTCGGGTCGTTCGAGTCGAGTAGCATCGACTTTTCTGCGCGCACCGCGAGCACGCAGGCGCGAAGTTCCGCAAGGGAGGGGGACGGCTGCCCGCGCTGTTCGAGCGCGCGCTTCAAGTCGGGGTAGCGAGGGGGCGCGGGCGGGCGCCGGGCGAGCTGAAACTGCACAGCGGTCACCACGTAGCGCTCGGGCGCCTGGGACTTGAAGAAGCTGTCGCGGTACGCAAAGCGGCACTCGCTCGCCGAGAGCTCGCGCGCCTCGCGGGTCACGCGATCCACCGCGCGCACGCCCACGATTGTTTCGGCGACTTCCTGGCCGTAAGCGCCCACATTTTGGATTGGCGTGGCCCCTGCGCTGCCCGGAATGCCGCTCAAGCCTTCGAGGCCGGCAAGCCCGCTCGCGACCGCGCGCTCGACCACGCTGTCCCACGGCTCGCCCGCTTTGGCGGTGAGAACGCCGTCGCCCGTGAGCTCGACACCGCGCAGCGCCACAGCGAGCACCAAGCCATCGAAGCCCCCATCGGCCACTACCAGGTTGCTGCCGCCACCGAGCACGCGGAGCTCGAGCCCACGTCGCGTCGCCAGCTCCAGCGCCTCGTGCACGTCGCTCTCGGTCCGGGCTTCGACGAAGTAACGCGCCTCACCGCCGACGCCCATCGTGGTGCGCGGGCCCAGCAGGACGTGCTCTCGGAGCTCCAAGCAGCACCGAGCCTAGCTCAGATTCGTCGTCGCTTGCTGGCTGGCGGCATGCCTTTGGCGAGACCGGGTCGCGCCGCCGTGGCCGGCGCCAGTACCTCGGAGCGGCGCGCGATGCGGCGCTGCAGGAGCGACCGCGCTTCGACCGAAAGCTCGAGGCCGTCGAAAGGCTCCTCGACGACGGCGTCTGCGAGCACCACGAGCCGCTCCATCGGTGGCGCCTTGGTGTTGAGCAGCAGCACGAGCTTACCCTTGAGCCGACATTTGCCCCCGGGATGGACGCCCCACAGCTGCTCGGAACGGACGCTGAGACCGCGGAGCGCAAGCACCCGCGAGAGCTCTGCGATGAGCCGTTCGTTTTGGTCCACGTGATCGCGAATTGTACTCCCCGGCCATGCCGAACGGCCGGCAAATCGGCCAATGGGCCAAATGGGCTGGGATTTCAGCGATTTGCGGACCGGCGAGCCGGCGTGCTATCTCGGTGCTCGTTCGGCGAGCTGCCGGAGGTGAGGGCGATGTTCGCTCTCCAGGAGCCGCCGTTTGGCCGAGCACAGCGTTTCTGAAAAGGCGCTGCGCTCCCCAACCGAGAGAAAAACTTCAATGACGTTTACTGAAGCCGCGGCGCAGGTGTTGCGCCTCGTGGGCAAGCCCCTCCACTACAAAGAGATCACCGACGTAGCCATCGAGAAGAACCTGCTGAGCCACGTGGGCAAGAGCCCCGACGTGACCATGGGCGCGCGCCTCGCTGCCCTGGTCAAGAAGGGCGACAAGGAGAACCCCCTGGTGCGCGTGCGACCGGGCGTGTTCGCGCTCCGCGAGTGGGATCAAGCGATGATCGAGAAGGGCCTGCAAGATCGCACGCCCGCGCTCGAGAAGCTGGCGGGCCAAGAGGTCAACTTTGCCGACATCGCGCTCGAGCGTAAGAGCGCGCCCGACGCTTCTTCGCCTTCGGCCACCGATGGCGAAGAAGAGGTGCTGGCAGCACCTTCCGAAGAGGAGCGGGTGCGCGCCGATCTGGCCGCTCACGGCAGCGAGCTCTTCGCCTCGGAGGAGGACGACGACGAGCCGATCTTCGCCGCGGCGGGCGCTGCACCGGCTGCCGCCCCGAGTGACGATGCGGGCGGCGAAGGCGGGCGACGAGGGCGTGGCCGTCGGCGTCGCGGACGTGGGCGCGGCGGCGAAGAGCGCGGCGGCGACGATTTGCCTGCATATACCGTGTCGGATGCACCGGCGGAGCTCCCGGCCGATGTATTGGCGGAGGTCGAGACGCGCGGCGCCGAGCGTGAAGAGCGCAGCAGCGACGAGCGCTTCGACAACGAGAAGCCGGCCGAGCCGCGGCGTGAAGAGCGCCGCGAAGGCCGAGGTCGTGATCGTGAGCGCGGCGATCGTGACCGTGGCGGCGATCGTGACCGTGACCGTGGCGGTGACCGTGACCGTGGCGGTGACCGTGACCGTGGCGGCGACCGTGACCGTGGCGGCGATCGTGACCGTGGTGGTGATCGCGATCGTGATCGCGACCGCGATCGTCCGACGGCGGAGCGCAGCACGGCGTCGTTGGATGACGCGGTGGGCAAGGACTTGGCGGACGCGGTCGAATCGATCGTGGCCGGCTTCGATCGCAATCGAGGCGCTGTGGCAGTGCAAACGCTCGTCGACGCGGCTGCCCGTCGTGGCCGCTACGCCGGCGAGCTGTCAGTTGGGCAGGGTCTGGTGCTCGGCGCCGCCCGCGCCGACAACCTGCGCCGCGCCGCCGAAGGGCGCCGGCCGCGCTTTCGCATCTCCGGCAATCGCCTGGCGCTCACCGAGTGGCAGATGGATCCGGAGCTGCTCCGCATCGAGCGCGATTTGTACGGGCTCGTGGAGCGCCATCGCGAGATTTCCCGACGTTCGCTGCTCCGCATGCTGCAGGACATGCCGCAGCGCGGTCTGGGCGAGCTGGTCGTGCTGCTGCTCGAACACTGTGGGTTCACGGAGCTCAGCAGCGTCCGCCGCCAGGGCGCGCACGGCGCTGAAATGCACTTCACGGGCAAGCTCAAGAGCGGCGCCGGCGAAGTTCGCACCGCCATCGTGGTGCGGCGCGACGGCCGCGAGGTAGGTCGCGAGCGCGTGACCGAGCTGCGCGGCGCGCTCCATCACTATGGTCCGGCGCATGCCGCCTGGATCCTCACCACCGGCCAGGTGCTGAGCGGCGCGCGCGAGGAAGCGAGCTCTCCAGGCGCGGCACCGGTCGCGGTGATCGACGGCATGGGCCTGGCCGAGCTGTGCGAGAAGCACCTCGTGGGCGTGACCAAGCACCAGCTGCATCTCCCGCTGCCGGATCTGGACGTCTTGGAAGGGCTGCGCTGAGGGCGTGGCGCGGGCGCTAGCGCTCGGCGGTCTGGTGTGCGCGCTGGTGCTCGGCTGCCAGCGCGCCGCGCCTCCTTCACGCTTTCCCGACGCCGCGAGTCTGCTCGCTCACCTGCATGAGCAGCAGAGCTGCAGTCGCGGCGTCGCCGGTGAAGGCAAGCTCGACTACTTTGGCAAGGAAGGCCGGGTACGCGGGTCGGTGCTGTTCTTGGCCCAGGCACCCGATCGCGTGCGGCTGGACGTGATCAGCCCGTTCGGAGCGACGCTGTCCACGTTGACGTCGGACGGCACCGACTTCTCGCTCTACGACCTGCGCCAGAAGGTGTTCCTGAAGGGCCCGGCGAACGCCTGCAATATGAGCAAGCTCACGCACGTGCCGATGCCGCAGCAGGCTGA
>JBEHXA010000206.1:0-11452 GCA_048498935.1 Myxococcota bacterium
CGGGGCCGGATTCTCACGGCCGGGCAGCGCGCTGACGTTCAAGATCAAGCGGTTGCCGTAGCGCCCGCTACCAGGATCTCGTTGACCACTCGCCCGGCGTTGCGGTGATAGAGCTCACCGGGAACGCCGAGGTAGGAAACCGTGGCCGGGTAGAAGTAGCTGCTCCAGCCGAACACCTCTTGGTACTGACCCGCGAGGATATCGACGACCGACGTCTCGAGCTTGACGTAGGCGAGGCGCAGGCGGAGCGGGCCCATCACGACCTGGTCGTGCTTCTTGGCGTCGCTCACCTGCAGACCGTAGAAGTCGAGCTCGATTCCGCCGCTCGTTTTCAAGCCGTGGAACTCGGGTGCCCCGACGAAGATGCCGAAGCGTGAATCGCGCGCGGTGAAGATGGCGCGGCGATGCGAGCCGCGATACGTACCGGCGCGCTGAATGAGCCACGGCTGCAAGCCGTCGTCGAACGACTGCGTCGAGTCGACGATGGCGTCGAAGCGAGCGTAGCCGTACGGCTGAATGAACCAGTCGCCGCGCTTGCCGTAGACGGGCGGGCGAAGAGCTTCATATGCCTCGACGGACGCTTCCGCGCCTTCTGCGGGCTCTGCAGCCGCGGCAGTGGGGGGCACGCTGAGCGGAGCCTTGGCCGTGGCGTCTGCCTTGACCTCGGCCTTCGCTTCGCCTTCCGCGGGCTTCGCGGACTCGGCCTGACCGTCTTCAGCTTCTTCTTCGTCGTCTTCCTGAGCGCGCGCGAGCGAGCCAGTCAAGAGCAGTGCTGCAAAGACTCCGAAACTTCCAAGCGCCCGATAGTTCATCGAATCTCCCCCGCGGTGCGGCTGGACAGTAGTGCAGGGCGAACGGTGGACTTAAGGGCACCAAGGCTTTCAATCTTCAAGACGCACGGACCCTTTTGGTGGCGACACGCTCCACGCGTGCGAGAAGCGAGCCGTATAGCAGAGCCTTTGTAGCCAGGCCTAGCTCTTTCCGTGCGTCTAGCAGCCTCGGCCAAAAGGCCGGGCGGCGCTTGTGGCGCGCATGGTCAATGCAGCAAACGGCAACCCCTCAGTCATGCCTGCCCGTATCCCTCTCGGTGCACTCGCACTCTCATTTTCGAAGCTGACACGCAGCGCGCGCGAGGCGCGTTGGTGCTGATTGACCCAACTCGATCCGGCGTGGCGATGGCCGCACGCGACGCGACAGCATCGCGTCACGTCAGCCGGCGTCGTGCCTCGTTGATCTGACTGGCTGCGTCAAAACCGTAGGCGCATGCGTCATTGCAGCGCGTGCATGACAGGCACGTCTCCGACCAGCGCTCGGCGAGCGGCAGCTCGCGGTAGTGCTCGCGCGCCCGCTCGTGCCAGCCATACTGCCGGTCGTACATCGCGAACTGCACTACGTGAGGGATCGCGATGCCGTGGGGGCAGGCGGCCACGCATTGCTCGCCGCAGCCGCGACAATACTCGGGGCTGAGGGCGCTGGCGTAGCGAAACAGCAGCGCACGATCGAGCTCGCCGAAGCGCTCTTGAACCGCCCCCACCGCGAGGTCCTGGTAGTGCGGGTCGGTACCGATCTTGGAGTGAACGACCGAGGCCACGTCGTGCTCCAGCACCCAGCGCAGATTTGCCTGGTAAATGCTGTACTTGCTCTTCTCGTAACCCTTCGGGATGCGATCCCCGGCGGGCTGCGACTTCATCACCACGACGCCGACGTCCTTGGCCTTGGCGTGCGCGAGCAGCGACGGCAGGTCGGCTGACTCGTAGTCGAGTACGTTCATCTTGATCAGGAGCATGTCGAACGCGTTCTTGTCGATCGCGTGCTTCAAGATTTTGCTGCGGTCGCCCGCGTGCGAGGTGGCGCCGAAAAAGCGCACCTTGCCTGCGCGCTTGGCCTCTTCCATCGCCAGGTACAGCTCGGGGTTGTCGAGGCGATTGAAGCCGTCGTCCGGCACCTTGTGGCCGCCGCCCAACCAGTGGAGCTGCATGACGTCGATGTGCTCGACACCGAGGCGCTTGAGGCTGTCGTTCAGCGAATCGAGGATCTCCGATTTTTTCCAGTTGTAGCCCGCGTCCCACTTGGTCGCGATCACGAGCTTCTCGCGCAAGCCCGGGTTCAGCTGCAGCGCGCGCGCGATGACCTTCTCGCTGCCGCCGTAACAGATGGCCGTGTCGATGTAGTTCATTCCCTTGTCGACCGCGCGTGCGATCGGCTCGGGACCCTCGAGGCCACCGGCTCCGATGCCGATGACCGAAATTTGCAAATTCGTGCGGCCCAGTCGGCGACGCGTGGTGATCTTGGTGCCCGGTGCCGCGAGCATGCCCGGTCGGTCTTCGACGAGCGGCGCTTGCGGTGCATAGCGACGGCGGAGCCACTCGCGGTAGCCGAGCGCACCCGACACGCCGACTCCCACCCCTGCGAGTGAATAGGAGACCACCTGACGACGGGTCAGCTTCACGCTCGACAGTGTACTCCTACAGTCACCCACCACCAGAGGCGCAACGACGACGGATAGTAACAGTCGTGTGCGATTTCGGACCGCATCCTCGGCCCTTTTGCCGCCGGTTTTGAAGACTCATCCCGCTCACCGCCATGTTTCTGGGCGTGACCTCCTCGATCTTCGAGCGCGTTTCGTCAGCTGCTGGAGTCCTCGTTCGCTGCGCGCCGATGGCGCTGCTTTTGGCAGCGTGCCAGGGCGAGGTGATCGGAGGGGGCTCTACCGCCCCGGGTTCCGACCCTGCCCCGACTGGCCCTGACTCCCAAGGGAACCCGGACCCCGGGGGTATGGTCACCCCTCAGCCCGATTTGCCCCGACCCCCTGTGGGCTCGTTCGCCGGGCCCATCGTCAGCTTACCGTCCAAGTCGAGTCGCTTCATGCGCCTGAACCACCCGCAGTGGGAGAACACGGTGCGCGACGCGCTCAAGCTCACGGCTCCGCTCGGCTTGTCGAAGGCGTTCGTGGCCGAGCCGCTGCGCAGCACGTTCGACACGAACGGCACGGTGCTGTCGGTTTCGGCCGACACCTTCCGGGATTATCAGAACGCCGCCGAGTCGCTGGCGCGCACGTTCGCGCACGACCAGGCCATGTTGGGGCGCTTCGCGCCCGGCAAGGACGCGACCGAGCTCATCCAGAACTTGGGCAAGCGCGCCTTCCGTCGCCCATTGGTCGCGGCAGAGGTGACCGCGTGCAAGGCGCTGTTCGACAAGGGCGCCGCCTTGATTGGCAGCGGCGACGCCTTCGCCGACGGCGCCGAGCTCGTCGCGAGCTACCTGTTCCAGTCACCTCACTTCCTCTACCGCGAAGAGCTGAGCGACCAGGTGGTCGACGGAAAAATCGCGCTCGGCAACTACGAGCTCGCGAGCAAGCTCGCCTACGCGCTCACCGAGACCATGCCCGACGACGCGCTCATGGCAGCAGCGGACGCCGGGCAGCTCACCACTCACGACAAGCTCATCGCGGAGATCAAGCGGTTGCTGGCGACCCCGGCTGCGTCGGACGCGCTGCTCGGCTTCCACGACCAGCTGCTCGTGATGCGCGACTTCGAGACCATCTCCAAGCGCGACACGTTTCCCGGCTTCGGCGAGGGCGTGGGCGAAGACCTGAAGCAAGAAGCAAAGCACTTCATTCAGGATGTCGTCTTCGCGCAGGATCGCGGCTTCAAGACCCTCATGAGCGCGCCTTACACGTTCGCCAACGCGCGCGTGCGTGGTCTGTACGGGGTCGACGCGGCTACCGCCGGCACCGACTTCACGCGGCTCGAGCTCGACCCGACTCAGCGCGCCGGACTGCTCACCCAGATCGGCTTTTTGGCCTCCAACGGCGAGCAAGATACGCCCAATATCATCATTCGCGGCGTGCACATCGCGCGCAAGATCATGTGTTCGCCGCTGCCGCCGCCGCCGAACAACGTGCCGCCGCTGCCCGCGATTCAACCCAACTCGACCAACCGCCAGCGAGTCGAGGAGGCGACCAAGAACGCGCCTTGCAGCACTTGCCACACGAACATCATCAACCCGCTCGGTATTGCGCTCGAGCACCTGGACGGCGTCGGGCGCTACCGCACGCAAGACAACGGCCAGCCCGTCGACTCTGCGGTCAACTACGCCATCGACGGCCAGAAGGTAGCGATCAACGGCGCCGTCGAGCTGGCGAACGCCATCGCCAACAGTGAGGACGCTCATGCCTGCTACGCCCAACACTGGGCCGAATACCTGTATGGGCGCGTCGTCACGCGCGACACCGACAATCAGCTGGTGCAGCAGGGCGGCTGGCTCTCGCGCGATCAGGAGTCGGTGCAGAACCTGATCGTCAACCTGCTCGCAACCGACGCCTTCGTGACGCGCCTGCCCTGACGGAAATTACCCCATGAAGTCCCATAAGCTCTTCAATCGTCGTTTCGTGCTTCGCGGCCTGGGTGGCGTGGTCGTCGGCCTGCCGATGCTCGACATCTTCGAGCCGCGCGGCGCCAAGGCTCAGGCGGCGACGCGCCCCGTTTACTCAGCGCTGATGCTGCAGCAGAACGGTGCCATCCAGGGTAACGGCAACGACCCGGATATGTTCTGGCCTGCGGCGCTCGGTGCGATCGACAAGGCAACCCTCGCGGGACGCGACGCCAACCAGACCATCGCCGAGCTCGCAGACTACGCCGACAAAATCGCATGCGTGCAGGGCATGGACTTTCGGTATTCGAACAACCACGACGGCGGCCCGATCGCCGCGAGCTGCGGCTCGCCGGTGGAGGGGGACGGCACCGACCAGCTACCGACGACCGAGTCGGTGGATGTGTTCATCGCCAACGCGCTCACGCCCGGCATCGAGCCGCTCACGCTCTACGCGGGCCGCAAGGGCACGTTCCGCGACGACGCCTTCTCGTTCAACAAGGGCGGCGTGCTCCGCATCGGCGACAATAACCCCTGGAACGTGTACCAGCGCCTGATCGGGCTCGAAGGCACCGATCCGGAAATGGTCGACAAGATCGCCCAACGCAGGCTGTCGGTGAACGACCTGCTCCGCAGTGATCTGAAGGCGCTCTTGGCACGCACCGATCTGAGCAAAGAGGACCGCGATCGTCTCGATCTCCACTTTACCAGCGTGCGCGAGCTGGAGATGAACACGACCATGGTGTCGGGGCCCGTGCTGGACGAAACCGCGCTCAAGTCGGTCGACGGCAAGGCCGCCACCGACAACGCCAACTTCGAGAAGGTGGTGCGCCTGCAGCTGGATCTGATCGCGTTCGCGTTCGCGTCGAATCGCGTGCGCACCGCGTCGCTACAGGTCGGCGGCTGCAACGATCATACGCGCTACACCATCAACGGCGTCGAAGCGCCGCCTTTCCACTACATCTCGCACCGCATCATGAGCGACGGTGACGATGGCGCTACGATCGAGAACGCGGTCGAGCTGCATCATCAAATCGATCGCATTCACGCCCGCTTTTTCAAGTACTTCCTCGACCGCATGTCGGCGTACATGCTGCCCGGTGGCGGGACGTTGCTCGACTCGAGCATCAACCTGTGGGTCAACTCGGTCGCCGATGGCCCGCCCCACAGCGGCAAGAACATCCCGCACGTGTTCGCCGGTGGCGCCAACGGCTTCCTGAAGATGGGCCAGAACATCGAGATGCAGGGCTACACGAACCAGGCGCTCAACACGATTGCGAGCGCGTGCGGTGTCCGCAAGGCCGACGGCACTCTGATCGACAACTTTGGCGACCCCGACACCAAGAACAACGGCGTGATTGAGGGCATGATTGCGTAGAGTTGTGGTCGCTGGCGAGGCCGGGTAACCTGGCCTCGCATGATCGCGCGGGTGCTCGTCATCGTCACGCCGCTGTGCGCGCTACTCGCGTGCGGAGGGCCGAGCGCACCTGCCGCGAGCCCCGAGGCCGCCGCCCCAGCCGCTGAGCTCAGCGCTGACGAGGCGCCGGCGAGCGCGCAGCCCGAAGGCGCGGCCGCCGGTCCTGCCGGCAGCGGGCAAATTGCGACAGACGAGGACGTGCGCGTCATCCTGCAGCTCGTGATTGACGATCCGGAGCTCGACCAGCATTTGCACCTGGGCGAGGCCGGGCGCTTCCCGCTCCAGCTCGCGGGGGAGGGGCTGCCGAGCGGCCTCAAGCTGGTGAAGGCTACCGAGCCGGTCAAACTCGTCGCCGGACCGAAGTCGAAGAAGGACGCGGTGCTGGTGGTGACCGAGCTCGACGTGCAGGGAGACAAGGCCACCGTGCGGTATCGCTACGATGTCGAAGGGGTGCGGGGCACCGCCACTTTGTCGAAGACAGCTCATGGTTGGGAGCTGAAGAACAGTCGCCTGGTCGAACATTAGAGCCATCCGCGGCGGCGCGTGCGGATGCGCTTGTTGCGCGCGTGCCTTTGGGCGATGGCAAGAGGGTGAAGCCCCTGTCTCACCCGCCCACCGACTCGGACCATGTGCTCGGTAAGCTCGATGCGCCGCTGGTGATTGTCGAATACGGCGACTACGACTGCCCGCACACGCGCCGAGCCCACGCCAACCTGCTGCAGCTGATGAGCGAGCGCGACATGGCGCTGGTGTTTCGCCACTTCCCCCTGCGACACCTGCACCAGAACGCGCAGCAGCTGTCTCAGTTGATGGAGGCCATCACCGAGCCTGCGAAATTCTGGGAAGCGCACGGACGGCTCATGGCGCAGCGCCGGATGTCGCTGGAGGTTGCGCACGCGGAGCTGAGCGCGCTCGGCATCGACCCGGCGCCGCTGCTCGCTGTGGGCCCGGAAGCAGCGCTGCGCGTGCAGGCCGACGTCGATCGCGGCACGAGCGACGGGGTGCACTCCACGCCTTCGTTCTTTTTCAATGGCGCGCCACACGACGGTCACTACGACCTCGATACGTTGCGTCAACAAATCGCGCTGGCCGTGGATGGCGCCTAAAATTGCCCTGGTCGACCCGGTGCTCGGGCCGCTGACTGACGACCTGCTCACGCGCGACGTGCGCGTCTACCAGCGCGCCAAAGGTCACCGCTTCTCGTCCGATGACGTGGTCACCGCTTACGTGGCATACGGCGCTGCGCCGCACGCCAAGCGCGTGCTCGACCTGGGTTGCGGCTTGGGCTCGGTGCTGCTGCAGCTCGCGTGGAAGATGCCGGAGGCCGAGCTACTGGGCGTCGAAGCACAGCCGATGTCGTTCGAGCTCTTGCAGCGCAACGTGGCTCGCTCTGGCTTCGGGTCGCGCGTGCGGGTCTTGCACGGTGACTTGCGCGAGCCGTTGACCGGCTGCGAGGCTGACGAGCGTTTCGAGCTCGTGAGCGGCACACCGCCCTATTTCCCGGCCCACGCGGCGCTCGACGCGGACGACGAACAGCGCTCGAGGGCGCGCGTCGAGTACCGCGGCGGCATCGAAGCCTATGTGGAGGCGGGCGGGCGGCTGCTGGACGCTCAGGGCACGCTCGTGCTGTGCGGCGACGCGCGCGCCGATGAGCGCGCCACGAGGGCTGCATGTGGGGTGGGCTTGGTGGTGCGCGAACGCGTGGACGTGGTACCGCGCGCGGGGCGGCCCGCCTTGTTTGCCGTGTGGGTGTTTCGTCGTGACCCAGGTGCGCTGCAGGTAAGGTCGCTGACCTTGCGCACTGCAGCGGGGGAGCCGAGCGCGGACGCGGCGCTTTTGCGACAATTCGGCGGGTTTCCTGAGCGTTCGAGCGTTGGCGACGGCAAACGCAGCTGATTGCGGCGCGCCTCGGACCGGCGTCGGACATCAAGGTTCTCATGCAGTTTTTTGCCGCAGCGGTCGTGTGCACGGGTGCGCTCGCGTTCGGTGCGTTGGCTTGTTCGAGTGAGTCTCCTGCCAGCGCTGAGGGGCCTGGGACTGCCGGCAAGCCAGCAGCGACTGGCACTGGCGGGACAATGCCAGCGACGAGTGGAGGCATGCCCGGCAACTCGAGCGCGGGCACGACGGGTGGCGGTAGCGTACTGCCGGCGACAGGTGGTGTCGGCGGAGCCCCCATCCTGGGCGGAACTGGGGGCGAGCTAGCAGGCACCGGGGGCGCGCCCCCGAACGGCGGCGCGGCTCCCGCGGGCGGCAGCGCCGGCACCGGCACCAGCACCGGTGGCAACCCCGACGCCGGCGACACACCGCCAGTCCGCCCGCTCAACATCACTGCAGCCCTTGGTGAGCACCGCCACACGGTGGGTGGTCGTCCGGCTGCCGTCGATAACCGCGCGCCGAAGATGATGGGTAAGCTCATCGTCGATCTCGGCGTGGATTCCGGGGGCGTCTACCAGTTCGGGCTCAAGCGCGGTTTTCACGTCTACGGCGCGCAAATCGCGCATTGTGAGATCACGCTCGACATGGGGCGCGAGCACAACGGCGACTGCCGTCTCGAAACCTTCGACGGTGTCGATCGCTCGCCGGCAATCAACGTCACGCCCGAGAACAGCGTGGTGGGCAAGTTGACGGCCGCGCTCAAGGAGCTTCAAGCGACCTACCCCGAAGAAGACTGGGGCTACTTCTTGAACGCCGACGGCACGGTGCGTTGGTCGGACGTGGGCATCACGGGGGTCTCGCACGGCGCCCAGAGCGCTGCACGCTGGGCTCGCGCGGTGCGCCTCTATCGTGCGGTGTCGCGGTCGGGCCCGCGCGATACCGCTTGCGGCGACGGCAAGCTGCACCCTGGCGAGGTAGTGACCGAAGACATGCCGCCGTACGACCCCAACTGTCCGCCAGAAAAGATCAGCGCGTGGCAAGACGAGGTCAGCATGACCCCCACGGAACGGCTGTTCGGCTTCGTGGGCAACGAGGACGGTCAGTTCGGCGATATCCTGTTTTCGATGCAGTACATGAAGTACATCGGCAAACCGGTGAACATCAGCGTGGCACAGCCGCCGTACGACGGTTCTCACCGCTTTTACGCCAACGACGGGCACAGCGGTTTCGACGGCCCCGAGTACTTCGCCGCCATGGGCATTGCGTGGGGCGTGCCGGCCGAAAATATGGCGTTTGCCGCCGGACAGTGAACGCGGGCCAGGCCGCCCAGGCCTCTCCGGGCGCCGCGGCGCGCGGGGTGTGCTTCAATACTCTCACGACGTTCTATGCTGCGATGCGCGCTGACATTGCTCGGGCTGGTGCTGCTCGCCGGTTGCGGTAGCGTGGCGCGCTTGGAGGTCGTTTCAGACGACTGCCTGGAGGACGACGTCAAAGTGCATCCCGGCGAGTGCGGTTGCGGTGTGCCAGAAGAGCGCTGTGGCCCGTTGAAGGCGGCGCTCGTGCATCGCTATGCGTTCGACGGCTTCGGCAAAGTGGCGGTCGACGACATCGGCGACGCTCCCGGGGACATCATCGGTCTCGAGCTCACCGGCACCGGGCAGCTCCACCTGCAGCGCGACGGGGCTGAGGAACAATACGTCAACCTGCCCAACGGGATCGTGAGCCCGCTAGAGAGCGCGACGTTCGAAGCTTGGGTCGTGTGGGACACGCCCAAGACCGATGCATTCTGGGAGCGCATCTTCGATTTTGGGGTGAGTACCGCAGGCGAAAATCAGCGCTCGGACGGGGAGAGCTACATTTTTCTCGCCCCGGCGATGTTCCGCACAGCGTACAAAAATAGCTCGATACCGGCGGAGATCTTGGTCGATGGCCAGGCTGCGTTCCCGCAAAATTCGCTGGTACACGTCGCGGTGGTAGTCGACATGGAGGCGCAGCAGTTGCGGCTCTACCTCAACGCGGTGGAGAACAACATGAAGCCGGTGACGCTCGATCAGCCGCTGCGGGCGATCAACGACGTCAACAATTGGCTCGGGCGCTCACAGTTTCAACGCGACACGCGCTTCGGTGGCACGTTCTTGGAATTCCGCATTTATGCCACCGCGCTCACCCAGGCGCAGCTCGCTGACAGTCTCGAGCTCGGCGACTCGCCGTTCTTCTTGCGCAGGCAAAGCCCGCCCCCGACGCCTGCTGTTCAGCTCGAGCCCTGAACCGTCGTCGACCAGTGCACCGCGAGTAGGCTCTCTTCGGCTGGGACGCCGAGCCGCAGCGGAAAGCCGTAATGGCCCGTGCCTCGGTGCACGTACAGGCGATCGGTACCGCGCGCCCACAGCCCGTGATCGGGCATGCGCACGAAGGCGCGCATCATCGTGTAGGGCAGCCCCAAGCTAACGAGACCGACTTGCCCACCGTGGGTGTGACCCGACAGCGCCAGATCCGCATCGCCGGCTGGCAGGTGCACGAAGGCGCCTGGGTCGTGGAGCAGCACGATGCGGAGTGCTCCAGGCTCGCGCGGATGTTCCGCACACACGCGCGCCAAGTGCTCCTTGCGGCCTCGCCACACGAAGTCCATTCCGACGAGCTGAACGCGGCCAGCCGGAGTGTCGATCACGGCTGACTCGTCGACGAGTAACGCGACGCCGTTTTCGGCGAGTGCACGCCGCACGATGACGGGCGCTTCGTGGTCGTGATTGCCGAGGCAGGCAAACACGCGCCCCGGCAGGCGCCCGAGCGGGGCCAGCGCTTGAGTCAGCAGGCTGGGGTCCGCCTGCGACTCCATGGTCAAGAAGTCGCCGGTCAGCAGCACGAGATCAGGCTGCTTTTCCACGGCGCGCTGGCAGATCGCGGCCAGGCGCTCCACCGACATGAACGGCCCCAAATGGGGGTCGGTGATTTGCACGATGCGCAGCGGGCGTTCGACGCGCAATGCGCCGGGTTGATGCCTTGAAAGCTCCGGCACGGCTTGAGCGTCGGCGACGACGACGTGTCGCTCTTCTTCACGCGACCAGAGGGACTGTACGACGCCGATTGCCGCGGCCGCATAGGGCAAGAAGACGAATGGCAGCTCGACCCCGAATGCGCCGAGCAGCACCCACGGCAAGGCCAGCAACGTGCCGGCGCCGAAAAACGCCGCCGGGATGCTGATGAGCACGCGATAGGGGAGCGAGCGCATGCGCGGGCGAATCAAACCCAGCGCCTGCACGAACACCGCAGCGTGCAGGTAGCAGAACAGCGGCAGGAGCACCTGAGAGCGGCTGACCAGGGCGCTCGCGAACAGCACCTGCAGGCCGAGCGTGATGCCGCGGTAGATGGCGTAGGCGCGTGACCTGAGGAGCGCGGCGGCCACCACGACTGCCCAGCCACACGCCGAGATCAGGAAAAAGGTGCTCATGCGATCGAGCGGCAGCAGGCGCGGCGAGCTAGGGAGGGCACGAACAGAGCCTGGGGTCCGGGACAGACCTCGTCAACGCCGCCAACAGTGCAAAATAGGCCACTCGGCCTGAATCGGCTGGTTGAGGGGTGCCCTCCTATCGGCGGGCTTGGTTGGTTTTCGCCACGCCCCTTAGAGGTTCTGAGCAACGTCAAAGCGGAATTCGAGCCATGTCAAAGCGAGATGGTTGCCCGCTCCGTTGGTTTTGCTTTGTTTGCATGCTCATTTGCCACGCTCGTGGGCTGCTCCGATGCTCCCGCCTCGCCTTGCTCCGCGGGACCAGGAGGCTCGGGTCCTGTCAG
>JBEHXA010000207.1:0-11381 GCA_048498935.1 Myxococcota bacterium
GGTTAAGAATGAGCGCGCAGAAAAAAATGCTGAAAAGGCAATGACGTATATTTCTGTAATTGCTGCCATTATTTTTTTGACTGCCATTACCTTTTCACCCGCGCGCACGAGCACGTAGCCCAGCGCGATGATCAGGCTCACCCAGCCGCCACGTCCGCCGGTGAGGAAGAAACCGACCACGATCACCGGCAGCACGACGACCCCGACGTTGCGCCACGCTATGTGCTTGGTGCGGTCAGCCCACTCGCCCAGTACGAACGCCAACAACATCGAGATCAGTACAGAAACGGCGTTTGTGGCCTCGTAGTGAAAGCCTGCTTCGTGAGGTGCGTTCGGCAGATCGTTGAAGACGATCGTGGTGATGAAAACCGAGAGCGAGCCCAAAAGAACGCCTGCCAGCAGCGACCAGCGGAGCCAAGTTTGGAGATTGGCAGAGCGAGCCACCACGTGCATGGTGCCGACACCGGCAGCTGCGTACAGCCCGAACTTGGCCAGCTTGGCTAGACCCAAATTCGTGAAGTAGTCGGAGCTGTAGCCGAACCGGAGCTGAATGGTCAGCGTCGAAAGCAAGGCCCAAGCGCAAAACATCGCGAGCAAGGCGATGAGCCGACGCGTTTCAGGCGGACGCTTGAGGCCGCCCGCCGCCAGGATGCTCAGGCAGTACGGGACGATCAGGTAATCGGTCCACTTCAAAGTGCCGATCGACGTCTCCTGCGCGAACATCAAGTCCGGCAGGCAGAACAGCGGCAAGAGGAGCAGCCAGAGATGCTTCAAGGCACTCTACCAGGTGGAACACTGCGCCGGCCGCTGGCCATCACGCAAGCCCTCGATGCAGCCGCTGGCCGCCGCCGCGAGCACACCCAAGTCGGCGTTGGCTCGGGCGTAAGCGCATCCCAACAGGAACAGTCGCGCAAATGCAGTGGGGCGATGGTAGGCGCGTAGGTGGCGACCGATCAGCATCCCACGATTGTGGAACAGCGCATTCACGTAGCGCCGAGGCTCCTTGACGCGGCACCCGCCGCTCGGTGCTGCGAGGTGCAGCAGACGGGCGCGACCGTTGAAGTGCACGCGGTAGCCGAGCGCTCCGACTCGCAGGCATAGCTCGGTCTCCTCGTGAAGCGCCGCGCCGACGTTGAGCAGCTCGTCCACGCCGCCAGCCTCGCGGAGCACGCTGCGGCGGAGCGAAAAATTGCAACCTTTGGCGGAGGTCACGTCGAATTCACCCGTCGCCCCGAAGGCGCCTAGAGGCGAGACCAGCCAGCGATTGAAACCACCGACGACGCCGCTGCGATCCGCCGACAGCTCGTCGACACCGCCGGCGACGACACCGACGCTTGGGTCGCTCAGGCTGCGCAGGTGCTCGCTCACGAGCTCCGGTCCGCAACGCACGTCGTCGTCCACGAACACGATGTTCTCGTAGCGAGCGCGCTGCCAGCCGTAATTGCGAGCGAGCGGCAAGCCCTTGAAGCTGACGTGGTGATAGCTGATGAGATCAGCGTGGCGGGCCACGAGCTCGAGCAACTCGGGCGACGGGGCAGGCGATTGATCGACTACCAGCAGCTCCAACGGTCGCTGATCTTGTTCCACGAGGTCGCGTAGCGTTTGCACCAAATACGGGCCCCGATTGAGCGTCGCGATGACGACGCTGGCCGCGGGGCTAGGGGGCTTGCTGTCGCTCATCGCTGGCCGGGACTTACCATGTTTGGGACGCTTGCAACGGGCCGGGAGCTCGGTAGGCCGTCGAGTAGGGCAATCAGCCGCTCCGCATATGCGTCCCAGGTGCAACTGCTGGTTGCTCGCTCACGCCCTGCTCGCCCTATGCCGCGATAGCGCTCGGGTACCGTCACCAACTGGCGCAAATGTGCCTCGACTCCCGCGGCATCTGCAGGCTCGAGTAGGAAGCCCGTTCGACCGTCTTCGACGGCGTCTGGAATGCCGCCGGTGCGGGTGCCAAGGACCGGGATGCCGCAGCTCTGCGCCTCGAGCAAGGCCAGCCCGAAGCCCTCCACGGCGCGAGCGCCAGGACAGGTAAGCAGGCAAAACAAGTCAGAGGCTCGGTAGACGTTGACCAGATCGGGCTCGGGGACGAGACCGGCGAACTTGACCTGCTGCGTCACACCTAGATCCTGAGCCAGCGCTGCGAGAGCGTCTCGGTGCGCACCGCGACCAGCGATCAAGTAGGTGAAATCAGCGCGCAGCTCTGGCTCCAGCTGGGCCAGGGCGGTGATCGCCGTCTCGTGACCCTTGAAGGGCAAGATGCGCGCGACCGTCGAAACCACATAGCGCGCGGTGACTCCGAGCTTGGCTCGCGCCGTCTCGCGATCCCCGGGCGCAAAGGCGCTTGTGTCAACGCCGAGGGGTAACGCTGAGACCCGAGCCCGCGGCGCGATCGACTCGACGAGCGCAGCCGTGTAGCGACTGTTCGCCACCACCAGGCGAGCTCGCTCCAACACGCGACGGCGCACGAGGGCCTGAGCCCTGGCAAACCCCACGTTGCGCGGCGCCAACAACTCGGCGCCGTGCGCGAGGAGCACCACCTCGCGACCGGCCAAGAGCGCGAGCAGCCCTTCGGGGTACCAGCGCCCGCACAGCACGACCTGGTTCGGCGCCAATCGCGCCAAAAGCGCGAGGGCGCGCGCGTCGCGCAGCGGCCTGGACCCGTGGAGCCGCCGCGTTCCAGCTTCGGCCGCGTTTGCCCCGTTCGGCGCAGTGAGCACGCTCACGTCGACGCCCCGCGCGACCAACCCACGTCGCAGCTCCGTGCAGAGCCGAGCGATGCCACCGTCGAGTGGCGCATAGTCGAACGAGAACAGCACAACGCGCATGGGCTGCGGCAGCCTAGCAAGCATCAGCGTCGTCGGGTACGCTCCCGTCGATGGCGCCTCGCGTCTCGATCATGGTGCCCGCCTACAATGCGGCGCGGACGTTGCCGCTCGCGTTTGCGTCGATGGCCGCGCAGACCCTGGAGGAGTGGGAGGCCATCATCGTCGACGACGGGTCGAGTGACGGCACTGCTGAGACCGTAGCCTCCTTCGTCGATCCTCGCGTGGTATTGATTCGTCTGCCAGTCAATCGCGGGCGACCTCACGCCCGTCACGCTGCGCTCGAGGCCGCACGGGGCGAGTTCCTCGCCATGCTCGATGCCGACGACTGGATGTACCCCGAGCGCCTGGCCAAGCAAGTAGCGGCTTTCGAGGCCTCTGCCGACGTCGCGGCGGTTAGCGCTGGGATGGCCGTGATCGACGATCAGGGCAGGCTGCTCGGGGCGCGCAGTTTTGCTCCGAGCGGTCCGCTGGGCAGCTCGGGTGTGTATGCCGCGCCGAGTCGCTTGCCCATCGCTCACGGTCCGAGCATGCTCAGGCGTGAGTTGATTGGCGAGCTGCGGCCCGACCTACGCTTGGCACGCGGGCAGGATACCGACTTTTTGATGCGCTTCCTCGATCGGCGGCGCTACGTCTTGTTGCCCGAGCTTCTCTACGCTTACTCGGAAGCGAGCTCGTTCAATCACGAGAACGTCCTCTTGGGCCATCGTTTGAAGCGCGTAGTGCAAGCGAAGTACTTCCGCTCGCATCCGATTCGCGCTCGCCTCAATTGGTGCAGCGCATACGCGAAGGGCGTGGCGTGCCGACTCTTGTTCGCGGCGGGTCGGGGGGATTACGTGCTGCGCTCCCGCTCACGCTCGCCGAGCGCGGATCAGGCGGCGAGCTATGAAGCTGCTCGCCGCCTGGTTTACGAACGACTCGCTCAGCTGCCAACCGTTCAGAACAAGACCGTGTCGCCCTCGGGATTTCGTACCGAGGTGCGGTCGCCGATCTGACCGTAACTGTTGTCACCCCAGCAGCGGATGGTGTTGCTCGAGGTGCGCGCGCACGAGTGAGCGCTACCGCTCCAGATTGCCACGATCGTGCCGCTTCCGAGCGCGAGGGTCGGAACGGAGCGACTCACCATTGTGCCGTCGCCAACCTGACCGACGCTGTTCCAGCCCCAGCACATGGCCTTGCCGGTCGAGATCAGGATGGCGCAGGTGAAAGCGCCGCCGGCCGAGATATCCGAAACCGCGCCGATGCTGACCGCACCAGGGGTGAGGTGGGCGGTGGTCGTGCCGTCGCCGAGCTGGCCGTTGGCGTTGTCGCCCCAGCACGACATCACGTTCGCCGTGGTCCTCACGCAAGTGTGACGCTGACCGGCAGCAAGCTCCGCCGGGTTGGCGGGGCCGCCGACCACGGCGGTCGGGGTGCTCTTGTCGACCGTCGTGCCGTCACCCAGCTGGCCGTTGGCGTTGCGGCCCCAGCAACGAACTACACCGGAGACGATCGCACAAGTGTGGCGCTGGCCCGTGATCAGCGCCGTAGCCCCGCTGGCCACCACCGTGACTGGAGTGTTCCTTTGAACGGGGGGGGTGACGCCATCACCGACCTCGCCGTACTGATTGCGGCCCCAGCAGAGCACCGCACCCGCCGACGTCCGTGCACAAGTGTGGACGACGCCGGCTGCAAGCTCGACCGCGTTCGTCACGCCGGTGACCGCGGCAGGCGTGGCGTGGTCAGTAGTGGTGCCATCTCCGAGCTGGCCGTAGACGTTGCTACCCCAGCATCGGACCGCGCCGCCCGCCACGATGGCACAAGAGTGCCCGCCACCCGTCGTGACGAAGGTAGAGGTCAAGCCGGCCACCGTGGTGGGCGAGCGACGTTGACGATCCGTGCCGTCGCCGATCTGCTTGCCATCGTTCGAGCCCCAACAGTTCACGACGCCGGCGGCATTAGCCGCGCAGGTGTTGGTGTCCAGGCCGCTCATCATGACGGGCGTCGACATTGAGATCGTCGAGGGCGTCAAGCGGTAGGGGCTCGTGCCTCGGCCTAGCTGCCCGTCGAGGTTATAGCCCCAGCAGCGCACCGACCCCGGCGTGCGGGTGCAGGTAAAGCCCTCACCGCCGTCGAGTAGCGTAGCGCCGCTCAGGTTGAGCACCGACACGGGTGAACTCGTGTTCTTGGTATTGCCGGCGCCGAGCTGCCCGAAGTCGCCGCGACCCCAGCAGCTGACGGTCCCGCTAGTGCCGCTGATGGCGCAGCTGTGTCGCCAACCCGCCGCTACCTTGGTGGCGCCGGAAACGCCCACCACGACAGCCGGGTTGTGAACGGCGGCGGTTGCGTCGCCCGTGCCCAGCATGCCGCTGGCGTTGAGACCCCAGCAATAAACGGAACCACCAGAGACCGCACAGGTGTGTTGGTCACCAGCGGCAATATCGGTCGCGCCGGTGATGCCGGTCACGACGGCCGCGGTGCCGCGACTATTCCTGTCATCGTTGCCGAGCTGAAAGTTGGTGCCTTCGCCCCAGCACTCCACCGCGCCGGTGCTCGTCACCGCGCAGGCATGTCGACCGCCCGCCGCGAGCGCGATCGCCGAGGTAGTCGCGGCGAACGGTGTGGCTTGCGTGCCGCCAATCGAGCCCTTGCCCGTTTGACCGGCGGCGTTGTCACCCCAGCAATACACGGTCCCGCCGGCCAGGGCACAAGAGAAGTTGTCACCGAGCGCGAGCTCGGTGGCGCCTGTGACGGTCGACACGTTCACCGGCGTGCCGCTAGAGGCGAGCGAACCATTGCCGAGCTGACCTTCCGTGCCTCGACCCCAACACTTCACGGCGCCGCCGGCAACGATGGCGCAACTGTGAAAACGTCCGGCACCCACCCGCGTTGCGCCGGTGATACCTGGAACCGTTACGGGCGCGATGGCGTCAGTGGTCGTGCCGTTACCGAGCTGCGACGCGCTGTTGTCGCCCCAGCACAGCACGCTCCCGCCCGAGACCAAACAAGCATGGTTGCTACCGGTCGCGAGATGCGTCGCAGAAGAGCAGGCACCGCAGCTGCCGCCGCAGTCGAGCTCAGTCTCGTCGGCATCAGCCACGCCGTTGACGCAGTGCGAAGGCACGCACACATCGACGCCGACCGCATAGTGGAACTTGGGTCCGTTGTCGGTGCCGCAGATCAGCCCCGTCGCGCATTCGGTGTTCCCGTCGCAATCGCCCTTGCCGGACGCACAGGCGCAGGTGGTGCAGTAGTCTTCGCTGCCTTCAGCGCCGGTGCACACCGCAGTGCTACTGCAGGGACCCATGTTGCCGCAGCCGTCACCGCAGTCGACGCTCGTTTCGGCGGCGTCCTGTACGCCGTTCTTGCAGTGCGAAGGCACGCAGAGATCGGTCGAGCTCGCCAACCCGTACTTGGCGCCGTTGTCGACACCGCACGCCAAACCCGGGGCGCATTCGGAGTTCGTATCGCAGTCGCCTTCTCCAGCCTGGCAAAGGCAGGTCGTGCAGTAGTCGTCGCCTCCGAGGGTACCCGTGCATACCGGCGTCGCCGAGCAGGGGCCTTGCGTACCGCAGTTGTCGCCGCAGTCGATGGAGGTTTCCGCGCCGTCCTTGATGCCGTTGTTGCAATGGGAAGGCACGCACACGTCGTAAGTGGGCGGCATGCCCCACTTGGCGCCGTTGTCCACGCCACATCGCATGGTGAAGCCAGTTGCGGCGCATTGGGTATGCAGGTCGCAGTCGCCTTCGCCAATGCCGCATTTGTTAGCGGCATTGTCGCAGTAGTCGTCGTCGCCGTTCCTACCTAGGGGCTTGGCCAACGATTCATGCGTTTCGCCCACCTGCTCATTGATGAGGGGATCGACTTCAGTCTCGCCGCCGGAAGAACACGCGAGGCCAAGAAAAGGCACAGTAGCCAAAAGGCAAAGGAGACGCGACGCGCGGAACAGCTTCATGATCAAGACCCTCGAGTGAAAGCAGCTGAGCATTCAAGGTTACTCGTAACGGTCGCAGCTTCAAGCCACTTAGGAGAAACTTCTTCGGTGCGTGGACTTGAGGACGGTGGCGGCAGAAGGTGATCCGCTCCCGGCCGCACGGGCTAGGCGGGCTCGATTAGTTCTGTTAGTTCTGGATGGATTGGTTGCGGCCGACCGGCAGAGCGATCAGTCGACTCGAACAATTGCCCATCGTGTGTCGCCATGTGTCGCACCGAGCCTAACGCGGTTCCGCTGTTGGTGGATTCCGCGAGCAATTGAGGACGTTGCCTAGTTAAGGTTTGAATCTCGTCGAAAATCCGGGCATCAGAGCGGGTGGAGAAAATGTCGGGTCTTGCTTCGAGGGCGCCCGGGCCCAGTGATCCATCCACGGTCGACAGCACGCTGAAGCTGCTGGCTCTCTGGCACACGGTCCGGAAGAACTGGATCCTTGTGCTTGCGGTGCTGGTCTGTACCGTACTGGTGGCCGGGCTCTATACGACCCGGCAACAGAAGATTTACCGGTCCTCGGCGCTCGTCGAGATTGATCCGAACCCCCCGAGGCCACTGGGCACCCAAGTCCAGAGCGTGGTGGACATGGGCGCCGGCTCTTACTGGAGCAATCGCGAGTATTACGAGACACAACTCAAAATCATCCAAGGGCGGTCGCTCAGTGAGTGGGTAGTACGGCGCCTGCATCTCGAGCGAGATGCTGGGTTTTTGGGCAATACGGCCAGGGGAGAAGGCCCGCCAGCGTCGGTTACCATCGAGACCGCGGCCAACACTCTTCAGAAGCGTCTCGTCCTGGAGCCGGTCAAAAATAGCCGTTTGGTGCAAGTGAGTATCGAGGACGCCGATCCCAAGCGAGCCACGCGCATCCTCGGAGAGCTCCTGGACACCTACCTCGAGCGAAACCTGGAGACAGCGCTCGACTCGGCCAACGCGACGGCCGTTTGGCTCGGCGACCAAGTCACCAAGCTCAAGTCCGAACTCGAGGCGAGGGAGCTGGAGCTTCACGAGTTCAAGCGCGAGAAGAGCATCCTCTCGGTTTCATTGGATGAGCAGTCAAACATGCTGCGCGGCGAGATGACGCAGCTCAATGAGCGCCTCACGCTGGTGCGCACACAAATTCAGGGGCTTCAGGCGCGCAACGCCGAGCTTCAGCAAATCGTCGTGGACGACCCCGCGAGCGTGCCGGCCTCCGAGCTCCTCCAGAACAGCGCCTTGCAGGCGATGCGCACGCGCTACCTAGCGTCTCTCACGGAGCGGAGCAGCTTGCTCGCGTCCGGTAAGGGGCCCGAGCATCCCGCGGTGCGGGCGGTCGACGCGGAGCTCGCTATCTCCAAGAGCGCCATGCTCGCCGAGGTCCGCAACCTGCAGGACGCTGTCGCGCGCGACCTGAAGATCGCCAAGCGGGAGGCGGATGGTCTTTCCGGCCTGTTCAAGCAGGCCGAGCAGCGCGGCATGGATCTGGGGTTGCTCGAGATCGAGTATCGCCGGCTCGAGCGCGACAAGACCAACACGGAGCGCCTCTATACCATCGTCATGGAGCGCAATAAGGATGGTGACGTCACCAAGCTGATGCGCTTCAACAACTTGCGTGTCGTCGATAAGCCGACGACGCCGCGCAGCCCCGTGCGTCCCAACTTGGGGACTAACCTGGCGGTTGGTGGCGTGCTCGGCCTCGTGCTCGGCTTGGGTCTGATTTTTGGCCGTGACGCCCTAGATCGCAGCATTCGTTCGCCCGAGCATCTCGAAGCACTGGGCGTCGCGTTCCTCGGGTTGTTGCCCGAGTCGCACGCCTCACCGCTGGAGCCTGCCGAAGGCCGCAAGAAGCGCCGACGCCGTGAGCGCCCGAGCAAGGAAAAGGTCAGCGAATTGCCGCCCGAGCTTACCGTTCACACCGCCCCGCGTAGCGGCTTGGCAGAGGCGTCTCGCGCCGTGCGCACCAACGTTCGCTTCATGTCACCTGATCGGCCGTACAAGACCCTGCTCGTCACTAGCGCGGCGCCTTCTGAGGGCAAGACCACGGTCGCATGCTGTCTCGCGATCGCTATGGCGCAGGCTGGTGATCGCGTTTTGCTCGTCGACTGTGACTTGCGTCGGCCGCGTATTCATCGCGTATTCGGCCGTGGCAACGACGGTGGCGTCACGACCTTGTTGCTGGACTCGTCTGAGTTCGATGCGGTCCGGCTCGAGACGACCATCCCGAACCTGAGCGTGCTTTCGTCGGGTCCACACGCGCCCAACCCGGCCGAGCTGGTGAGCAGCGACCGCTTCGGAGTGCTCCTGCGTTCGCTCGAGGACCGCTACGATCGCGTCATCATCGACAGCCCGCCGGTGGCGGCGGTCACCGACGCCGCGATCTTGTCCAAGCGCGTCGATGCGACGGTCCTGGTCGTGCGAGCTTCCGAGACGTCGCGCGATCTCGCGCGTCGAGCGCTGCGTATCCTGAATGACGTGGGCGCGCCCATCGCGGGGGCGGTGCTGAACGCGGTTCACATGGAAGGGCGGCGCGGCTACTACTACTACTACCAGTATTCGTACGGCTACGGCGAGGCAGAGGCGGCTCCCGCCACCCAGAGTTGAGGCCCCGGCATGGGTCGAACAGTTGCGAAGACACTGCAAGCAAGCACGGACCTAGCGGTCCTTGCCATGGCCTACGCGCTTGCCTTCCTGATCCGCTTCGATTGGGAGCCACCGATGGCCATGATCACGCGCCTCCTCGTGACTGGCCCGGTAGTCGTGGTGCTCCAATATGGCGCACTCGTGGCCTTCGGCATTCCCAGGTTCGCCTGGAGCTACGTCGGCCTGCGCGAAACGACGCGGATCTTCGGTGCCCTTTTGGTGGCTTCGAGCCTCCTGGCGTTGCTGCGGTTGGTAGTCGGCTTCGCGGCAACGGGCGACGCGCTCCAGCAGCCGACGTTCATCCCGTTCGGCGTCGTGGCGATCGACTTCGTTCTGTCGTTTCTGGGAGTGGTCGGCGTGCGCGTGTTGCGGCGTATCGTGGTCGAAAACACGCGCGTTGCTCAGCGGCGCGCAGCCAAACCCGATAGCGCGATCCGCATGCTCGTGGTCGGTGCGGGACAAGCCGGGCTACTCGTAGCGCGTGAGGTCGCCTCACGTCCGGATCTGGGCATCCAGTTGGTCGGCTACGTCGACGACGACCCGCTGAAGCGCGGTACCGCGGTGCACGGGCTGACCGTGCTCGGCGCGACTACCGAGATCGCCGAGGTCTGCGTGCGTACCAAAGCGACGCAGGTGCTGCTGGCTATCCCCCAGGCTCCCGGGACCGTGGTTCGTCGTATTCTCGGCGAGTGTGAGCGAGTCAAGGTGCATGCCAAGGTGATGCCGGGCCTCTACGAGGTGGTCGGGGGCAGCGTGAACCTGTCGCGCATTCGCGACGTGGCGATCGAGGACCTATTGCGCCGGGCCCCGGTGAGCCTGGAAGAGGGCCTGATCGGAGAGGTGCTACGCGAGCAGGTGGTGCTCGTCAGTGGCGCAGGTGGCAGTATCGGCTCCGAGCTGTGTCGGCAGGTGATGCGCTTTTTGCCGCGCAAGCTCGTGCTGATGGATCGCTCCGAAAATAGTCTGTTTCACATCCACCGCGAGCTACTCGCGCTCGGGAGTGAGGTGGAGATAGTAGCGGCGCTCGCCGATATCTGTGACTCACCGCGCATCGAAGCGCTGTTGCGGGACCACCGGCCTCACGTCATCTTGCACGCCGCTGCGCACAAGCACGTGCCGCTGATGGAAATGAACCCGTGCGAGGCGATCAAAAACAATGTGGTCGGCACCAAGACGCTAGCCGACGCTGCTGCGCGCGGGGGCGTCGCCACCTTCGTGATGATCTCGACGGACAAGGCCGTAAACCCAACATCGGTGATGGGTGCGACCAAGCGCATCGCCGAGTGCTTCGTGCAAGCGCTGTCGAGCTGTAGTCAAACCCGCTTTGCGGCGGTGCGCTTCGGCAACGTGCTGGGCAGCGCCGGCAGCGTCGTGCCCATCTTCAGGGAACAGATCGAGCGCGGCGGGCCGGTCACGGTGACCGACCCCGAGATGCGCCGCTACTTCATGACCATTCCCGAGGCGAGCCAGCTGGTGCTGCAGGCTGCCGCGATGGGGCAGGGCGGCGAGATCTTCATTCTAGACATGGGTGAGCCGGTAAGAGTCGTCGACTTGGCCAGGGACCTGATCCGCCTGTCCGGTTACAAGCAGGACGAGATCGAGGTTTCGTTTACTGGGATTCGCCCTGGTGAAAAGTTATTCGAGGAACTGTCGCTCGACGAAGAGCAAGCTGCGCGTACTCGTCATCCCAAGGTCTTCATTGGTAAATTGCGGCCGCTGCCACTAGGTGAGCTGCAAGCTGGCATCGATCGGCTGGCGCGCATTGCTCTCGGCGGCGACGAACGTGCCGCTCGTGAAGCTTTGAAGCAGATGGTCCCGGAATATCAGGGGGCGCCATCGATTCGGTCGAGCGAGCAAGCATCTGGTATGCCCTTGCTGAGCCTGGCACGGGTCGAGGGTCAGTAGCCGGATGTCGGCTCCCCCAAGGCCGCGCATCTACTTGTCGGCACCCTGCGTCGGACCCGAAGAGCGCGCTTTGT
>JBEHXA010000208.1:0-11333 GCA_048498935.1 Myxococcota bacterium
CGTTCCCATGTCCTGCTCGGTCTGGCGCGCGCAACGGAAGCCGACGCTCTGGGAATGATCGAGCACGCTTACCGCTTCGAGCCGGATGCTGGCGTGCGGCACGCCGCGGTCGTCGCGCTCAGTCACCGCGCGGAGCCGGTAAAGCTGCGAGCGTTGCGGCTCGCGGCCGAGCTCGATGGCGACGCTGCGGTTCGCGAAGCGGCGAGGCTCGCGCTATCGGGCCATACCCTCGAGCTCGACGCGCGCGGCGACGAGACGGTGTGGCTCGAGCTGTCACCGAACCCCGGCGTAGCGCCGCAGACCGTGCTGGGCGCGGTGCTGCGCAGCGGTTGGGGTCCGGCGCTGCCGGCGCTGGCAGATCCGGATGGCCTGGTTGTCGTCGCGGGCGTGGATCCGGCTCCGCTCTCGGTTCGACTTGCGCTTGCGGACGATTGGGTGAACGTTCCCGGGCAAGGGCCATGAAGAAAGCCTTGGCTGGCAAGCCAGCACCCGCCGTCAGCGACGCCGAACCGCTCGGCTTCGAAGCGGCGCTCACGCGCCTGACCGCGATCGTGGAGCGCTTGGAGAGCGGTGACCTATCGCTCGAGCAGTCGCTGGCTCTGTTCGAAGAAGGCACGCGCCTCTCGCGAGCCTCACAAGCTCAGCTCGACGCGGCCGAGAAGCGCGTCGAGGAGTTGCTCGGCATCGACGCCGGCGGCAGGCCCGTCGTGCGTGAGCTCGACCCGGAGTAGCAGCCGTGCCGGAAGTGGTCGACTCATCCGCGTTTCTGGCGATCGGCAACGAGCTGTTGAGCGGCAAGGTGGCGGAGGCGAACCTGTTCCCTCTCGCCAAGACGTTACGCGCGCTCGGTATCGAGCTGCGCTCGGCCGAGGTGCTGGGCGACGACGTCCCACTCCTGGCCGATGCCGTCAAGCGGCTCTCGTCGAGCCACGGCTTGCTGGTCACCAGCGGAGGCGTCGGACCGACGCACGACGACGTCACGATGGAAGCGGTCGCGCGCGCCTTCGGCCGGAGCGTCGTGCGGCACCCCGAGCTGATTGAGTGGGTTCATCGTACCTTCGGCGATCGCACGACCGAGGCGCACCTGCGCTTCGCGGACGTGCCCGAGGGCGCGCTGCTCCGCGCGGCGCCCGACGTGGCTTGGCCGACTCCGGTCGTCGGCAATGTCTGGATCTTGCCCGGTGTGCCCGAAGTTTTTCGGATGAAGCTTGCGACGCTTCGTGCTTGGGTCACGGGGCCGCGCCCGTTCATCACGCGCGCGCTGGTCCTCAATCGCGACGAAGTCGAGCTCAAGGAGCTGCTCGACCTCGTAGTGGCAGCTCATCCGGACGTCACCATCGGTTCGTACCCCGCGCTGTTCAATCCGCGGTACCGCACGCGAGTGACGTTCGACGGCTCGAGCGAAGCAGTCGTCGGCGCTGCGCTTCAGGATTTGCGAGCGCGCGTCGAGTCCGGCTGGGTCGTAGAGCTCGAGTAGCGGGCGCGAAAAAACGGCGGCGTGGCGGCCAGCGCCACCCGACCGCCGGCGCGGCGCCTGAGACCGAGCGAGCCCCTTGCTGCGGAGAACGGCCGAGTGCAGTTGGCACGGCAGCTGCTTTACCGGGTGGTGGAGGGTATTCATCGTGCCGGAGATCAGGGAGCGTGCATTGCAATCGGGCGTGAGCGAGCTGGGCGACGCCGAGCTCGTCGCGCTCTTGCTCGGCAGCGGTAGCGTCGGTCATTCGGTGGAGGGGCTCGCGCTGGCGCTGCTGCAGTCCGTCGGAGGCGTGGAAGGGTTGGCGCGCCTCGGTCCCCACGCCTTCGCGGCTCAGCCTGGCATCGGCCCCGCGAAAGCTGCACGAGTCGCAGCCGCGCTCGAGCTGGGGCGGCGTTCGTTTCTGCGTTCACTCCAAGAGCGGCGCATTCTGATCGATTCGTTCGAAGCCGCAGCCGCCTGGGCGCATCCGCTGCTCGGAGCGCTCGATCACGAAGAAGTTTGGCTGCTCTGCCTCGACGGACGAAGCGCGCTCAAATCGAGCAGGCGCATCGCGCAGGGTGGTCAGCATGGCTGCGCACTCACGGCGCGCGACGTGCTCGCTCCCGCCGTGAAGGACGCGGCATCGGCCATCCTGCTCGTGCACAATCACCCGAGCGGCGATCCAAGGCCGAGCCCCGACGACGTGGCCATGACGTCGCACGTCGCCAAGTGCGCTGAGCTGATCGGTATCCCACTCGTCGATCACGTCGTGGTCGCCCGTAACGGCGCCCGCTCCGTGCTCGACGAATCGTGAGAAGGATCTGGAAAATTCGAGGGAAATCGGTCTTTCCGAAGGCCTGGGCGCTGGGCTATCCTGGCCGTTCGATGAACGGTCTGGAGATCCAGTTCGGCGCGCTGACCGACGTGGGACGCCAGCGCGAGCACAACGAGGACAACTACCTCGTGGACAAGAAGCTGGGCCTGTTCGTGGTCTGCGACGGCATGGGCGGTCACGCCGCCGGCGAGGTTGCCAGCGCGCTCGCGGTGCGCACCCTGCATGACGAGATCAAGAAAGAGGCGGACCTGCTGCGGGACTACGCAGAAGGTGCCTCCGGCGGGTCCAAGGTCAGCAAGCGCGACATCCTGAACATGCTGGAGTTCGCGGTGAACCGCGCCTCGCAGAAGGTCCACTCCGAGGCCGCGAAAGACAGCAAGAAGCGCGGCATGGGCACCACGCTCGTGACGCTGCTGGTGGTGGGGACGCAAGCCTTCGTGATCTACGTCGGTGACAGCCGCATCTACCTGCAGCGCGACGGCGTGCTCGAGCAAATCACCGAAGACCACACCGTTTACAACGAGCTCATCAAGCGCAAAAAGATGCCGCGCGAGCAGGTCGAGCAGCTGGCGCAAAAGCACGCCATCACTCGAGCCGTGGGCGTATACGAGCACGTCGAGCCGGATTCGCTCGTTGTCGATTTGCTCCAGGGCGATCGCTTCCTGCTCTGCTCCGACGGTCTGTCCGGCTACTTCGAGGAGGAGCCCGAACAGCTCGGTCGTTTCCTAACCGAACCCGACGCCGACCAGGTGGTTCGTCATTTGGTCGATTGGGCCAACGAGCATGGCGGCAAAGACAACATCACCTCGGTGGTCGTCACGGTCGGCGATGCGTCGGCCCGCGACGAGAACCGCGCCAAGAAGCTCCAGCTCAAGCGCGAGATCTTGGCGCGCATGCCGCTGTTCCGCCCGCTCAACGACCGCGAGATCTTGCGCGTGCTGCAGGTCACCGACGTCATCACCTACAAGCCTGGGGAGGTCGTGATCAGCGAGGGCGAGAAGGGCGAGGAGCTGTTCATCGTGCTGTCGGGGCAGCTCAAGGTGACGCGCAACGGCGCCGATGTGGCGACGTTGCCGCAGGGCGCTCACGTGGGTGAAATGGCGCTCGTTCGCAGCCAGCCGCGCTCGGCCACCGTAGTCTCGGACGGGGTGAGCGAGCTGATGGTGATCCGGCGGCAGGAGTTCTTCGAGATCTTGCGCAAAGAGCACCAGCTGGCGGTGAAGCTGCTCTGGCAATTCACCGGCGTCCTGGCGGATCGCCTGGCCGAAACGACGCGCGAGCTCGGCGCCGCCAAAGAAGAGCTGGCCGCCGAAGACATCACCAGCGAGATTTTCGCCGAAGAGGACGAGGAGGATCGCAAGACGCTCGTCGTTCCGCCTCCTCCTCCCTCCCGGCGCGCCGAGTGAACGGAGCCATGGGGCGCATCGGCCTCGGCATCTGTGGGCTGGTCCTGGCCCTGGGCGCGTGCAGCAAAGGCGAGTCGCGCGGCGCTCCTGGATCGAGCGGGGCGCCGGCCAAGACCGCGAGCGCAGCGGCAGTGGCTTCCGATTCGGGCGCTTCGGCTCCTTCTGCGGAGCCGCCGCGTGCGACCGCGGCCAAGCCTGCCTGTCGAGTGTTGCGTGTCGCGGGCGCCGCCAAGCTGGGTGATGTCGCGCTCGAAGACGGCGCGCTGCTCGACGGGAGCGAATGGGTATCGCTCGGCGCGGGCGCGTCCTTGTCGCTGAAGCACACCCAAAGCGGGCGCGAGCTCATGGTAGCGGGGCCCGCCATGCTGCGCCCCTGCCGGCGTGGACGCGAACAGGTGCTCGTCGCGAAGGGCACGGTCACGGTCGGTGCTGGCATGGGCGCGCGTCCAGGTGCGGAGGTGCTGCTGGCGACTCCGGTCGGGGCGGCGCGTTACGGCGACGCGGACTTCACGTTAGCGCTCGACGAAAAGGCGCTGCGCGTCACGGTGCGCGCGGGAGAGGTCGAGCTCGAAGGCGTGCTGCCCGACAAACCGTTGAAAAGCCCGCTCCGCGCCAAGGACAAGCTGCAGGTGCCGCTCGGCAAGCCCGACGTACAGGCGCTGCTCAGCCGCTGTCAGGAGCTCGCCCAAGCCGCCGAGAAGACCGCGCTGAGCGTCGCCGATCGCAGCTCGCGTGAGCCGCTCGGTCACCGCGCGCGCAGTAACGTCGTTGCTCGCAAAGCAGCGCGGCTTTCGTGCGCCATCGCCGCTTCCGCCACCGGGCTCGTGGCCGACCCCGAAGCGCGCGCGGGGTACTGGGCCGAGGCAGAGCGATGGGAGGGTTTGGGGGAGAGCATCCCCCGGCAGCGGCCGAGTCAAGCCCCGGAAAAGTGACCGATCCGTTGACAGTTCGGAGCCCGCGCCGCTAGCGTCCGCTGAAACGGGCGCGTTTGTTCGCCCGAGGTCCTAGGATGAGGCGCTTGACCTTGAAAACGTGCTCCGCCCTGCCTCTGGTGGGGCTGCTTCTGACCTCGGTGGCCCGCGCCGAGGAGCCACGCAAGGTCAGTGAGCCGTCGGTCTTGAACGAGCCGTCCGAGATCGTCCAGGTCGTCGACGCGTTCGACGACGACGACATGTTCGATCTGCACCTCACGCTCGGCTTCCAGAGCACGTGGCGCAACTCCAAGATCTTGCGCGAGACTTCGCTGCCCGACGCCGGCTTCAATGACGGCGGTTATTCGCGCGCGAACCTCCAGGTGGCCGAGTACTCGCAGCACGTCACTCGCCTGAACACGCGAGCCGATATCGGGCTCTACAAGGATCTGGCGCTGATCATCCGGCTCCCCATCATCTTATCTGACGATCGCGAGCTGAAGGGCCTGGGCGGCAGCGAAGACAACCAAGCTTTCGTGCTGCAAGGCGCGCCCGGTGAGCAGCTTTTTCGCTTACCTTTCAAGTCGCCGACGCGCAGCGGTATCGAGTACCTCGCCATCGGCCTCGACGCAGCCCCCATGAATCAGGCGCGTGACCGCACCAAACCGACTTGGCTGATCGGTATCGAAGGCCGCTTCGACGTGAGCGAGCCGCTGCACGCGTGCAACAAGAACCCGACTACGCTGAACTCCGACGGCACGCTGCTCGACCCCGACAATCCCGAGCCGCAGCAGGAGTGCGCGAACATTTCGGACATCAATCGCAACGGCGTCGGCGGCGAATACCCTGCCCCCAACGTCGAGGGCGGGTCGCTGGAGGGCTCGTTTTCCGGCGGGCGCAAGCCTGGCGTGAGCCGCGGCGTGACCGCTCTCGAGATGCACACATACGTCTCGCGCCGCGTGAAGTACCTCGAGCCCTACGGCGGTTTTCGGGCGCTAATCGAGTTTCAAAACTCGTCGAGCGACTACGGCGCGACTGATCTCAACGCTTCGCTCGTGAATCATCCACCACTGCAGGGCACGATGATCTTCGGCCTCAACGTGATCCCTTGGGAGGTGCGCGACGCCTTCCAGCGGCTCAACGTGGACCTGCGCTTCACCGGCACCTACGTGTCCGAGGGGCGTGACGACTCGGAGCTCTTCGACGCGCTCGGATCCTCGGACGCGCCGACGCTGCGCTACCCGAACTTTGCGGAGTATCAGCAGGGACCTAACGGCGCGGCATCGGTGGTCAACCCCAACTCGCAGAAGGTGTACTTCACCGGTCTCACCGATGTGCAGCAGCACGGCGTCTACACGCTGTCGACGAGCGTGACCTGGCAGGCGGGCGAGTACGTGAAGTTCAACGTCGGCGCCGCGTACACGCTCACCCAGGCGCACTTCCTGTCCTTCGACCAGGCTTGTAACCCTGATTTTGCCGGCGATTTGAGCAAGGCCGGGCCGTGCCAAGCGCGCCGCGCGACCAGCAATCAACCCGTGGCGAGCGGCATCCCGAATCCCAACTATCGCAAGACGATCAACGATCCGGGGCGCCGCTTCAAAGTCACCGACTCCACCGACATCGACGCTTGGCTCAACGCCACCGTGATGTTCTGAGGGCCATGGGGCGCCGCGCTCTCCGTGCGGTCTTGGTTGCGGTGACGCTAGCCGGTTCGGCCCACGCCGGGCCGAACGAGGTGATAGCTCTGCCGGCCGCGCGCGTGACGGAGGGTGAAGCGCCGCCCGACGCCGCGATCGATGCCCTGCTCCCGCGCCTCGACCAATTGGTCTCCGAGGCGGTGCAGGATACCGGATTGACGCTGGCACTCGAGCGGCGCGGTACCCGCGAAGTTCCGAGCGACGATGAGCTGGTCGAGCGCGCGCGCGACAACTGGTTGGTGTTGCCGACTCTGAGCCGCGAAGGTCGCAAGCTTCGGCTTCGCATCGTGGCGATCCGTCCCGGTACTCGCGTGCTCACGACGCGCAGCGAGCTGTCGTCAGAGGACGACCTAGACGTCCGCATCGCCGTGATGATGCGTGACCTGATGCAGCAACCGCACGCTCCGGCACCGTCGAGCCCAGCGACGCCCGCTCCTGCGCGGATCGAGCCGCCGGAGGCGGCAGAGCCACGTTCGTCGGGGCGCGCCGTGCTCGCGTTGAACGGCGCCATTTTCGGCGGATATCTTGGCTACTCGATCCAAGCCGCCAGCGGCTCGTCGGACGAGCGCTTGGTATATCCGCTGGTCGCCTTGGGCAGCGGCGTGGGCCTCGGCGCGTCGATGCTGATCGCCGACGAATGGGACATCAGCGTGGGCAGCGCCTGGTTTCTTTCGGCCGGGCTTTGGTGGCCGACCAGCGCGGGCCTCCTGCTCGCCACGCACTACGATGTGCCCAGCAAGGATCGCTACGTTTACGGCGTCGTGGCTGGAACGGGTGGTGTAGCGCTAGCGGTCGGAGCCATGAGCTTGACCAAGATCACCGAGGGTGACGCAGCGCTCGCCCACTCGGGAGGCGCGTTGGGCTTGGGTCTTGGTGGCTTGACCGAGCTGTTCGTTCACGGCAGCACCGAAGCGACGCCGTTCGGCGGCATGGGCTACGGCGCGGCCGTCGGGACCCTGGCTGCAGGCGTGCTCGTTACCCAGGTAGACTTGCGCGCGTCGCGCGTGCTGCTGATCGATCTGGGCGCCACCCTCGGCGCTCTCACGGGTGCAGCGGCGGCGAGCCCACTCTTGCTGGTCGACCAGGAAGAGAGCAAGGCGCGCACGCGCGGCTGGCTGGGCAGCATTTTTGCCGCCAGTTTGGTCGGCGCGGGTGTTGCCTACTGGCAAACGGGCAAGAGCGAGCGCGCGGGGTCGGAGCAGCGAACCAGCTTGCCTGCGCTCCCTTATGCCTTTGCCACCCCCGACGCGCGCGGTGCCCGCATCGAAGCGGGCATGCTCGGGCAGTTCTGATGGCACGCGAACGCAGCGGGCCCGACTCCGCTCGAGACGAAGCAGCGGTGCTGCGTGTTCAAGTGAGCGCCGAGCTCGGCGGACATCGCGCCGACGAGGCCGTGCTTCGTTCGTTTCCAGGCTTCAGCCGCAACGAGGTGAAGCAGCTGTTCGAAGACGGACGGGTCCGCGTCGACGGCAAGCGCCTGAAGAAGGGTGATCGGGTGCCCGCAGGCAGCGAGCTCACGGTCGAGGCGATGGAGGCGCCGATAGCGCCCGATCCGACGCTGCCACTCGACGTGGTGTTCGAGTCGAGCGACTTCGTGATCTGCAACAAACCCGCCGGGTTGCCGACCGCTCCGCTGGTGCGCACCGAGTCTCGCTCACTGGCAGCGGCGCTCTTGGCTCGCTACCCGGAAATGCAGGGAGTCGGTTTTCGGGAGCGTGAGCCGGGCCTCGTGCATCGCCTGGACACCGAGACGTCCGGGGTCGTGCTCGCGGCGCGCACCGAGGCCGCCTTTCGTGCCGCGCGCGCGCTGTTCGAGTCGGCGTTGATCGAAAAGCGTTACCTGGCCGTGGTCAGCAGGGGGCTCACCGGTAGCGGTCAGATCGACAGCTTGCTCGGCCCCGACAGCGCCGATCGGCGCCGTGTGCGCGTGTTTCGAGAGCTACCGCCGGGCTACGCAAAGCCCGCGCTGACTCGCTACCGCGTGCTGCGCGAAGGTGCGCACTTCACGTTGGTGGAGCTCGACGTGGAGCGCGCCTTCCGGCACCAAATCCGGGCGCATCTGGCCGATCTGGGCTACCCGATCGCGGGTGACGCGCTCTACGGAGGCGTGGAGGTTCCCGAGCTCGGCGCTCGTCATGCGCTGCACGGCAGCTACATTGCGTGGAGCGGCGACGCTGCGCGCGTCGGCTTCCGCGCCGAAGTAGCCCTGCCCGACGAGCTTGGCGCGCTGCTCGGCCTCTGAGGCGGCACCGGCTTGCGTTGCAGCAGCTCGAGCACTTCGCCGACCAACGCCAAGGTCTCGGCCACCGTAGGCAGCTTGGGACGAAGCAGCGCGACGCGCTCCTCGGGCTTGCGGCCACGCTGGAAGGGCAGCAGCCCACTGAGCGCCTGAGCGCACGGCGAATCCTCGCGCACGCGCAGCAGCAGGTAAGGCTCGGCGACGACCCCGCCCAGGCTCACGGTGTGCTCGGTCCCAAGCTCGAGCGCCGTCAAGCCAGCTTGAGCGCCGCGCGCTTGAATGGTGAGGCGCACTTCGTCGGCCACGCTCGAGCCCAGCGGCAGCCGCGCGACCGGCACTGCGCGCAGACCGCTCTGTCGCAAACCGCGCAGGAGCTTCTGCAGTTTGCCTCGGGGATCGCTGCCCGGCACTACCGGCAGCTCCCGCGCCCGCCCGGTGAGGAACACCGGCAGCAGCACCGTTCCGCCCAGTAGAAGCTCGACCGCCCTGTAGGGCGAATGCACCCGCACGGCGAAGTGCGCGATCACGAGGGTAGTCATGAGCAGCAGCAGCACGCAGGCGCCCGGAAGGGTGCTGGCGTCCAAGAAGCGGCCCGGCAGGTTCGCCTTGCACCGAGCGAACGCATCCGTTTCGGATAGCGGCAACCATTGGCCTGGGCCGCGAGGCGCCGGCTTCGACGGCACGGCCGCCAGTGCTCCGCAGAGAGTAGCGGCGAACAGCAGCGCGCCCATCCAGGTGGGCTCGTCCCAGCGTCCGCCCGCGATCACCGCCAGGCCCAAGAGCGCCCCGCCGAGCGCTGCGCGCGGACCCACCGGAATCGGCAGCAGTGAACGAGCCTCCGCGCGCCGCGACTCGGCTGCCGCGCGAAAACCGCGCCATTTGACGAGCAGCAGCAGTCCGAACACGAGCCCCGCGCCGAGCGCGCCGAGCAGCCAGCTCAGACGTTCGCGCGGCGATTCACCGAGCTCATGCGATATCAGCGCGACCCGAGGCTGCGGCGCCGCACCTGCCGCGAAGGCGTCGAGCGCCGAGTCTGCTAGCCACACGCGCCAGAGCGCTGGCTCACCGCGCGCCACGTGCGGTCGCACGACCTCGAGCTCGTCCTTGCCGGGTGCGCGTCGCAAGTTACCAACGAACACCCCGCCGAGCTCGTCGAGCTCGTTCACGGTGCCCGAGCTGCTGCCCGGTGCGGGCAGGCTAGGAGCGACGCTGGCTTCCGGGATCCGAAAAGTGACTCGCGCCGAATCGAGCCCATCCTCGAAGCGTGGGCCGACCCAGCGCAGCTCCACGTGCGAGCCGGCGCGGCGGATCAGCTCGCGAGCAAGCAGCTGCGTGCGGTAGCTGAAGCGAAAGACGTACGAGCCGGTGCGCAAGCCGCGCTCACGGTCGATGGTCAGCTTGAGCGAGCCGTCCGGCTCGCGCGCGACGCTGAGCGGCACCGTCCCAAACTTGGGATCATCGGTGCAGATCACGGTGGCGTCGGGGAGGGGCTCGGCGTCGCTGTCGACTCCCGCGAGCTGCAGGTCAGAGAGGGGCCCGCCGCGCAGTCGCACGCCCAGTTCTTGAGTCACCGTCGCGCTGCCGGTGCGTTCGAGATCGACCACTGCCGAGTGCGCCGTCACGCGCGTCTCCACCCAGGCGTGGGCAGGAAATGCCGCAAAAACCAGGGCCAGGCTCCACAGGGCGGCGAGATGTCGTCTCAAGACATACATCAGACTACCTGTGCATACCCCGCCGGCCCGTCACGGCCAAAGTTTCGGATCTTGCAGCGCTTATTGAAGTGCAGGCGCTCGCCGAGGGGCGCCCGTTTACCCGCTCAGCGCTTCTCGAGGGCGTCTTTGAGGGCCGGTCCTGCTTGCACGGCTGCCGCGCTGGCATCGGCAAACACAGCCGCCGGGATCTCCACGTCCACACGAGCGCTGCCGGGCGCAGTCGTCGCAGCAAACGTGATCGGCGTCATGCCGTGGTTCGGCGTGGCCGCGACTGCCTGGCTGATCTTGGGCTCCTTGCCCATGCGCTCCAGTTGTCGGCCCACGTAAGCGAGCGTCGCGAAGCCAGCCATGATCGCCTTGCTGCTGCCAGTTGGCTTACTGAGCTGAGCGCCGGGCTCGGGCTTCTTGTGCTCGGCCATCACGCGACTCATCTCTTTGACGTCGTCACCGGAAAGCACATAGGTGTGATCGCCGTCGGGCTGGATCACGATCACCAGCCGGCTCAGCTGTTTCGCGTCAGCTGGCGGCAGAAAGTTTTCGATCGCGTTGCGCATGCCAGGCTCGGCGTTGGCGAGCGCCTTCCAATCGAAGGTAGCCTCGAAGGCGGTAGCCGGTGTCTTGAAACCGGCCAGCTTGACCGGCTTGCGCGTTACCTTGGGCCAAAGCTTCTCGTCCACCTTGGCGAGCTGCTTCAGCCAACGCTTCAGCGCCGGATCGCTCAGAAGCGCGAAAAAATCGCTGTAGGCGCCCAGCACCCGCGCGGACGGCTCCGACAGGCGCGAAACGACCGTGTCGGTGCGCAGGTAGGCGTGCGGGTCGTTCGCGCTCGGGCTCATCGTGAACGCGAAGCTCTCGGGCATCTTTCCCGACCAGGCGTCGAGCATGTGCCTGACTCGCTTGCGCGTGGCCTCGGGCACTTTGGCGTGCTCCAAGTAACCTTCCGCGAGATCGCCCAGGATGCGAATCATCGCGACGTAGCGCTCCGCCGGGGGCGCCGGCGCATAGCACGCGAGCGTTGCTTCCGGCGGCAAGCGCGGCAAGGTCGTCGGCACTTCCGCGGGCTTGGTCCGGACAAGG
>JBEHXA010000209.1:0-11314 GCA_048498935.1 Myxococcota bacterium
CCTCCTGCTCGCAGGCGATGTCCCAGAACACCGCGTCCACCATCTCCTCTGGGAGGCGCTCGCGGGACGACGGCTCTTCACGGACGTTTCTCCCGCCGCCGTACTCGCGCGCTGCAGCAGCGACAGCTTGCCGGGTCTCGTCCCGCCTGCTCACGCAGCGTGGGCGCGCCCCTTGTGCGCAGTGGCTGCTCGCGCATTGTCCATCCAAGCGGCAGATCGCTTCGACAGCGCCGGCTCCTTCAGCGCCGCGATCATCGGTGCCGCAGGCCCGCGCCTGATCAGCAAGCTCGGCGAAGCCTGGCAGGACGAAGCTCCGACACTGGTGCCACGCCGAGGCACATACGTGCCGCCGCTCCCGCCTCCGCCTCCGCCTCCGCGTCGCAGCTTCACTCCGCCGGGTGTCACGATCGAGTTGACGCCTGAACCTGAGCTCAAAACCGCGCCCGTTTACACCGCGCCTCTGCCGCCACCGCCGCTTCCACCCCCGTTCATCAGGCCGCCCGCGTTGGTACCGCCGCTCCCTGGTGCCGCAGCGTTCGTCGACGCCGCTCCGTTCGGTGACCCTCCGCCCTCCAGCGACGTTCCGCAGGCCCTCTGGTCCGTCAAAGAGCAGCCCGTGCAGCGCGGTACCCTCCTCACGCACGCGCAAGTGCGCTCGGCCGTCATTGCGCTCACGGGCCTTTCCTTGGTGGCGCTGGCGGCGTGGGTCCGCCCCACGCGCGACGCTGTCCCCACTGCTTCGGCCGCGGCGCCACTTGCGACGCTCACGCCCATCGGTGCAGGTGCCGCACCTGTGCCGATCGCGACGCCAGCGCCTCTAGCGGTCGCGCCCAACAACGTGAGCGCGGTCGCCGCGCGCACGGCGACCGCGACGACCGGCGGGGGCTCGGCGGCCGGCGCGATCTCGGCTACCACCGCGATCTCGGCTACCACCGCGCCAGCGCGGTACAAGCTTGAGCAGCCACCCCAGCGTTCCGCGACCGCGCCCAAGCTTCAATCTCCCAAGCCGGCGTCCGCCAAGAGCGGGCGCTCGCGCCCCGCCGATTCCGACTACGGTATTTGAACGCTTTTCCGGTTGAGCCTGCCGTTCGACGTTGCACGCCCGTGTCGGCGTCGCCTCGATGAAGTGAATCGCCATTCCGGTACGGGATCCCCCAACGCCAACGGTAACTGGATTCATGCGAAGCCCTCCTCGGATTGGGCGTAACATACCAGGTCCAGGCAGCGGGTTGGCGATGGCATTTCAGGGAAACCGGACGCGTTAGGTTAATGCAGACCACGATCATCGGGTTTCATCAGGACGACGCGGGCGACTGGGTCGCGGAGTTTGCGTGTGGACACGGGCAGCACATGCGGCACAAGCCGCCGTGGCAGCAGCGGCCGTGGGTCACGACGGAGGAGGGACGGCAGGCAAAATTGGGAGCTTCAATCGACTGCAAGGCCTGCGCTGAGATTGCCATCCCAGCCGACGCTCGAGAGTACAAGCGCACGGCCACATTCACGGAAGAGACGCTACCCGCAGCACTGCGGCAAGAGCATCGCATCAAGGCCGGCAGCTGGGGCCGCATCGTGGTGACCGAAGGGCGCCTGGAGTTTCACTCGCGGGGCCGCATCAGCGTGCTCGGCCCGGGCGATGTCGGCATCGTCGAACCAGAAATTGTTCATCACGTGACACCGGTCGGTGTCGTGCGCGTTCACGTCGAGTTCTGGCGAGTCGAGCGCGAAGTTCCGTAGCAACGACCTCAGGGTGCCTCAATCCGACCCTGAACTCGTCGGCTTTCTCAGTTTCGTAGAAACGGGCAAATAGCCGAGCGCTTCGTAGAACCGTCGCGCTTCAGCGTTGAACTCGTAAACGTTGAGCTCGACCCAAGGCACCCCCAAACCGATCGCCCACTCTTCGACGGCGACCGTGAGTCGCTTGCCAATGCCTCGGCGTCGCCAATGCGGATCGACCGCAATGCCGTCGAGAATGCCCCAACTCTGCTTACGAAAAACCGGAAACTCCGGAGCCAAACGAATGAGACCGATCGCGATCCCAACCACCTGACCCGCGTCGGCCACGAACACCGCAGCATCCTCACGGCTCAACAGATCCGCGAAGTACGCCTCTGGTCTCGGCTGCGTCTCCGGCCTCTTGAAAATCCACGGCAATTGCTGCCGATGGAGCTCGTCCACGGCGTCGTACAGTCGGCACGTCTGCGCATGGTCCTCCATCCGTGCGCGCCGGATCACCACTTCGCCCGCGTCCTGCATGTCGCTACGCCACCTTCTTGGCAAGCAGCACCCGCATGCCGTCGCGCGTGTAGTTGCCGATCACGGTGAAGCCGTGGCGCATGTTGAGCGCAAGCATGGTCCGGTTGTCCGGCGTGGTGGCGGTTTCCACAGCCGAGAAACCCGCCTCTCCCACCCACGTGTGTTGAGCCTCCATGAGCTGGGCAGCAACGCCTTGGCGCCTGAAGTCGGGATGAACACCGCCGAGCCAACTGTAATAGCGGTCCTTGGTAACCGCGTAGCCCACTTTGAACCCGACCAAGGCATCGCCAGCACGCGCCACAGTGACCGTAGCCTCCGGCAGACGCGTGAGGCGCCACTCCAGATCTTCCGGATAAGTGCGCGTAAAGACGATACGGCTCAGCTCACCAAGCTCCTCCATGAATTCCGCAGAGAACGGCGGCGTTTGCACCATGACGTCAATCATCGCTGCCATCGTCGAGCACGATTGCGCTCACGTCCAGCCCAACAGCAGGGCATCATCGCCCCGGTGGATGAGCTGAGCTTCGGATGAAGTCTGCGACCTCGTCGAAAATTCGAGCGCCTTCGCCGAGGAACAGGTCATTGTGACCGCCGCTTTCAACCGTGATTAGGCGCGCCTGGGGCAAGGTCGTCGCGAGCTTTGCTCCCATGTCGTAGGGCACAATGGCGTCGCTTGTGCCGTGGACGACCAACGCCGGTACCTGCACGCGCGGTGCTTTCGTGAGTGAATCGAAGCGCTCGCGCATCAGGACGCGGACCGGTAACCCGAATGCTAGACGCGATGCCACCTCCGGAATCGACGTGTACGGCGTTATCAGCACGACTGAGGACGCGCGCCCTCGTGCAGCCATCTCGACCGCAACGCCGGTGCCCAAAGACTCCCCAAACAACGCGATGCGTTTTGGCCCCACGCCCCTTGCCGCCAGCGCGCTCAGCACGGCTTCGGCGTCTGCGTATAGTCCCTCTTCGGATGGATCCGGGTTGCCTTTCCTAGCCGAGAGTCCGTAGCCACGATATTCGGCGAGAACTACACCGACCCCGCGTCGCACGAACTCGCGCGCCATCCACAGCTCGTCGCCCATCGCCACCCCGTTGCCGTGAAAGTACACGACCACTGGCGCGTCCTTCGGCCCGGCAAGCTCCGTGGCATGCACCACGGCGCCATCTCGCGCTGTGAGAGTCAGCAAAGTACCCTCGGCTGGCGCGTAGGCGTCACTTTGCGGAGCCGGATAGAGGAGCCGCGGGTAATAGATTCGTGCGGCGACAGCCGTGCCAGCAACGGCGATCGCTAACGTCCCACCAATTGGCCACAACCAACGAAAGAGCACTGCGCCCCGCTGGGAGCGTCCACGTGGGCGTAGGGCGAAGAGCACGGTAGCGCTTGAACGCCTCCGCGGCGGTGCCTATTCCATGCGCGACGCTAGCCCACCGGGGCTGTGGTTCGATAGCGAAGGAGCGTCGCGGGGAAGCCTAGACGGCGGTCGACTTTTCGAGCGTCGTCGGGTGCGAAGCCAGCCTGTTCGTAGAACGCGCGCGCGGGACGATTCGCTTCGACGACCCAGAGCACCAGGGAATGCCAAGCGTGGCTGGCGCGCTCCGCTTGTGCGGCATCGAGTAGGCGTTGCGCATGACCATGTCGACGGTGGGATTGATCGACGTAGAGCGCCGTGATCTCGCCAAACCCTGAGGTGAGGTCGGGGTCCCGCGCGACCGCGAGCGCGCAACATCCGACGATTGCGCCCGAAGCTTCCGCCACCAGCATCATGCGAGCGCCACTGGCGATGGAGTCGCGGAGCCTGGCCTCACGACCGCCCAAGTCTACGGGGTCGACGAAGTCCGCCGGCATTGCCCCGCCGAAGGCATCGCGCAGTGTTCCGATGTAGAGCGAAGCCAACTCGCGCGCATCACGGACGACGGCATGGCGAATCAAGTCTGAGCAAGCCACGTTCAACCTACCTTCACGCGCTCGGTGCAGTATACCAATGCGTCGGCGGCGCGTGATAGGTTGCGCGCGATGGGTCGGCGGATCTTGGTCAAGGGAGCGAGCGGCGCGGGCAAGACGACGCTCGCTGCAGAGCTCGGTCGAAGGCTGGATCTGCCTTGTTTCGAGTTGGATGCGTTTCACCACGGCCCAAACTGGAGGGCAGCATCCGCTACAGAGCTGCAATCAAAAGTTCTCGCAGTGCTCGACGACTCCCGCGGGTGGATCGTGGACGGAAACTACGACAGCAAGCTTGGAACCATCGTCGCCGATCGAGCAGAGCTCATCGTTTGGCTCGACCTACCCCTACCCACGAAAATTTGGCGCCTAGTCGGCAGATCAGGCTGGCGCTTGCTACGGGGCGAAGCACTCTGGAACGGCAACCGCGAGACACTCAAAGGGTTGTTCTGGGGACGCGACGCCCTCTTCGCTTGGGCCATTGGCACCCACTTTCGCCAGCGTCAGCACTGGCCCTCCCAACTAGCGGGCCGCCCGCTAGCCCGACTATGTACACCGAACGAAGTCGAGCGGTGGCTTGGAGAGTTCTGCGCCAGTCAAACGACGCGCGCCTAGCCGCGCTGGTCGTCAATCCGTTCCGAAGGCTGAGACGAGCTGTCGAAGCTGAACACGACCCACTCCGAGGTACCGATCGTGCGCTTGGCCTCTGTCGCGCGCTCACCTGCGTGCTTCAGCACCACTTCGCGCCAAAACTCGATCGCAGCGGGGTTACGCGACGAAGCACGAACCGTCCAGCTCCCTGGCATCAGCTCCCAGAGCCGCACCGCTGCCGCGCGACCGACCCCGCGAGCGCGAAACTGCCGCAGCACAAAAAACTCCGCAACATCCAGCACGTTGGGGTCGTCGCTCGCCGGAGAACCACGCCGCGCGAGCACGAAGCCAGCCACGCCCCCTTCGTGACGAATCACGAACGCGCGGCGACCGTTCTCACTCGACAAGTAGGACGGCAACTCCGGATAACCGTAGCGTCCGCTCTGGCCCAGCTTGACCTGCGGAAACATCGCACTCAAATCGTGGATGTAGAGCTCCACCAAGTTGCTCAGCAGTTCTGCTTCATCGGCACTTGCGGCCTCTAACGTCACCTGCGGCGTCATGGGTTCCCGTCCGAAAGCTCGGGATCAAGCTCGAGTGTGATGGCGTACTCGCGAAAGCCCACCGCGTTCCAGAAGGCACGCGCATTCGCGTTGGTCGTCAGCACTTCGAGGACGACGCGGCTGCTCGGTGGAATTACCTCCGAGCGAAACAGATGGAACGCGTCTCGCCCGACGCCCTGTCGTCTAAACGTGCGCGCGACGAAGAACTGTCGCAAGTGAACCCGCCCCTGCTCGTCGCTTCGATACAGCGCATAAGCAACAGTCTCACCGTCGCGCTCGAACAGAGCCGCGCGGTACTCCGACGACAACCACCCCTCCATCCGTGCGCGCAGCTGCTCGATACCCATTCGATTGCGATGCCGCTCATCCGCAATCAACTCCTGGTTCATCGCCGCCAGGACCGGAACATCGATGGCTTCAGCCGAACGCCACTGCATCTACCCCGCCAAACTACAGCCCCCACCCGGCAGCCGCACTACGAAATGAAGGACGATCGTCTTGCCCCGTGCCGAGAGCTGCTCACGGCTCGGGTCTCAGCGCGACGTACGCCGTCCTCCGGCCCGGAATGAAGCCCAACTTCTCGTAAAAGCGATGCACTCGCGGATCCGCGCGACCGCTTTGCATCATCACGTGATGGCAATCCGCAGCCCAAGCTTGCGCTAAAGCGGCCCTGACAACCGCGCTGCCGTGACCCCGACCGCGAAAGTCGGGGTGTGTGACCACGTTCTCCAAGAATGCATGACTCCTGCCCTGCCGCAGCAAATTCGGCGCGGTGATCAGCATGCACGTCGCCGTGACCCGCGCCCCTTCATCGGCTACGAAGACATAGACGCCTTGTCGCTCGAGCGTCTCACGCCACACCTGTTCCGCGCGTTCGAGCGGTTGGATCGCCGGGCTCACCTCCGATACGGCGAACAGCTCGAGGAGCGACTGCAGGTCGGCAGCGCGGGCGAGACGTGCATTCAGGCTCGATTCAGGCATTCCGCTCCTCGGCTGCTTTGGCAGCTTATTGGGCGACGCGTCGTCTAGCAACCTTGCGTCGGATTACGCGCTTTACGTCGGTGCGCGAAGTTTGCGAACGGCATGGCGAATGTCTTGGTCACCTCGAAGGTCATTTCGTGGGTGTTCCAGGCGATGTGCTCGGGGGTTGGTTTGCCGTGGGTCATTGCGCAATTGGTGCATTGAGGAACGCGCAGTTCGACGCGGGTGCCAGGACGCTTGCGCAAGAGGAGCGCAAGCACGCCCGCGGCGTGCGAGACGATAAAGAGAAGAATGAGGAGGGCAGTGCTTTCGGTGCGTCGCTCGTCGGTTCGACGGCCCCGCACCGCGACAGCACGCTGGGTGGTGGTGCCGCAGTTGAAGCAAAGTGGGGGAAGGGCCTCTCCCTCGTGCAACGTGAGGAGTGCCCGCGTGGGGTCGACGCCCGTCAGGTCGTCGAGCCCCTTTCCGCAGGACGGGCAGCTGTTGTCCCTTCGCGGGATCACGCGCCCATAGCAGTGCGGACAGGTTCGCGACATGGCCGGCGCTTCAAGTCGAAAGAGAGAAGAGGCCGAGCGTGAGGCGTTCTTCGGCGCCGATACGCTTCCAGAACTCGCGTCCCTCCGAATTTTGGTGAAACACCAAGAGGTGGCATTTCTGGATGCCCTCGCGTCGCAGGGCGGCCAGTGACTTCGCCACGAGCTCCCGCCCGACTCCCCTCCGACGATGCGTCGGGCTCACGGCGAGGTGATGGATCAACCCTCGGCGCCCGTCGTGCCCGCACAGAATCGTAGCGAACACGCCTTCATCGTCGGTCGCGACGAAGCTGAGCCCCGGATTGCGCTCGAGGAACCGAGCAATGTTCTCATAAGAATCAGCGCTACTCAGCCCTACGCCCTCGATCGACTCCCAAAGCGCGCGAGCTTGCGCGTGGTCTTCAGGTCTGAACGCTCGGATATCGAGACTCATCATGCGTTGCCCCAATCAAATTCCGTCACGGCGACGTTCATGTGGCTTCCCGGCGGGCCAAAAGTACGTGAGGTGCGTGACTGCGCCTCCGCAAAAGGTTCCGGCAGTGCGGGTGAGTACCTCGCCGCCGCGCGCATCGTAGAAATCACAGCAAGGTAGCTCGGCGAGCGTTTCGAGATAGAGCGGCGTATGACCTGGGCCACGCAGGCTCGTGCAGGCAACGTCCCAAAGTTGACTGCCGATGCCCGTGCCACGGTGCCTCGGAAGCACGTGGACCACATAGAGCTCGACTGCCCCCGGAACGCTTTGTTTCCGCGGCGGACCACCGCCAATAAACCCCACCACCTCGTCCGCGACCGTCGCGACCATGTCGACTCGGTCCGTACCCTGCAGCGAGCCATTCCAATGCTCAACACGCCGAGCAAAGTCCGCCACCGGCCACTCACGCGCGAACGGCGCCAAAGAATCATCAGCCGAAGCGATATGAACGCGAGCAATCCCCTCGGCATCAGCCAGCCGAGCGCGACGGACGACTGCTCCAGCACGACTCATGATTGGCGAATCTACCGCTCTTACGCAACGGTCGCATCGGGAAACGACTGAGTCGTTCAGAAGACTCTTCTCGAGATCCTCAAGCGTTGTCATCGACCGCTCCGGTCCCAACGTATCGCCGTCTTCTCATCTTGTCGTTCGAGCTACTTCACGGTGATCGCGTATTCATAAGTTGTGTGACCGCCACCAGGAAAGATGGCTTCAATAGTTGCAGCGTCAGCGCCGACGTAACCTGGTGTGGACACGTAGGTCACCACCACGCCTTCGGTCTTCTTAGTGTTGCAAACGTATCGCTGGCTGTTTTCCGGAAAGCTCGAGTAGTCGGAACCTTGGACAACCGTGAGCTGGCCGTGATTGGGCGCGCTCAACACTCGCACGGTCGCAAAACCCTTCAGAGTGCAATCTGGATTCAGCGAGGTGAAGAAATTGATGCGCTGTGGCTGACCGCTCACAGCGAACTTGGGATCGCTGAATCGAGTATCGGAGAAGCAGCCCGCCTGCCCGGCGACGGCAAAACCGAAACACAGCGCAAGAATTGCCCTCCTCCGAAGCGTCCTCGGTAGCATGCCCGCCCAACGTACCGCTGTTCAGCAGCGGCCGCATCCAGAAACGATGCGGCGCTAGGAGGGGACGACGAAGCCCCGGGTGCACACCACGGGCGAGACGGAAACGTGCCGGTGTCGACCGCGCGCGGATGTCACCTTCAACGGCCGCATCAGCAAAACGGGAAGCAGCCGGTGGCGACGAGGCGGGAAGCCCTGGCGCACGTTTCAACGGCCCTCCTCCATTCGTCCATCGCTAACCAGCCACGCTAACGCATCCTCATCGTGGTCGAACTAGTGCTCGCTGCCCGAAACAGCGCCCGTGCGATCGTACGAGATGAAGGCCACGCGGAGCGCTGGGTTTTGGCCGTGCAAGCCACGCCGGCCGCGTCAACGCGAGGGCAGCGTCTGCTGCAAACCGGAGTTAGCCAGCCTCGGGGCGTCGCATACGGTTGAGGCAGGGCCACCCTATCGGTAGTCCTCCGCAAGGGTCAGTTTCGCGTCCGCAGTGATACAGCTCAACACGCGATCGAGCGCCTTCCGAATGTCGCCTACCGGCAGCAGAACAAACCCAACGGGATTCCACGATTCGTCCTGCATGGCGGCAGCTTCGGTTGCTAGCGTCACAAAGTCAGTCCTGTCCAAGACCGAAAAAAGGTCCGCGATTGGAGGCGCGCCCTCCAAGGCCGGAGCGTGACCTTGCAAGGTCACGAGCGACTCGCGAACAACCGCCAGCTCGTCGTACCACTTCTCAAGACGCTCGATTGAAATCCCGATGGGAACGATCGTCGCACGCGCTATCGATCTGAGTGCTTGCACGTACGCCTCGCGACGTCGCTCCAACAACCACTGACGCCGCTCAAAGGCCTCTTTGCGACTCGCGGTGAGCAAGGAAGAGACGATTCCTGCTGTGGCACCGACAAGGGCGCCGAGTAGTCCGGAGGAAAAATCCGACATCGTTTTAGGTACGGTGCTGACGCGACTGAGTGACCTGGCAAACGTACCGCCGTTAAGCTGCGGCCGCATCCAGAAACGGAGGACGGCAACGGGAAGCGACGAGCGAGCCCGTGGTACATCACCACGGGCGAGGGGAAGGACCCCGCATGTCGCGACGAGGCGCGGCCGACAGCTTCAACAGCTTGTTTGGCAGCCTCGTCAGCCAGTGTGCATCAAGTCGCGAAGCGCGATCAGGTCGTCGTCTCCCACGCTCGCACATCGCAGTGAAGCACCCTGACGAGCACTTGAGTCTTGCCGGAGGCCAGAACAAACTCGACTTCAAGACCATTGGGTGGGTGAACGTCGACGATGGCACCCAGATCACCGCGGCGCAGACCGTGCTCGGGCAGGTCGCGATCCAAAACGACAGTGTCGAGCAGGTTGAACATGGTTCTGAATTGGTCGTGCTGAGTCGACTGATCAGACAGATGTTGATGGGAGTCGGCGCTTGGCAAAGAACCAGATCGGAGCAGCGGCCAAGCCAGCCAAGACCGACAACGCGCCACAGTTCATCAGGTTCGCGATAAGCTCCCCAAGCGCGCGAGCGGCGTGGCTGGGGTCAGACGAGCTTGGCAGCAATGCGCGGAGGGCGCGAGGCTCAGCGAGAAGGATTGCGGCAAACAAGAGTAGGCCGCCGAACGTAATGGCGGCCGCGAGAGTAACGGTTCGTGCAACGCGGGTCGCAGCTGGCCAACGACGAAGCAGTGCCGCACCAACGGCGACGACACACCCGCTCACAAGGAGGACGCCAATCGCAGTGAAAAGATGGACAGCGAACATGCTCTCAGTCTGCCCAACGTACCGCCGTTAAGCAGCGGCCGCATCAGGAAACGAAGAGGCAACAGGTGGCGCCAAGCGAGCCCGTGGTACGTCACCACGGGCGAGAGGGAGGACGGAGCAGGTAGCGATGAGGTGCGGCCGTCAGCTTCAACAGCTTGTTGGCGGCATGCTCGCGAAGTGCCTAATCGGATCCAGCCCATGGGATTCCCCGCTGGACTTCGTCGAACGAGTACTCCCGCGGTGGCGATGGCCAACGGCGGTGTGCCTCAACGATAGCGGACGGCGTGGTGGGTGAGACCGTGTAAAAGTCACGATCAAAGGGCCTGCTCCCAAAGCTCGCGAGGTAGCTGGTCAGCAGATCGCGGTCGAAGCGGTCCTTCTTTCGCGGCGCGGAATACCGCTCCAGTTCCTCGAAAGAGAATGGCGAGCCTGAGGTATCGAAGGTCCAGCGGCCGCCATCGTTGGCACAAGAAACGGAGCGGACATAGCCCAGAGGCGGAGCACCACCGAGAGATTCGGGCGCATAGACTTCCCAAATCGTCGCGGGCCAGCGCGCGTGCGTGCTGGTCGAGCAGACCCGCATAGCGCGCGTTTGAAGTTGTTGGGCAAGGTGAGACATGACCGGGAAAGGGTCTGACCCGAGCAGTCCGCTGGCGAAGTAGGCGGTCCAAGGAGATCTTGTGGGCACGAATGCGGCCCTGCGCAACTCCATCGACAAGGGCGCGAGCCCAGAGAACGTGCTCTCGAGTGACGTCTGCTCAGACTCCCTCGGAGTCCTCCCGATGTCGGATTGCCATTTCATGAAGGCAGCGACGACGCTCGCGACTGGCGCTTCGATGAGCCCGAGGTCGGATGTGATCGGGTGCCAAGTATCTACGAAGGTCCCCATCGCGCTATTGCTGCCCGCCCAACGTACCGCTGTTGAGCTGCGGCCGCATCAGGAAACCGCGAGCTGTCGGCGAGCGGCGATAGGTACGACGTCCGATGCAAGCCCCGAGGCGCGGCCGTCAGCTTCAACAGCTTTACGGGTGTTCCGTCACGCTATCCATGCCCGCTGGAGGGGGCGAGAGTGGAGTGCGGGACATGCGCCATCCGGAGACGAATGTTCAACAGCGAGCACGGGATGCTTCCCAACTCACGTTCGCTCCGGT
>JBEHXA010000210.1:0-11267 GCA_048498935.1 Myxococcota bacterium
CGAGCCGTCTTCGAGGCGATGCTCGAGGGTCTCGGGGAAAGTCTTTGCGTCGCCCAGCAGCGCGGGCTCGTTCATGTCGTTCCAAAAGCCCGACACCCATTGCGCGACGAAGTCGCGATACAGGCCCCCCCACCAAGTGCGAGTGCGCTGCAGCGTGAACTCCGGAAAGACGCTCGCCCCCGGCCAAACCTTACCCTCGACGAAGCCGCCCTTGGCGTCGTGCAAAAAATGATCGCCGGCGGCGCCGGTCACGTACGGCGCATAGTCCGCCGGCGGCAGGTGTTGATACGACTTGATGTGCGGGTCGGTGATCACGACCGTGTGCACGCCGCTCGCCGTAAAATCTGCCAGCATCTTGGTGAAGCCGGGAAACGCGGTGCGACTCACCGTGAACGGCGCGTTACCTTGCTGAAAGTCGATATCGAGCCAAATAGCGTCGAGCGGGATCGACTCGCGCTGCATGCGCTTGACCACGCCGCGCACGTCGGCCTCGGTCAGGTAGCCGTAGCGGCTCTGGTGATGCCCGAGCGCCCACCGGGGCGGCAGCGGCATGCGCCCCGTCACGGCCGTGTAGGCTTCGAGCACCTGCTTCGGCTCGCTGCCAGCGAACAAGTACACGTCGAACGCCTCGCTCGGTCCCGTGGTCGCGTAGCTCAAGGTTTCCGGGCGCGCGCTGCCGACGTCCACGTGGGCACGCGCTGGGTTATCGATGAACAAGCCGTGAGCACGCCCGCCCCGCAGCATGAGCAAGAACGGGATCGACTTGTAGAGCGGATCGCTGTCCACCTTCCAACCGAAGGCATCCAAGTTCCACAGCTCGAAGCGGCTGCCACGGCGATCGAAGCCGCGCACCTTGTCGCCGAGGCCGAAGACATATTCTCCCTCGGCCAAACCGAAGTCGAGACGGGTGACGTCAGCGAACTGCACGCGCAAGAGGTCGTCGGCCACCACGGCGCCGCTCGGATCCAGCAAGCGAATCCGCAGCGGCTCCTTATCGACACGCAGCAGCGCCTGAGGCGTGCGCATCAAGATCATGGACTCCGACTCCTCGACTTTCGCCTGCGAAGCCGCGGCAGGAGCCGGCTCGACAGCAAACGAAGGCAGCGCCCGCGCCTGCTTCGACTTGGCGACCCGCACCTTGAAGGTGCCAGCACTGAGCGCGCTAATCGTGAAAAACCCGCTGGTCGTCTCCAGCTCCACGCCCTCCGGCGTCACGCGGCTGCTCAGCAACCCAGCGCGCCGCTCCGCAGGACGCGCTGCGACGCTGCTCGCTTTGGCGGGCGGCGCTTGAGTCCGACCCAAGCAACCCGTAACAGCCAGTAAAATACCAAAACTTACTGCGCGGCGCGTGCGTTCGAAGCTCACGCCGCGGTTAGTTAGCACGGTTTCGAGAGCTCACCGCCGTGCTTGGCTAAAGGCGCGCGTACACTCAGAGCTCCATCGAAGCGCTCGTGCACGTCAAGCACGCGTCTTCATTGTAGGTGGTCTTTACGTGTGCCGGTCTAGCTTCGTCCAATAGCACCTCGCTCGATTCGAGCTCCACGAGCCGCAGCGTGTAGAGGTCTCCCTCCCGGGGATCACGACTTCCAAAAAGCGTTGCTCGGACCTCCGCGTGCTCACCCCGGCGCGCTAGGCACACGGAGGAGCCGCCAAATCCATCCATGCAATCAGTCGAGTCGTACGCTTCCACACTGATTTGGCCGGTGAGACACCGCTCCGGGCCGCAGAACTCCACCTCGAGCACGAGCAAGCCCATGGTCTCCGGCAGCGGGATCGAGCCAGTCAAGGTGGCAGCGCCGGCGCAGCCAATATCCACGCAATAGTGCGGTTCGCACCCGCAGAGCCCTACAGCTAGCGCCAGCCCAAGAGCCACATGACCTTTCGTCCTCATTGTCCCCCTCCAAAGGTTGCTGTGCTGGCCGGGTAGTCGGCACCCCGAACATGCATGTTGCCCTCCGGCGCAACTCCGAGCCGCGCTTCAGTCAGCGCGGCGCTGAGGCCTTCGACGTCACTGCCGCTGTAGCTCAACGACGCAACGAGTGGAGCTTCTGTCGAGCGAAAGACGAGCGTGCCCTTCCCCTGCTCCGCAACGCCACTCTGCTCCGTGCTGATCTCGAGCGCGACCGGTACCTCTAGCAGCTCGCCGCAATCTGTGATCGCACCTTCTCCCGCATAGGCGACGCGGATCGAGATGTTGTCCGGCGGGACTGCGTCGGCCACGCCTTCCCACTGGAGATGACCGGTGTGCGTGCCGGCGAGCGCCTCAGCGAGCCCCCTCACCGATTGGCCGCGCCAGCTCTGATGGGCCGACAAGGATTTGCGGCAGTCGTCCGAGTCGGGCTGTCCAGTCTGCCCGCCAACGCAAGCCGAGACCAGCGCTGCCGACAGCCACGCGAGGACTCGGCGTGAGATCCGATTCGCCATCTCAGCTCAGAACCCCAGCCTTACTCGTCATGGAGGGGAGCATGGCCACACCCGCTTGAAGCGTCAACGCACGAAATGCACATTTAGTGCGCGCGAATAGCTCGCCGACGTGCATATAATGATTACATGAATTTCGAGCAGATCTCTTCGGAGTGGCTCAAGAACCTGCGGGGAAAACGCTCGCAGCGCGGGTTCAGCAAGCGCCTCGGGTATCGCACGAACATCGCGTACCGCTGGGAAACGGGCGTGTGCTTTCCACTCGCGCGCGAAGCATTCCAGCTTGCGCGCCACCGCTCACGCGAAACGCCGACGAACGCGCTGACCGGGTTCTTCGGCGGCGCGCTTCCAGATGCGCTCCGCGATGTGGATCTCGGGACGCGCGCAGGAGTGAGCGCGCTCCTGCGCCAGCTGCGCACCGAAACGTCGATCGTGGAGCTCGCGCAGCGCTCCGGGCACAGCCGCTTCTCTATTTCTCGTTGGCTCTCGGGCGCCACGGAGCCACGCTTACCGGAGCTGTTGTCGCTGGTGGAAGCCACCACCTTTCGGTTGCTGGACTTTCTGGCCGCCTTCGCGCCCATCGACCAGCTGCCCTCGGTAGCGGAGCAGTACCGCTCCCTCGAAGCGGCGCGTAACATTGCCTACAACGTACCCTGGTCGCACGCGGTGCTGCGTGCGCTCGAGCTCGCCGACTATCGAAGGCTCGGACGCCACAGACCAGGCTTCATCGCGCGGCGCCTGCACATCTCGCTGCATGAAGAGAAGCGCTGCCTGGAGGCGCTCGCTACCGCCCGGCAAATCAAGCTCGAGGATGGCCTTTGGAGCGTCGACCAGACACGAGCCCTGGATACCCGCAAGCAGCGCGAGCGGTCACGAAAGCTGAAGGCGGAGTGGATGAAGGTAGCGCTGGCGCGACTGCAAGAGGGCGCCCCCGGCAGCTTCAGCTACAACTTGATGGCCCTTTCGCGCGCTGACTACGCGCGCCTGCGAGAGATGCACGTCGCGTACTTTCGCAGCATGCAAGCGGTAGTCGCGGACTCGACCGAGAGCGAATGCGTGGTGCTTTTCAATACCGAGCTCTTCGCGCTCGACGCGCCGCGCTCCGCTTGAACCCGGGCAAAGTAGTCGTCAGTGCCGGCCGTCACGGCGCGGGAGCACTGCATGCTCGCCTTGCCAGATCCGAGCCGAGCTGGTAACTGAATGCGCAGGAGATGCGGCAATGGGTGGTGGCGGCGCTTTTGATCCCGGGCTTGGTCGCCCGAGCGCAAGCCGATACGCCCCCCACGGCTCCGCTGGTCGCCGCAGCAGCGCTGAGCTGGGTCCGCAATCCCGGCGCTGAAAGCTGTGCGAGCTCGAAGGCGCTGGCAGCGCGCGTCGATGCCGTACTCGGGCGCTCTGGATTCGTCTCGCCCGCGGTGGCACAACTCTTCATCGAGGCTCACGTCGCGCCACGGCGCGACGAAGTCGGCTTCGAGGTGCACATTTCCGTCACCAGCGCTGACGACACCGTCATCGGCGTCCGCGACCTCACGAGCGCGGCCCCCAGCTGCGCTGAGATCGAGGCTTCGGCGACCCTGGCCATCGCGCTCCTGATCGATCCGGATGCGGGAAGTGACCGCGCGTCATCGTCACCAGCACCGGCACCACCGTCCCCGGCACCACCGGCTCCGGCACTACCGCCACCGCCACCGCCACCACCGCCATCGGCGTCAACGCCACCACCACCTCCTCGAGTGACGCATTGGCGCGCGCGCGTCGCGGCCGGAGCGCTCGGCGTCGTCGGCCAACTGCCGGGCGCGGCGCTCGGCTTTCGAGGCGCAGTCGCGCTTTCCCCGTCGGAGCGGCGCGCCGGCGTGGAGCTTTCGGGGTTTTACCTGCCGCCGCAGCGTGCCTTGGTGAGCGAGGACTCCGGAGCCGATATCGCGGCCGCTGCGTTTGCAGCCGCGGGTTGGTGGGCCCCGCTGCGCTCCGGCGAGTGGGCCGTGTCGCTGCTGGGAGGCGGCCAGGTCGGGCAATTGTCGGCGAGTGGCTTTGGCTTCGAGCCCAATCGGATGGCGACCTCCTTGCTGCTCAACGCCGAGGCCGCGGCGGAGCTCAGCTGGGGATCGCGTACGTGGAGCGGTTTCGCGCGCCTGGGTCTCGCTGTACCGCTGTGGCGCGACACCTTCGAGGGCACGGGAACCGGCGGAACTGATCCAATATTTCGCCCCGCTGCGGTAGTTGGCTCGCTTTGGGTAGGCGTCGGGCTGAGCCCGTGATTTTTTTTTCGCAGGCCCAATAATCGACCCCCTCGGTTGCCAATGCCACTCGTGAAGTACGCCACGGAGGAGGCTTGAACGCCCGACAACGGCAGCCCCGTCCGGCCGAGACCTTCGAGCGTGTGTTCCAAGAACACAACGCGTTCGTGTGGCGTTTGCTCGCTCGCTTGGGAGTTTTGCGCCGAGATGTCCCCGATGCCTGCCAAGAAGTCTTTTTGGTGATCCACCGCCGCCTCGAAGATTTCGACCCGCAGCGCGGCTCGCTGCGCAGCTGGGTCAGCGGCATTTGTGTGCGCGTCGCATCCGATTACCGGCGCCGACATCCGAGCCGCAAGGAAGGTCACCTCGACGAGTCTGCCCTGGTCGCGTCGAACCGCCCGGATGCGGAGCACGAGCTGCAGCGCGCGTGGGCACGGCTCGCCCGCTTGCTCGACGACATGGATCCGGAGAAGCGGCAGGTCTTCGTGCTGTATGAGCTCGAGGCGCTGCCCATGAACGAGGTGGCGCAAATTCTCGAGTGTCCTCTGCAGACCGCCTACACACGGCTGCACGCCGCACGACGCAGCGTGCTGGCCGAGTTCGGAGGAGGCGCCCCGTCATGAAGGCTCCGATCCGCTTGCTCGAGGCGAGCAACCTGCCGAGCGAGCTCGCCTTGGCATTGCGAGGGGCTCCGACGCCGACAGCGGGCGAGCTGCACGCGGTGGGCGGTCAGGTGGGGCTCGCGCTCGGCCTCGGCTCGGCCTTACACCGAGCAACGACGCTCCGGGTCGTGGAGAGCGCTGGCGAGGCGGGCACCGGAGCAGCCGGGGCTCTCCAAGCAACTCCTGGTGTCATGCAAGTTGTGGCGGCGAAGGCTGCCGTGGTGGTTGGGGCGTGTGTGCTGGGTGGGGCGGTGTTGGGTGCGGGGTTGTCGGGTCTATCGGTCTATTTGTTCGAGAGATCCGGCGACCCCGCACCGATGATGCCGAAGGCTCGGACGGTCGGTGACGGGCGCGTACCCAGCGCGCCGACGACAGGACTCGTCGCACCGCCAGCAATGGTTCCGAGCGCAGCCGAGGCCGCTTCTTCCCCACGGCAGCAGACACGCCCGGCTCCGAGCGTCGCACAGCCCGAAGCCGATCCGAGCGACGACGAGCCCGAGCTTTCGCTCTTGGGCCGCGCGCGCAAGGCGCTGCCAACGACACCGAGCGAAGCGCTCGCGCTGTGTGAGCTGCATCGGCAGCACTACGATCGTGGTGTGCTGGCGCAGGAGCGCGAAGTGATCGCGCTCGACGCTGAGCTGCGACTCGGGCAAAGCAGCGCCGCGCGCGCTCGTGCCGCGCGCTTTCGAACCTCGTATCCGGGGTCCGCTCACCTGCGCCGTGTCGAAGCGCTGCTCGCCGCAGCGGCGGCTACGAGTCCATAATCGGGAGTATCGCTCGCCAAGTACTCAGAGAAGGGACACGGAGGAACGAACCATGAAGGTCGGTATTCGAGACGTGCTTGGCGGCGTGGGACTGATGTGCTTGGTCGGTTGTGGAGGGCACCTCAATGTGGGCGGGGATCCTGACGGGGGCGGCGCGCCAAGCAAGGGTGGCGGCTCGGGCGCCTCCGTCGGCGGGCGAAACGAGCACGAAGGGGGGAGCGGTGGGCGCGGCAGCAGCTCCCCGGGCGGCAGCGGCGGCACCAACGGTTCACCCGTGGGCGGCAGCGGCGGCACCAACGGTTCACCCGTGGGCGGCAGCGGTGGCACCCACGGTTCACCCGTGGGCGGCAGCGGTGGCAGTGAACCGGAAGCAGAAACGCCGAACGGTCCCGTTGGGGCGAACGGCTCGCCTGCCGAGAGCTGCGATGCACTCCTGACCAGTGGCGTGATCGCTTTCGATTCGGATCGCGCCGATTTCAACCGCGACATCTACGTGGTTCACCCGGACGGCTCAGGGCTCATGCGCCTAACCGACGATCCCGCCGATGATCGTGAGCCTTCCCTAGCGCCGGACGGGACGACCCTCGCCTTCACGTCGCTACGCGACGGCACCGAGCAAATCTTCTTGCTCGACATCGCTACGAAAGCGGTGACTCAGCTCACGCATCGCGCGGGCGGCGCGTCTCAGCCGAGCTTCTCGCCCGATGGTCAGCTCGTCGCCTTTCACAGCGGAGCCTCACTGTTCATGATTGGCTCCGACGGCACGGGTGAGCGCGAGATGGTCACGGGCTCCAACGAAGGGAGCACGTACTCGTGGCCGCAGTTCAGCGCGGACGGCAACGAGCTGATTTACGACCGCTACAACGAGATCCTAGCCGTCACGCTCGACGGGCGGGACCTGCGAACGATTATTCAGAACTGGACGACCGCGATCCAAACGCCCGCCGTCTCACGGAACGGAGCCGAGATCGCCTATCAAGTGATGTGCGAGTCCGCCAGGTATTCGGTGTGGACCGCCCCGATCGCGCAATTGAACGAGCCCTGCAGCGGTGGCCGCCGCGTCACCCCCATCAGTGACCGCGCCGCCCGGCAACCAACTTGGGGCCCGAGCCAACTCATCGCCTATGAAAGCCTGGACGCCGCCGGCAACGCATCTAGGATCGCCGTCATTTCGCGCGAGAAGGGCAAGGTTCACTGCTCCGTGACCGAGGACGGCTGGGACGATCGGAATCCGAGCTGGTCCGTTCCGCGCTGACCGACACCGGCCGCAAACGCAAAGAGGCTGGGTTCCCGAGAAGGGACCCAGCCTTTCGTCATTGGGGCACGGCGCGCGATGGCGTTCGTGCCGACCCGGGACCAGGGCCGTTGGCCCCAACCCGTGTTGGCCCCCGCCCTGTTCGTGCCCGCATCCACAAAGCAGCGCGAGCCGGGTAGCTCCTCGGAAGGAACCGCCCGGCTCGTTTTGCGTTGGCGCTTTAGCTCAGCGCTTGCCGGCGGGTGCCGCGGCCTTCGGCGCCTGTGACGGCGTCGCCGGCTTGGCGCCCGCTCCGCCCTTCTTGTCCCCGGCGTGGCCGTGGAAAGTGCGGGTGGGAGCGAACTCGCCCAGCTTGTGACCGACCATGTTCTCGGTGACGAACACGGGCACGAACTTGCGACCGTTGTGGACCGCAAACGTGAGCCCGACCGCTTCCGGGATGATGGTGGAGCGACGCGACCAGGTCTTGATCACGTTCTTCTTGGCCTGAGCCACGGTGACATCGATCTTCTTCTGCAGGTGGCCGTCGATGAACGGACCTTTTTTAATGCTGCGTGCCATCTATCAGCCGCCCTTCGCCTTGCGAGACTTGACGATCATACCGTCAGTCCGCTTGTTGTTGCGCGTCTTGAGGCCCTTGGCGAGCTGGCCCCACGGCGAGCAGGGGTGACGACCACCGCTGGTGCGGCCTTCACCACCACCCATCGGGTGATCGACGGGGTTCATGGTAACGCCGCGGTTATGGGGGCGACGGCCGAGCCAACGAGCGCGACCTGCCTTACCGAGGCTGATGTTCTGGTGCTCCAGGTTCGACACCTGGCCGATGGTGGCGCGGCACTCGATGTGCACCTTGCGGATTTCGCCGCTCGGCAGCTTCACCTGCGCGTAGTCACCGTCGCGAGCCATGAGCTGAGCCGCGACGCCGGCCGAGCGCACGAGCTGACCGCCCTTGCCCTTCCGGAGCTCGACGTTGTGGATCATCGTGCCCGGCGGGATGACCGCCAACGGCAGGCTGTTGCCCGGCTTGATGTCGGCGTTGCGGCTCGACACCACGCTGTCGCCCTGCTTCAGGCCGTCGGGAGCCAAGATGTAGGTCTTGACGCCGTCGACGTAGTGTAAGAGCGCGATGCGGGCCGTGCGGTTGGGATCGTATTCGATCTCAGCCACCTTGGCCGGCACGCCGATCTTCTCGCGCTTGAAGTCGACGATGCGGTACTTCTGCTTGTGACCGCCGCCGCGGAAGCGCGAGGTGATGCGACCGTAGTGATTGCGGCCACCGGTCGAAGGCTGCGGCTCGAGCAGCTTGCGCTCAGGCACGTCGGTGGTGATGTTCGCGAAATCGCTGACCGCGTAGAAGCGGCGTCCCGGCGAGGTCGGCTTGGTAGTTCGGATACCCATGACTTATTCCTTCGACTCGTCGAAGAACTGAATGTCGTTGCCCTCTTTGAGGGTGACGACTGCCTTCTTGTAGTTCGGCCGCTTGGCGAGGCCGCGACCCATGCGCTTGATCTTGCCGCGCTGGACCAGGGTGTTCACATCCGCCACCTTGACGTTGAACAGCGTCTCGACGGCCGACTTGATTTCGAGCTTGTTGGCGCTGAGCGCGACCTCGAAGATCACCTTGTTCGCCTCTTTGAGGCGGGTGGCCTTCTCGGTCAGCGCGACGGGGCGCTTGATGATGTCCGTGGGCTTCATGACTCTCAGGCCTCCGCGCTTTCCGCCTTGTCGAGGCAGCGAGCCTCGAGGGCTTTGACGGCGCTCTTCGACAGAACCAAGTGGTCGTGACGCAGGAGGTCGTACACGTTGACGCCCTCCGGCGGCAAAAACAGCTTGTCCTCGAGGTTGCGGATCGAGAGCCGGAGGTTCTCGTTGCCGCGATCGTCGACGACCAGCGTCTTCTTGCCGGCTTGGAGCGTGCTGAGCACACCGGCCAGCTTCTTGGTCTTCACCTCGCCGAGGTCGATCGCGTCGACGACGGTCAGGCGACCTTCCTTCAAGATCAGGCTGAGCGCGCTCTTCAGCGCGGCCGTGCGCACGCGACGCGGCGGACGGTAGCTCCAGTCTTGCGGCTTGGGCGGGTGCGCGCGGCCACCACCCACGAAGATCGGGGCGCGGATCGAGCCGTGACGAGCGCGGCCGGTGCCCTTCTGCTTGTAGATCTTCTTGCTCGAGCCGGCGACCGCCGACCGCTCCTTGGCGGCGTGCGTACCGGCGCGACGCGAGGCGAGCTGAGCCACGACCACTTCGTGGAACAGCTGCTCTTTCACGTCGGTTGCGAAAACCTCGTCAGCCAAATCGACGCTGCCGACTTTTTCGCGCTTCAGGTTGTAAACGTCCACTTTTGCCATGGTCGTCCTCAGCTCTTGATCTCGACGTCCACGCCCGCGGACAGATCGAGCTTCATCAGGGCGTCCAGGGTTTGGGGGGTCGGCTCGAGGATGTCGATCAGACGCTTGTGCGTGCGCACCTCGAACTGCTCGCGGCTCTTCTTGTCGACGTGCGGCCCGCGCAGCACGGTGTAGCGACGGATCGAGGTGGGCAGCGGGATCGGACCGGCCACGCGAGCGCCGGTGCGGCGCGCCGTCTCGACGATGTCCGTCGTCGACTTGTCGAGCAGCTGGTGATCAAACGCCTTCAGGCGAATTCGGATTTTGGTTGTATCTGCCATTTTCGAAACTTTCGGTTGGTCCCGGGAAGCTCACCCAGCGAGGTGAGCTTCCGCGCGGGACCGCTGCCATCACTCGATGATCTGGGTCACGACGCCGGCGCCGACGGTCTTGCCGCCTTCGCGGATGGCGAAGCGCATCTGCTCTTCGAGCGCCACCGTGGTGATCAGCTCCACCTCGACCGTGATGTTGTCGCCCGGCATCACCATCTTGATGCCTTCGGGCAACTGCACCGAGCCGGTCACGTCCGTCGTGCGGACGTAGAACTGCGGGCGGTAGTTCGTGAAGAACGGCGTGTGACGGCCGCCCTCTTCCTTCTTCAGGACGTACACCTCGCCCTTGAACTTCTTGTGCGGCTTGATGCTGCCCGGCTTGGCCAAAACCTGGCCGCGCTCGATGCCTTCCTTCTCGATGCCGCGCAGCAGGCAGCCGACGTTGTCGCCTGCTTGGCCTTCGTCCATCTGCTTGCGGAACATCTCGACGCCCGTGACCGTCGTCTTGCTCAGCTTGTCGAAACCGATGATCTCGATTTCGTCGTTCACCTTCACGATGCCGCGCTCGATACGACCCGTGGCCACCGTGCCGCGGCCCTTGATCGAGAACACGTCTTCCACCGCCATCAAGAACGGCTTGTCCGTCTCGCGCGTCGGCTCCGGGATCTCGCTGTCGAGCGCCGCGATCAGGTTCTCGATGCTCTTCTCCCACTCCGGCACGCCGTTCAGCGCGGGCAGAGCGGCAACCTGAACGACCTTCGCGTCGTCGCCGTTGAACTTGTACTTGTTCAACAGCTCGCGGACTTCCATCTCCACCAGCTCCAGCATTTCCTTGTCTTCCACCGCGTCGCACTTGTTCAAGGCGACCACGATGTGATTCAGACCGACCTGCTTGGCCAGGAGCACGTGCTCGCGAGTCTGCGGCATCACGCTGTCCAGCGCGCTCACCACCAGGATCGCGCCGTCCATCTGCGCCGCGCCCGTGATCATGTTCTTGATGTAGTCGGCGTGGCCGGGGCAATCGACGTGCGCGTAGTGGCGCGTCGGAGACTCGTACTCCACGTGGCTCACCGCGATCGTCACCGTCTTCGTCTCGTCGCGAACGATGCCGCCCTTGGCGATATCGGCGTACTTGATCTCCTTCGCGAGACCCTTCTTCGACTGGACCTTCACCAGCGACGCCGTGAGCGTCGTCTTGCCGTGGTCGATGTGACCAATCGTCCCGACGTTGACGTGCGGCTTAGAACGAACGAATTTCTCTTTGGCCAT
>JBEHXA010000211.1:0-11150 GCA_048498935.1 Myxococcota bacterium
GCTGGCCCTTCATCTGCCTGGCGGTGTGGGTCGCGCTACTCCTCACGGCCGGCTGGCGCCGGCCCACGTGGAGCCTGCTCCCGAGCGCGCTCGAGCGCGGTGCCGACCTCGGTCAAGCGCGCGCGCAGCGCCGTGTGATCGGCCTGAACGCGGGCGTGCTCGGCGTCGAGCCGCTGAATGTCGGCGCGGAGCTGCTGCATCTCGCGCTTTTGCTCGATCATGCCGGAGGCGACGTCATCGCCGCTACCGCCGCTGACCACGCCGTCCGGACGAGCCACCGTGCCGTCGAGCGCGACCGCAGTCACGCCGGCCGCACGCGCTACCGCGACCGCGTCGGCCGCCGTCGACACGTACACGGCGTCGCCCACGAGCGCTCGCAGCGCGCCGTCACCCTCGGCGAAGGTGAGGCGATCCGCGATGCGACCGAGCACGCGCTCGTCCGTAATCGTCTTCGGCTCAGCCGTCGCGGCACCGGCGTCCAAGCCGAGCACGTCGGCGCGACCGCGCTCGGACTGCTGCAGCTCGGAGAGCAGCTCGAGGCCGGCGGCGGTTTCGCTCACCACCACCGTCTGCAGTGCGCGACCGAGCAGGCCCGCGACCGCCAAGGTGAGCTCTTCCGGCGCTTCGAGCCGATCCGCGACCAGGCCCAAAACCCTCGCGTCGCCCTTGGCCAGCAGCGCGCGAGCGCCGGCGCCGACGCCTTCGAAGCGGCGATGCAGATCTTCCAGCGCGCGGAGCCGGTTACGCTTGAGCGACAGCTCGTTCTTGGCGGCGTCGACGGCGCGCTCGCTCTCGAGCTGCCCGGCGCGCAGGCCTTCGAGCTCCTTTTCGAGCACGACCTTCTCGTCGGCGCTCAGCTTCTTGCCGGCTGCCGACTCTTGCACGCTCTGGGTGAGGGCGGCCTTGCGCGCCTGTTGATCGGCGAGCTCGGCGCTCAGCGCTTCGCGTTCACCGGCGACGCGATCGCGACGAGCACGACCGTCGGCCACGCGCGTCGCGATACCGTCGATGCGCGCCTCGGCGCCCGCTGCCAGCGCCGTGAGCTCACCCGTCTTGCGGCGCAGCTCGAGCACCTGGTTGCTGGCTTGCGCCTCTTCGCCCTGGAGCTCGGCGAGCGCCTCGGTTTCGGCGAGCGCATCGGCTTCACGAGCGCGCTCGTCTTGCGAAAGGTCTTCGATGCGCGAGCTGAAGTCGGTCTGCTCGGCTTTGAAGGTGAGCACCCGGGTCGCGATGTCGTCGAGCTCGGCGCGGCCGGTGCTGAGGCGATCACCCAAGTGCGCCAAACGATCACGCGAACGCTCGATCTCGGCGTGCAGGGTGCTGACGTCGTTGTCGGCCTCGAAGGCGCGACGCGATGCTTCGTCGGTGCGCGCTTCGGTCACGCTCGACTGCTCGCGCACGACCTCGATTTCCGACTCGCGCTCGCGCAGCGCAGTGCGCGCCGTGCCGGCTTTTTCGCCAGACTCTGCGAGTCCGTCGGTTTCGACGCGCTCGGTGACGATGAGCTCCAGCAGGCGGTGCGAAGCGTCGTGCAGCGACAGATCGTCGAGCTCTTTGCGGTACTCGATGAAGCGTTCGGCCTTGGCGACCTGGCGCTTGAGTGAGGCGCGCGAGCGATCGATCTCGGACACGATGTCGCTGATGCGCAGCAGGTTCTGCCGCGTGAGCTCCATCTTGCGCTCGGCCTGCTTGCGGCGCTGCTTGTACTTGGTGACGCCCGCGGCCTCTTCGATGAAGAGCCGGCGATCTTCGGGGCGCGAGCTGACGATTTGGCCGATGCGGCCCTGCTCGACGATCGAGTAGGCCTTGGTGCCGACGCCGGTGCCCAAGAACAGCTCGGTCACGTCGCGTAGACGGACCTGAGTCTTGTTGAGCAGGTACTCGCTGGTGCCGTCGCGGAACAGCCGGCGGGTGACCGCGATTTCCGGGTAGTCGCGGTACTCGGGCGGGAGCGTTTGCGCGTACTCGGGGTTGGTGTTGTCGAAGGTGAGGGTCACCTCCGCCATGCCGTTCGGGCCGCGCGACTCCGAGCCGTTGAAGATGACGTCTTCCATCGCCCGGCCGCGCAGGTGCTTGGCGCTCTGCTCACCGAGGGTCCAGCGGATGGCGTCGACGATGTTCGACTTACCGCAACCGTTCGGGCCGACGATACCGACGATGTCGTGATCGAAGTGAATCACCGAGCGGTCCACGAAGGACTTGAATCCGGTGATCTCGAGCTTCTTGATGTGCATTCAGCTGTCCTCGACGCCGCGGAAGATTACTTATGCTACCCCGATGTGGGTCGGCGCACCGACCGGGCCGGGCGCCGTGGCAACGTACGTCACTACATGTATCGTCACGCCGCCATCTCTGGATCTACGCCCCTGAACGCGCGTGCACAAGCTCGATCGCGCAAGCTCCTGCTAAATCCCTAGCACCCCTACCGTTTGGGCACGTGAAGTTTGTTCAGACCCATAGGTTGTGGGTAAGGCAACCGGCCTGCCGCCTGGAAAACGGCCGAACGGGCGGAATCGCCTTGGGCAGGCCAAAGCAGAGCCTCTCAATGGGTTGGGGTAGGGCGTACTCAAAGAGTTGAGGTAGGCGGAACGAGGGCGGTCCGAAAGGGCAAACCTGCCCTCGAGCCCTACCACCCCAACACCCATTGACAATCCTTCCCCCAAGAATCATTTCAAAACTCGAGTCATGACTTACGAGTACGCGTGCACTGCCTGCGGCCACGCCTGGGAGGCGGAGCAGTCGATCAGCGCGGCGCCCCTCACGGAGTGCCCCCACTGCCATCAAGCCACGGCCAAGCGACAGGTGTCCGGCGGCGCCGGCTTCATCCTCAAGGGTGGTGGCTGGTACGCCGACCTGTACAGCAGCGGAGGCAGCGCCAAGAAGGAGAGCTCGAGCGAGTCGTCCAGCTCTAGCTCCACGAGCAGCGACTCGAAAGCCAAGACCGACTCCAGCTCGAGCAGCACGACCAGCAGCAGCTCGTCGGGTTCTTCGTCGGGCAGCTCTTCGGGTGGATCCTCCAGCACCGGAGCAGCGAGCAGCTGAGCCATGGAACCGCGACGCAGCACGGCTGAGCTCCGAACGGAGATAGCGCGGCTGGATCGCGAAATTCTGGAACGGCTCGAGGCCCGCGCCCGGGCTTCGAAAGAAATCCGTGCGCGCGCCGAAAGCGAGCCGTCGCCCGACACGACCGATCGCGATGCGCTCGCGGCGCTCGGCTCGGCCGCGAGTGGCGATCTACCGCCCGAAGCGTTGACCGCGATCTTCTCGACCATTCGCGCTTCGGGGCGCGCCATCGAGCAGACGCCGCGCGTCGCGTATTTGGGTCCGGAAGGCGGCTTTTGTCACGTGCTCGGGCGCGCGCACTTCGGTACCACGGGCTCCTTCATCGAGTGCCCGTCGGTGCGTGAAGCGCTCGAAGAGGTAACGCGCGGTCGCGCCGCTTACGCGGTATTTCCGTTCGAATCCTCGGGTGAGGGGCTGGTCCAAACCTCGGTCACCGCGCTGATCGACACCGAGCTGGTGATCGTAGGCGCGCGCACTCTGGTCAAAAACTACGAGCTCATGTCACGAGCTGCGGCGCTCGGCGATCTCGAGAAGGTGTACACGACGCCGGCGGGTCACGCGGCTTGTCAGCTCTTCCTGGATTCGGAGCTGCCCCGGGTGAGCGTGATCGACGTTCGTTCGATGAAGGTCGCCGCCGAGTTGGCTCAAGAAGATCCAACCAGCTCGGCGCTCTTGCCCGAGCAAACCGGGCGCGAGCAGGGCCTCGGCGTACTGCGCGAAAACGTGGGCGACGTTTCCGAGTCGAAGATGCGCTACGCGATCGCCGCGCCTCGCCCTGCTAGCCGTTCGGGCGCCGACGCCACGTGCCTGCTGTTCAGCCTCGACGACAAGCCGGGCTCGCTGTTCGACATTTTGAGGCACTTTGCCGAGCGCGGCATCAACCTGCGTCGGCTGCACTCGCGGCCTGCGGGGCGCGAGCCGTGGGACTACGTGTTTTACGTGGAGATTGGCGGCCACGCGACCGAGCGCTCTGTGATCACTGCGCTCGAAGCCGTCAAAAAGAGCACACGCTACCTGCGCGTCCTCGGCTCATTCCCGCTCGAAGCCGGATCGTCGTAAGCCGTTCAGCCCGTGAGGTGCTTTCGCGAGCGCAGCTTTGCGTGCTCGCGGCCCATGCTAGCCTCCCGCGCGCATGGCTCTGGTGATTCCTACGATCGAAGGTTTGGCGCCGTACGAAGGTGGTAAACCCATTGAGGAGCTCGCGCGTGAGCTGGGCATCACGGACGCCGTGAAGCTCGCCTCGAACGAGAACCCCTTGGGGCCGAGCCCGCGCGCGCTCGAGGCAGCGCGCCAGGTGCTCTCCGACTCGCATCGCTACCCAGACGGCGCTGCGTACGCGCTCCGCGCCAAGCTCGCGCAGAAGCACGGCGTCGCGATGGAAGAGATCCTGCTGGGCAGCGGCTCGAACGAGCTACTCGACCTAGTGGTGCGCACCTTCTGCACTCCGGCGCAGCACATCGTGTTCGCCGAGCCTTCGTTCGTCGTGTACCGCATCGCGGCGCTGTCGACGGGCGTGCCGTTCACGGCCGTGCCGCTCACCGCCGACCTGGTGCACGACCTGCCGGCCATGGCCCGAGCCGTAAAGCCGGAGACGCGGCTGATGTTCGTCGCCAACCCGAACAACCCGACCGGCACCCACGTCGCTCGCGACGCCGTCGCCCAGCTGCTGCGCGAGGTGCCGCCGGAAGTGATCATCGTGATGGACGAGGCGTACCTCGAGTACGCGGACGCGCCGGATTATCCGGACTCGCTCGAGCTGCGCGGCTTGCGTGAGCGGCTGCTGAGCTACCGGACTTTTTCGAAGATTTATGGGCTCGCTTCGTTCCGCGTCGGCTACGCCGTGGGGCCGCGCCAGCTGATCGACTACATGAATCGCGTGCGCGCCCCGTTCAACGTGAGCACGCTCGCGCAAGTCGCAGCGCTGGCCGCGCTCGACGATCGCGACCACGTGGAGACATCGCGCTCGCTCAACGCGAAAGAGCGGCGTCGCATGAGCGAAGCGCTCACGGCGCAAGGCCTGAAAGTGACGCCCAGCCAGGCCAACTTCGTGCTGGTCGACGTGAAGCGCCCGGCGCGCGCGGTGTACGACGCGCTGCTCCGCAAGGGCGTGATCGTGCGGCCCTTCGCGAGCTTGCCGACTTCGCTGCGAGTCACCGTCGGCACTGCGCGCGAAAACGATCGCTTTCTGACCGCGCTCGCGGAGGTGCTGGCGTGAGGCGCGCGGCTTTCGGGCTCGTCCTCGGCGCGAGCCTCGCGCTCTTCGGCTGCCCGAAAAAGGACGACGTCATCGTCCACACCGGGCAGGGCAAAGAAAAGACGGCCGTCGAGATCGATTCGGATCCGCAAGCGCTCTTACCGGCGGGCGCGGTGACGCTCGGCGTGCTCGACGCGCAGGCGCTGTTCAATTCGCAGTTCGGCGACAAGTTGCTCGAGCTTTCGAAGCGACGGCTGCCGGTGCCGCCTTCCGCCGGCTTCGAGCCCAAGCGCGACCTGACCCGGGTCTACTTCGGCGTGTACTCGATGCAAGGTGCCGACGTGGCGGGCGTCGCTATCGGCACCTTCGATCCGAAGAAGATCGAGGCAGCGGCCGACGGCATCCAGACCACGCCGCAGGGGGTGCCCGTCACGAAAACGACTTACGCCGGGCGCGCGCTGTACACGGCCGAGAGCATTGGCTTCACGGTGCTGACGACCCGCACGGCACTGTTCGGCAACCAGACCGGCATTCGCCGCGCGCTCGATCGAATTCAGGGCGGCACCGCCAAGCGCGAGCTGCCGGGTTGGGCCGGAAAGGTGCTCGACCAAACCAGCGCGCCCTTCGCCTTCGCCTCGAATTTGAAGGAGAATCCGGTACCGAACGCGCTCCGGAGCAAGCTGCCGTTCCTCGACAAGGTCGAGACCGTCTCGGTCGTCGGTAACTTCGCCCCTCCCGGCGTGAACCTGGCAGGAACGCTCGTGTATCCCGACGAAGAGACGGCTCGGATCGGCGCGGGCAAGGTCGCCGAGACGCGCTCGATGCTCGACACTTACACGCCGTTTCTGGCGCTGCTCGGCATTCCCCAGCCGGTGCGCAAGCTCCAGGCAGAAGCGGTCGGCAAAGAGGGGCGCTTCGTGGCGGGCCTCGATGCCGTCGCGGTCGGGGCGCTGCTGTCGCGGGCCGACGACCTGATCGGCGCGCTCCCCAAAGCCCAACCGCGTCCCGTGTCACAATGAATAGCGCTCACGTATGCCGTCGCGTCTGATCATCCGACCGCCTCAGAAGCCGCTCACCGGGAGCGTGCCGGTGCCGAGCGATCGCAGCATCACGCACCGCGCTCTGCTCTTGGCGGCGCTCTCGAACGGACCCTGCGAGCTCCGAGGCTTCGCCTACGGGAGCGACAACCTGGGCATGCTGGGCGCGCTGTCGGCGCTGGGCGTGCGCTACGACGACGACTCGAAGGGCACGTTGCGGATCCGCGGCAAGGGTCTGCGTGGCTTGACCCAGGCTACCGAGCCGCTGGATTGCGGCCACTCGCCGACCATCGCGCGGCTGCTCACGGGCGTGCTGGCGGGGCAGCCGTTCGCGACCGAGCTGCGGGGCAGCCGCTCCAACTCGCGGCGCCGCATGCGCGCGATCACGGAGCCGCTGGTGCGGCGCGGCGCGCAGATCGTGGGTACGCCGCACCCCGACGACCCGAACGAGCTGTGCTTGCCATTGAGGATCGGACCGCTCGCTGCCGAGCGCCTCGAGCCGATCGACTACGTGATGAGCCGGCCCAACGATCACGCCAAGGGTGCGCTGCTGTTTGCCGGCTTGTTCGCGTCGGGGCCCACGCTCATTCACGAGCCGGTGCTGTCGCGCGATCACACGGAGCGCATGTTCGATGCGCTGAAGCTGCCGGTGCAGGCGGTGGGCTCGATGGTCAGCCTGCATCCGCCCGCCGACCCGCTGGCGATTCGCGGTTTCGAAGCGGACATCCCCGGTGATATTTCGGCGGCCGCCTTCATCTTGGCGGCCGCGCAGCTCGTGCCCGACAGCAGCGTGAGCACGCGCCGCACCGGCCTCAACCCGACGCGCGCCGGCATCCTCGACGTGATCCGCCTGTTCGGCGGCCGCACTGGCATCACTCCTACGGGTGATTCGCTGGGTGAGCCGTTCGGCGAGGTGAGCTCGCGCGGGGCGCCGCTTCGGGCCATCAAGATCTCGGGCGAGCTCTCGCTGCGCGCCATGGACGAGGTGCCGGTCGCGTGCGTGCTGGCGGCCAAGGCGCGAGGCGTGACCGAGATTTCGGACGTGGCCGAGCTGCGCGAAGAGTCGCCGGATCGCCTGGCCGAGCTCACCCGGGTGCTGCGCGCGTTCGGGGTCTCGTGTAGCGAAAAGCCGGACGGGCTGCTGATTGAGGGGGAGCCCGAGCGTCCCCTGAAAGCCGCACGGGTCAGCTCCGGCGGTGACCACCGGGTCGCCATGGCGGCGGCGCTGCTAGCGCTTGCGGCCGACGGCGAAAGCGTGGTTGAAGATGCCGACCCCATCGCCGTCAGCTTCCCGCGCTTCGTCGGGACCCTGCGCGCCCTAGGGGCGGAGCTCGAGGTGCAGTCGTGAGTCCCCCGCGCAGAAGCAAGCCAGTCGTCGCCATCGACGGTCCCGCAGGCGCCGGCAAGAGCACGGTGACGCGCAAGGTCGCCGATCGGCTCGGCTACGTGATCGTCGACACCGGGGCCCTTTACCGGGTGGTGGCGCTGGCAGCAGAGCGCGCCGGCGTGAGCTTCGACGACGACGCTCGCGTAAGCTCGCTGGCAGAGTCGCTCGTGGCCGAGAACGCGGTGCAGCTGCGCCGCAGCGACAGCGGCGCGACCCAGGTGCTGCTGCGCGGGCAGGCTGTTTCGAGCGCGATCCGCACGCAGAGCATCGGACAGGGCGCGAGCAAGGTTTCGGCGCACCCGGGCGTGCGTCGGGCGCTGCTCGAGCTCCAGCGCGGGCAGGGGCGCGAGGGCGGTGTGGTGCTCGAAGGACGCGACATCGGCACCGTGGTGTTTCCCGACGCCGACGCGAAGTGCTACCTCACGTCGCGCGCCGAGGTGCGCGCTCAGCGCCGCCTCGACGAGCTGGCCGCAAATGGCACGCCTCCCAGCTTCGAAGACGTGCTCCGCGAGGTGAACGAGCGCGATCGCCGCGACAGCACTCGCCCCGTCGCGCCGCTCCGTCAGGCCGAAGACGCTCAGCTCGTCGATAGCTCGACCCTCTCGATCGAGCAGGTGGTCGAGCTCGTGGTCGCGCAGGTTCGCAGCGTCGAACGGCGCCTGGCAGCGGGCGGCTGAGCCTCATGCTGCGGCGCGCGTTGGGGCTCGCCGCGGTTTCGCTCGGCTGCTTGGTCGCGCTCGGCTGCGCTCCCGAAAGGCCGAAAGGGCCGCCTCCCGCGCCGCCGGTTGCCTCGGCGAGCGACCTCATACCGCCCGACTTGGACGTGGTGGTTCGGCTCGATCTCGGTCGCGTGAAATCCGCGCTCGGCGGCGCAGCGGTCGCGCTGCTGTCGCGCGAGGCGCTCGCTAAGGGTGGGCTTGCAGAGGACCAGCTGGTGGTCGCCTCGCTCTTGGAGGCCGATGTCGTTTACCTCGCTTACCGGCCGAGCCGGATGCTCCTGCCGCTCGATCGCGTGCTCGCGCTCCAAGGCCGCTTTGCAGCCGACGTGAAGCCGCCTAGCGGCTTTTCGGGCGTCGCGACCGACTTGGGCGGCGACATCCGCTATTGGGAGCGCCGACCGGGAGCGCCTTTTCCCCGAGAAAGCGTGGCTCGCATTTATGCGATCAGCGATCGGGTGCGCGCTTTCGTGAGCGAAGCGGAGCTCGACAGCATGCAGCGCCTGCTGAACGGCCAAGGCGCAGAGCGGCGGTTGCAAGCGCCGGAGGAGGGCACTCTGTCGCTCGCGGCGCGGCCGCAGCTCCTGGCGCGGCTCGCAGCCGGTGACTCGCTCCGAGAGCTGCTCGACGGCGCCCAGCAGTTGCGCGTCGTGGTGGATCTCGAAGCCGACGGGGTGCGCTTCGAGCTGGAGCTGGGGCTCGAGGACGCCGAGTCAGCTGCACGGCTCGTGAAGGCGTCCGGCGCGCTGATCGAGCGAGCCGCTGCTCGGGCCGGTTTGGCGCCGTTTACCGAGCCTCCAGTCAAGACGGGGCACGCACCCTGGCTGCGCGCAGAAGGAGCGCGTGCGCTGCTGTCGGCGCGGTTCTCGCGCGCGCAGCTGGCGCCGGTGCTGGCGTGTTTTGGCGCAACTAGCGCGGCCGAATGCCCGTGGTAGCTTCCGCCGCGATGAGCGAAGCCGTTCTCGAGCGCCCGACTTGGCGGGTGCCTTTTCACTGGCTAGTCGCGGTGGCGCTCGGCCTGGCGGCCGTCGCGTACGTCGCTGGCCGGTACATCTACAAGACCTACGGCGGCTACCGGCCCTTGGCGCTCATGCACGTGTCTCAGAGCTTGCGCTACCGGGCGCGGGTAGAGCTGAACGATCCCAAGCGCGAGCCGGCGCTGCACGCGCTGCTCAAGGCAGCCGATCCGCGCGGCGTCCGCCTCCCGGCCCTGCAGAAGAAGCTCGGCGGAGCGGTGCTGCGTGAAGTGGCGTTCGGGGTCGGGCCGCTCGTTCAGCCGCCGACCGGTGCGCCTGCGCCGGCAGGGCGGGGCGATGGGCCGACCGACTTCGTGGTGGTGCTGGGCCTGCAGCTGCAGGCCGAGGCAGGCCTACCCACACCCGCTCGAGCGATCTGCGAAGTGCTCAGCGACGACGGAATCCAATCCGAGGGGACGCCCAACGGATGCCGTTTGCGTGACGGGTCGCTCATCGCGTCGACTCCAGACGGCTCAGTCGTGGTAGCGAGCCGACCCGAGGTGGTGGAGGGCTTGCTCGAGCGCCCCGACATCGGAGATCGTTTGGGTTTTTCCGGCCCGTCGGTGCGCGGCACGGCTCCGGAGCCTCAGGAGCTTGGGCGCGAGGCGTCCAAGCTGGCGCAGGTCATTGCGACGAAATACCCCTGATCGAGGTGTCGTGGTCACGATGGCGTCGACGTTTCGACCTCCCGAAGCGCCCAAAAGCCTCGGTCTTTCCTGGCTTTAAGGTTTGACTGGGGGTCAGTCGCGCGCTAGTGGAGCGCGTCCGTCGCGAGGAGTGTGCCCGCCGTCTGGCCCGACCAGTGGCCCGCACCCGAGCCTGCGGCGACTAAGGAGGCACTGTTACCACTAATGACTGATACTCAAACCACCAACCAGAACAAGGGCGCGGACCTCGCCGGTTTCGCCGCCATGTTCGAAGCCACGCAAGCTGCAACCCCGAACGGCCAAATCGGCGGAGAGGGTGAAATCGTCAGCGGCTTGGTCGTGCAAGTGAATCGCGACAGCGTTGTCGTCGACATCGGCGGCAAGAGCGAAGGCGTGATCTCGAAGAGCGAGTTCGTCGACGCCGTCGGTGCCATCAACGTGAAGGCCGGCGATCGAGTCGACGTGTTCATCGAGAGCCGCGAGAGTGACGATGGCCTGATCTCCCTGTCCAAGGAGAAGGCCGACAAGATGAAGGTGTGGGACGAGATCTCGGCTGCCTGCGAGCGCGACGAGATCATCGAAGGCACCATCAGCCAGCGCGTGAAGGGTGGCCTCTCGGTCACGATCCGCGGCGGCGTGAAAGCGTTTTTGCCCGGCTCTCAGGTGGATCTGCGGCCCATCCGCAACCTCGAGAAGCTGATCGGCCAGACCTATCAATTCAAGGTCATCAAGTTCAACAAGAAGCGCGGCAACATCGTGCTGAGCCGCCGCGTGCTGCTCGAGCGCGAGCGCGACGAGCTGAAGTCCAAGACCCTGCAGACCCTCGAAGAGGGCATGGTCGTGACCGGCACCATCAAGAACCTCACCGAGTACGGCGCGTTCGTCGACCTCGGCGGTATCGACGGCCTGCTGCACATCACGGACATGAGCTGGGGTCGCGTCAATCACCCCGGTGAGGTGTTCAAGGTCGGCGACGAGGTCACCGTCAAGGTGCTCAAGTACAACGCCGAGACCGAGCGCGTCAGCCTGGGCCTGAAGCAGACCCAGGAAGATCCGTGGAACCACGTCGAGGAGGCTTACCCGCTCGGCA
>JBEHXA010000212.1:0-11149 GCA_048498935.1 Myxococcota bacterium
CGCGCGCGGGCATGCCGTAGCAACTGATCTCCCAGCCGACGAAGGCGGCGCCGGCAGCTAGCTCCACGCGCGTCGTGCTGCGGGCCTGAGCCGACGAGAACGCCAGCGTCTCGCTCGGCAGCCACTCCAGCGTGGCGCCAGGCCCGAGCGAGAGGCGGTTGAAGATTTCGCTCGCGGCTCCAGCGGAGCGGTAGAGCTTTTGCGCGGCGGGCGTCGTGAGCAGCACGTGCGCCTTTTCCGCCAGATCTACCGATGTTTCCAGCCGATCGCCGCCCACCACGCCCCCCGGCGGGTGCAAGAGATAGATGTGCGGGCAGGCGCCGCCCTCGGGATAAAAGACGCGCTGGATGCGCAGCGGCCCTTCGTGGGCCGAGCGAGCCAGCTGCGTGCCGTTCGGCGTACTCTCGAGCGTGAGCGACAGTCGCCCGAGCCAGCCGTCCTTCACCCCAGCACGTCCGCGATCGTGTAGCGACGCGCGGGCTTGCCAGCCAGAAAACGCGCCGCCGAAAGCGCGCCATGCGCGAACAGGTCGCGGTTGGAGGCGCGATGCGTGAGCTCCAGCCGTTCGCCCTGACCGAACAGGTACACCGTGTGATCGCCGACCACGTCACCGCCGCGCAGCCCAAAGACTGCCATCTCTTCATTGGTGCGCGCGCCGACGTCGCCGCTGCGGCCGTGAATCTCGCGCAGCTCGGAGCGCGCCGCGCGCGCCGCTTCCGCCAGGCGCTTTGCGGTGCCGCTAGGCGAGTCCACCTTCTTGCGGTGGTGAACCTCGGTGATCTCTACGTCGTAGCCAAGCCCGAGCCGCTTGACGGCTTGCTCGACCAGCTCCGCCAAGACTTGGACGCCCAAGCTCATGTTGGGCGCCCACAGCACCGGCACGCTCTGCGCCGCGCGATCGAGCGCTTTTTTCGCGGCTTCGTCGAGGTTGGTGGTGCCGCTCACGACCGCGACCTTCTGGCGCGCTGCGATCGCGAGCAGCGGCACGACCGCGGAGGCGACCGAGAAGTCGATCACCACGTCGGCGCCGAGCAGCCCCGACGCGGTGTCGGCAGTCGTGACGACGCCGATCTGACCGATACCAGCCAGCTCACCGATGTCGCGACCGATTCCGGGGTCTTCGTCACGGCAGACGCCGCCCACGATTTGCACGTCGCCCGACGCATGCGCTAGGCGCGCAATCGCGAGACCCATGCGCCCGGTGGCGCCAAAGAGCGCGAGCTTCATGTGGCCTCGTAGCTCTTGATGAGCTGCGCCAAGACGTCGGTGAGGCCTTGGCTCGCTTCGATGATCGGCAGGCGCACGCTATTCTTGATGAGGCCCTTGAGCGCCAGCGCGGCCTTGATCGGAGCCGGGCTCGGTTCAGCGAAGAGCGCGCGGTGCAGCGGAAAGAGCCGGCTGCTCTTGCGTTCGGCCTCGGCCCATTTGCCGGCCCGCGCATCAGCCAAGACCTCACCCACCTGAGCTGGGTAGAGGTTGCTGGTCACGCTGATCACGCCCTGCGCACCCACGGCCATCATCGGCAAGGTCAGCGGGTCGTCGCCGGAAAGGTTGACGACACGACCACGCGCCTTGCCCATCAGCTCCTGGCAAAACAGCACGTTGCCCGACGCATCCTTGATACCCACGACGTTCGGACAAGCGTCGAGAATGCGCAGCAGCGTGTCCACGCTCAGATCCACGATCGAGCGACCAGGCACGTTGTACACGACGACCGGACCCGAAACGGCCTTGGCCACCTCGGTCACGTGCCGATACAAGCCCTCTTGAGAGGGCTTGTTGTAGTACGGCATGACGACCATCACGCCGTCGGCGCCCGCTTCGAACGCGGCCTTCGCCGATTCGATGCTCTTCTTGGTGTTGTTCGAGCCAGTACCAGCCAGGACCGGAACGCGCCCCTTGGCGAAGCGCACCGTTCGGCTGATCAGCTCACGCTGCTCGATATCGCTCAAGGTGGGAGACTCACCCGTCGTGCCGCACGGGACGAGACCGTTGACGCCACCCGCGAGCTGCTGGGCAAGAAGCTTTTCGTAAGCCTCGAAATCGATGCTCGAGCCATCCTCGGAAAACGGCGTGACGAGCGCCGTGAAAACACCCTGAAGCGGAAGCGTCATGGCGGACGTTTGTCGCGTTAGCGGGCCGAATGCAAGGAGGTGGCGGGGTTTTTGCGACTATTGACCGCCATCGACGCCCCGGTACTATCGGGAGCAGCTTCCACATGGCGTCCATTTTCCCCGGCAGACGGACCGCCATCTCGATCCCGTCCGAACGCCCCCAAGCCTCCGGCCCCCCCTGCCTGGTGATCATCTCCGGCGATGACATGGGCCGCCGCTTCGAGCTGGGCAAGCAGGAGGTATCGATTGGCCGAGCCGAAACATGCACGATTTGCGTGACCACCGACCAGGTGAGCCGCAAGCACGCCAGCGTGCAGCACATCCTGGGGCGCTACTACATCGTGGATTTGCGCTCGACGAACGGCACGTTCGTCAACGAGCAGAAGGTGGAGCGCGCCAAGCTCATGGACGGCGACCAGATCCGGGTCGGCAAGACGGTGCTGAAGTACACGGAGAGCCACGTCGAGCAGCGCTACTTCGAGCACGTCTTCAACCTGGCGAGCATGGATGCGCTGACCGGCGCCTTCAACAAGCGCTACTTCGACGAGACTTTCGGGAAGGAGCTGCAGCGCGCGCAGCAAACCACCGTGCCTCTTTCGATCGTGCTCTTCGACATCGACCATTTCAAGAAGATCAACGACACCTACGGCCACCCCGCCGGTGATGCGGTGCTGAAGAACGTCGCCAGCGCCGTTTCGGCGCAGCTCCGCGACGGCGACAGCTTGTTCCGCGTGGGCGGCGAAGAGTTTGCGCTGGTGCTGAGCGCCACGCAGCATGCCCTCGCCCTGCAAGCCGCCGAGGCAGTCCGCGGCCTCATCGAGTCGCTGGTCACTGATTTCATGGGCACGCGAATCGTGGCGACCCTCAGCCTCGGCGTGGCAGAGGCTCGGAGCGGCGAAGAAGCAGCTGCGCTGTATCAGCGTGTCGACTCGCTGCTCTACGCTGCCAAGCGCGGCGGCCGTAACCGCGTCGTCGGGACAGCGCTGTAGTCAAAAGGCGAAGTCGTCCGCCCTGATTACATCGGCAGCGACGACGTCGTCGACGGCGCACCGTCGCAGCTGCTAGGTTCGAGGATCATGCTCGCATCACGCGTGTCGACGCTGGCTGGCTGTAGCTTGCTCTTGGCTTGCGGAGGAGGAGGAGCCCTGCCCCGCGCGCAGGCGCCCGGAATACCCGGCGAACAGGCTCGCTGCCAGGCAGCTGCAGTATCGGGTAGCCCGCTCATCACGGAGTGGCCAGCGGCCGAGAAAGCCAACCTGCAAGCGCGGCTCCGCAGTGGCGGGCTCGCCGTCGAATTCACTGGTTGCAGCATGCGGCCCATCACGGCCTGCACCTTGCGCGGCAGCTACCGCTGGCAGCGCACGACGCTGTCGTCGGAGGGGATCGAAATCCACAACCAAGACGAGCTATTCGCCAAGCTGCCGCTGGGAGCTTTGGCCCTCGAAGGAGAGCTCGCCCGAGCGGGCCGACTCGCAGTGCGCACGATGGTTTCCGGGCAATACGTGCTCGAAGGTTCGACGGTAACCGACGTGCCCGACTACGGCGAGTGCGCCGCCGCAACGCACCTGCTCACCGGCATCTCCATCGGCAGCTTCAAAATGCATTCGGGCGGCACCCTGGACGCAGGTGGCGGTGTCTCGGCGGGCCCTTATTCTGGCGGGGCGCACACCAGCAGCTCGGAAACACTGCTGCGCGAGGCTGGTGACTTCGAGAGCTGCAAGGCATCCACCGACGAGAACCCAGAGCTCAATTGCAGCTCGCCCATCCAGGCCTTTTTGACGCCACTGCCGCGCTTCGCGAAAGAGCGAGGCGCCGGCACGATGCGGGTCACGTTCGCCTCCGGCACCGATCAGGTCTGGGAGTTGCGCCAAAATCAGCAGTTCGTGTGCCGCACGCCATGCATGCGCTGGGTGTCGCCCAACGACTCGTACCAGCTACGCTTGGAAAACGGCCCGGTGCTCGAGACGCTCGATGTGCCCGAGCTCAGCCGATTTGCAGGGCAAGGCGACCTTCAGGTGCGCGCATTTCCCAAGAACACCGGACGCATGGTGGGAGGCATCGTGGCCGCGGGCCTTGGCGGCGGCTTCATGTTCATCGGCGGCTTCTTGGCGCTCGCGGGCGGGCTCGCTGAGCGCAGCGGGCTCACCACCGCGGGGGCTGTCACGGCTGGCCTCGGCGCAGTGGCGCTCGTGCCGGGCATTTACTTTTTGGCTACGAGCGGCGCGAAGACCGAGATGCGAGCCAACGGCATGCCGATCGAAGGCGCGAGCCTCGGCTGGTCGCCGCAGCTCGCGCTGCGTGGCTCGTACTGAGCGGCTCACTCACTTCGGCGGCTTGAGCAAGCAGCAACCGAGCGAGCAGAAGTCGCTCACCGGGCAGACCGGCAGGCCTGGTCCGCAGACCTGGCCACCGTCGCAGGTGTAGCCGGGGTTGGGTGGATCGCCGGGGTCGCCAGCACCACCGGTTCCGGAGCCCGCGCCACCGCTGCCGCTGGGATCGGGCGCGCAATCGGCGGGCAGATCGTCGACAGTCTTGCCTGGGCACAGCTCGCAGCGCCCGCAAGTGTTGCCGCATTGGTCCGACTTCACGCACACCGGGCAAGCCTCCGCATCCTCGGCGGAGTCGAGCGAGCAGTCGCTCCCGGTCATGATGTCGATGGTGTCGCCGTCCGGCAGCTGAATGGTGCAACAACCGAAGCAGTCGCAGCCGTTGGGCGTGCGGGGCGCGCAATAGTCGATGCACTCTTGCGTGAGCGTGCAGTTCTTGTCGCTTTGATCGAGCTCGCCGGTCAGGCACTCGGTGCGGTAACGACAGCCGTCGTCACCGGCGCCCGAATTACCGTCGAAGAAGCAGTCTTGCCACTTGGGGTCGCGGTTGTCGCCGGGAATGCCGGTCGCGAACGAGCCCTCGTCATTGTCGTACGGACCGGTGCACTCGGGATCGAAGCCGTCGATCAGACCGTCTTCGTCGTCGTCGATGCCGTTCGAGCAGATGCAGCCAGCGTCGCCGCACAGCTCGGTGGCCAACGTGCCACCAGTGTTGAGCGTACCGCCGCTGTTGACGCTGCCCCCGAGGTTCAGCGAGCCGCCAGTGCCGCTCCCGACGCCCCCGAGGTTCAGCGAGCCGCCACCAGACGTGTCACCGGTACCGTCGCCTTCGCCCGCAGCGCCCGGACCATCACCGCCGGAAGCCGAAGCACCGGAGCCGTTGGCCCCGGCGTTCGAGTTGTCACCACTATCGCCACTCGACCCACATGCCCACACCAGGCACAAGGGCACGAGAACCGCCAAACAACCGAGGGATGCTTTGGTCATGCTGTTTTACCGAGAAAACAGTGAGTGGGCGCCTAGGCCGTGGATTTATGATCGGCGCTTCATTGCCACGAGCAACCATCTTGCGTTCCGCAGGCGAGCTCAGCGAGAGCGGTGCACGGCGTGGCGGTACCGGCGCAGGGCGTCCAGGTGCAGCCAGCGTTGCCGCACTGCAGGGATGTTGCGTGCTCGCTGCAAGCAGTAGGGGTGCCGCTGCAGCCACCGCTCCAATTGCAACCAGCTTGCGCACACGTCGGCGCCGTGAGGTGCTGGGCACAAAGAATGGCAGTGCCTGCGCACGGAGTCGCTGCTGCATCGCAACCGTCAACCGTCGCGCACTTCACGGCGCTCAAGGTCGTGCACGCAGGCGGAGCGCCCGAACAGCTAGGCGCAGCTCCGCCCGCACCAGCTTCACCGGCCGCACCAGCTCCGGCCGGAGCCATGCCACCCTCGTTGCCCGTACCGCCCTGCGGGGGCGCACCAGCTTGCGCATCTCCGCCAGCGCCGGCATTGCCGGTCTGACCCCCGGTACTTGCGTCGCCGCCCGCACCAGAACCAGCCGTGCCGGTTTGGTTGCTGCCCGCCGTCGAGTTGCTACCCGCCGTCGAAGTCGAGCTGGTGCCCGCGCCCGGAGTACCGGCCTCGCCGCTCTCTCCGGCCGCGCTGCCCGCAGTACCAGCGGTATTACCCGAGCTTCCCGGGTCGTCGTCCGATCCACAGCTCCACACGGAAAGACCAAGCACGACGGATACCGCAACGAAGCGAAAGGAATTCCTCATGCTCGATAGGTGGCGGACAGACCTGGGTCTTTATGACCCGGGCCCTACTTATTTTGGCGGAGCCAAGATGCAGCAACCGGTCAGGCAGTACTGTCCGACTCCGCAGTGCCCATCCGGGCAAGGCTCTTCATCCGCGTCGCATGCAGCTTCCGGCTCGCAATCGGCTTCTGGTGAGCCGCCCACGCACGCTTCGCAGCGCTCGCAAGGGTTGTTGCAGCTCGGCACCGGGGTGCACGGAGGGCACGCTTCGGCATCGTCGAGACGATCGAGCTGGCAGCCGTCGGCACCCGTGCCGCGACCGATGTAGTGGTAGTTGCCGCTGCGCGCAGGCAGCTCGCAACAGCCGAAGCAATCACACCCGTTCGGAACGAGCGGCAAGCAGCGCTCGAGACAAGTGTCCGATTGCGTTTCACGAGCTGTGGCGCATGCCACGCCCATGGGAGCGGCCCCTTCCACGTACTCACAGCGCGACTCGCCACTCGGTGGGTAGTCGGGCGCGACTGACTTCTCGTCGCAAGCCTGGCTCCACAAACACTGATCGTTGCCCGCCCCCTCGTCGCTGTCGAAGTAGCAATCCTGCCGGCAGGTATTCGAGGTGTTTCCGGACAAGCCGGAGCTGAGGCCCGCTTCGTCGTTGTCACAAGGACCGAGACATTCCGGATCGAGAGCGTCGATCAGGCCGTCGTCGTCGTCGTCGCTGCAGTTACCGCACGCCTTCACCGTGCCTTCGCACTGCGCCGGAATGCAGTCGGGAGCGCCCCCATTCGGTGCGCCGCCTTCCGGAGGTGCGCCTCCCAGCGGCAGCGAGCCACCGCCACCTCCGACGTTCGAACCGCCTGCGCCGCCCGCGTCGTCGTAGCCAACCCGAACGTCTTGCCCACAACCGAAGCCGACGAGCGCGAGGCCAGAGCACGCCCAGAGCACGAGCGAAAGCGCGCGCCGAGCAAGCGTTGGCTGTGAGCGAATACTCAAGGGGGCGGCTTGAGCTTACGCGCGAACGCCGAGCCAGGAAACGCTTTGCCGAAAGCTTCCGCGCGTGCGTCGGCCTCGCTCGCACGACCGAGCGCGCGCAGCGCTTTGATCGCGATCACTTCGCGTTCCTGAATCAACGCTCCTCCCGGAAACCGCTGGCGGTGCTCGTTCGCTCGCGCCAGCGCCCGCGCCGGATCGCTCTTCATCGCCACGCGAGCCTGCTCGAGCAGATCCGCTTCCGAAGGGGCGGCTGCGTGCAGCGGTTTCGCCGGGACGGGCGTTTTCGCGCTCGCAGCAGCGTTCGAGTCGCCCGGCAACGTGGCAGGCTCGGCCGGTTCTGTAGGCGCTGCGACCACCGGACTGGGCGCAGGACTCTGCGGTATCGCGGGCGCAGCCGAAGCAGCCTGCGCTTGGGGTGGATTGGGCGCCGGTGGGGAGACTGGCTGGTATGTGGCGGCCCGCCAGGCGGCCCCACCGGCGACGATGAGGGCGATGCCAGTCACCACCAACTTGGCGACGCCGACGCCGGCGCCAGTTGGGGGAGGCACGCCAGGCGGCCCGACTGGAGGCTGCCCGAGTAACGGCCCGAGTCGAGCCGAAAGGCGCGTCAGCTGAGCCGACGTGCCGACGTCTTCGTGCGCGCCGCGCAGCGCGTCGCCCAGCGCACCCGGCGCTTCGCTCAGGCGCGGAGGATCGCTCGGATCAGTCATGGTGGATCCTTTTCGGAGCGCTGCCAGGCTGCGAGCAAGAGCTCACGCGCAGCATGAAGCCGCGAATAGGCCGTCTGCAGCGGGCAGCCGATCGTTTCGGCGACCTCACGCATGCTGAGACCTTCGATTTCGTAGAGCACGACAACGGTGCGCTTGTCCTCGTCGAGCTGGTCGAGCAGCTGCAGCACGAAAGCGCGCGATTCGACGCGTGCGTCCGGCTCGGCACCGGTGCGCTCTCCGGTATCGAGCGGTGGAGCTTCGGTGGGGCGCTCGCGCACGTTGTAGGCGCGCCTTCGATGATCCGACGCGGTGCGCAAACAGATGGCGTAGAGCCAGGTGCGAATCGACGAGCGCCCTTCGAACTCGGGCAGCTTGCGATGCACGGTGACGAACACCTCTTGGGCGACGTCTTCCACGTCGGCTTCGGAGATGCCGAGATGTCGCAAGGCGCGGATGACATAGCGAGCGTGCTCATCGAAGATGCTGCGCAGGCTCGGGGGGTGATCCACGGCGGGGTTAACCTAGCCGAGCTGCTATGACGTTGGTGGCGCCCGGGCGGGGCATTTATTACCAGAGCGCCGCTTCGAGTCCGAGCTCGGCCCCGAATGCCACGGGACTGGGCCGAAATAGCTCGACCGCGTTTTCACCACCCGAGGTGAAGCGATCCCGGACCAACGGAATTTCGGCTCCGAGGTAGGCTCGGAGCGAAAAAGGCTTCCAAAGCAGCTGCCGGCCCTCGGCACCCAGCGACAAGGCGAAGCTGAGCCGCCGATCTTCGAGGTTTTGGTCGAAGCCGTAGCCCTGCACGCTGAGCCAGCCCACCTGTTGACCGACGCACAGGCCGAAAGCATTGCTTGGTGTCGACGACAGCGTGGGGCAGAGCGCGAGCCCGGCTCGCCAGAGCTGAAAATGAGCACCCGAGCTGGTGTCACGTGCGGCGTCACTGGGCCAAAAGCCTTCACCCTGAAGGATGATCGGCACGAAGCCGTGCGGCATGAGCCGCGCCCAAACTACGACTGCCGGCCGAACCTCGGGCAGCAGGCCCCACGCGACCGCTCCAGCCACGCCGAACGAAAAATGCCAAGGCTCGCGTGGCGCCGCCACCTCCGGAGGAATGGTGATCGCGATGGGCTCGCGCGGAGCCGGTGGTTTGCTAGGAGCGGGCGCTCCTTCCGTCCGCGCAGCGGCTGGAGTAGCCGATTCGGGCTGCGCTTCCAGCTCGGGTTCCGGCTCGGGTGGCTCGTCGACGAGCAACGCGATCGACAGCGCCAAGGAATCATCGAGCGCTGAACAGTGCGACTCGGTCGTCAGCGAGCGCGTGCCGCGGGAACGTCCCTCGGCGTCGACCAAGCGAATCGTCGCCACGAGGTCGCTGCCGCGCTTCGCGAACGCGACGTCGAGTCGCAGCTGCGCCTGCTCGGCCGCGACGAAGACGCGCCGCTTGAGGCGGCGTTCGACCGCGCGGCTCAGCTGTGCGCGCGTCGCGCAGCCGTCCGCATCCGGCCCGTGCGACACGGACAGGCTGACCAGCAGCGCCGCCTCAGCCAACATGGCCACACGCTAAGGCAATCGCGCTGCGGGCTGATAAAAACCAGCAGGTGCCGCCACTTACCCGGACCATGTCCGCCAAGCTCCATACCCGGCCAAGCGGCCACTTTGCTTCCCTTCTAGCCGCAGCGTTCGCGCTCAGCGGCTTTCTGCTCGTCGGCTGTGGCGACGACGACCCGGAGGGCCCCACCGGCACCGGCCAAGCCTGCGAGAGCGCCGAGCAGTGCTACCCGGGCGTCGAAGACGGGACCCTGCTCGGTGATGCAGTTTGCCTCGACCGCGTCCAGAACGGCTATTGCACGCATCACTGCACGCAAGACAGCGACTGCTGCGCAGCCCCCGGTGAATGCCCCAATGCTCGCGCCCAGGTGTGTGGGCCGTTCGAATCGACCGGCGAGATGTACTGCTTCCTGAGCTGTGAGGACGCCGACCTCGAAGGGACCGGCATCGACGATGCCGACCAATACTGCGAGCACTACGCCAGCGCCGCGTTCCACTGCCGCTCGACCGGTGGCGGCTCGAAGAACCGTAAGGTCTGCGTGCCGTGAGCGGCTAGCGCCGCCGGAAGCTCGCGACGAAGTAGCCGTCGGTGCCGTGCAGCCCGGGAAGCAGGCGGAATGACGTCTGGCCGGCAAAATCGGGCAGATCGGGCGCGTCGAAGGGATGCGGCTCGAGCACGTCGAGCACCCTTTCGACCACGCGCTCGCATTCTTGCTCGAGCACCGAGCAAACCGCGAACGTGACCACTCCACCGGGCTTCGCGCACGACGCTGCCGAGCGCAAGATGGACTCGGCGAGTGCGGCTAGCCGCGCTGGGTCATCGGGGCCGAGCCGGCGCAAGATCTCCGGCCGGCGACGGAGCGTGCCGGTACCGCTGCATGGCGCGTCGACGAGCACGCGATCGAAGTCACTCGGCAGCCCGCCCTGACCGAAGCTCCAGTCCACGGCGCGAGTCTCGATGGGAGCCAGGTGGAGACGCTGAGCTTCGGCGGCCAGTGCTTCGAGCTTCTCGGGATAGATGTCGCTGGCGATCAGCTTGCCGTGGCCGATGCGCTCGCCCAAGAGCGTGGTTTTCTGCCCGCGCCCGGCGCAAGCATCGAGCACGTGCTCACCTTCGCGCGCTCCGAGCGCGAGGCCCACGACCTGCGCTCCCTCTTCTTGCACCGTGTAGGCGCCTTCAGCGTAGCCTGGCTTTTCGCGCGGATCCCCGGCGCCGCGCACCAGCCGCGCAAACGGCGAAACACGCCCAGCAGGCAGCTCCTGCAGCCATTCCGGCTCGGTAACGCCGAGCCGACGCCTGAGCCCCGTGACGCTCTCGGCGTTCAACAGCAGCGTCGCTTGCTCTTCACCGATTGCCTTCAGCAGATCTTGCCACAGCCAGTCGGGCACCGCCTCGCGTAGCGCTTGCGCCCAGCTGAGCTTTTCGCCGGTCCTCGCCAACTTACGCAGCACCGCGTTCGCGAAGCCGGCCACGCGCGGCCCGCGATCGCGCTTCACGCCGTTCACTGCCGCGTCGACTGCAGCAAACGCGGGAACGCGATCGAGCAGCAAGACCTGATAGGCGGCGACCAGCAGCTGCGCCAGCACCCGCTCGTCCGAAACGCCGCGCGGCGCGTGAACGAACAGGCGCGCGCGCAGCGCCGGCTCGGCGCGCAGCGTGCCGTAGCTCCGCTCGGTCGAGAGAGCGAGCTCGTGTGGGGCGAGCTGCGGGTGTC
>JBEHXA010000213.1:0-11128 GCA_048498935.1 Myxococcota bacterium
GAGCCCGCCGCACAGCGCGCCCCACGGCCCCACTGGCATTATCGCCCGTGGGCTTTAGACAGCTTAAGGAGCACATGGAGCGGATCGTCGTTACAGGAATTGGTCTCGTCACTCCGAACGGAGTCGGCACCGACGCAACCTTTCAATCTCTGGTCAACGGCCGGAGCGGCGTCGGTACGATCACGCAGTTCGACGCGACCGAGCAATTTACGACCCGCATCGCGGCGGAGGTGAAGGATTTCGACCCCACCGCGTTCATGGAGAAGAAGAAGATCAAAGAGGTCTCTCGCTTCATTCCATTCGCCATCGCGGCGACCAAGATGGCGCTCGAGCAGGCCGACCTGAACCTGACCGAGGAAGAGCGCGATCGCGCCGGTGTGTACATCGGTGTCGGCCTCGGCGGCCTCGAGAACCTCGAGCGCTGCACCATCACGCTGATGAACAAGGGCCCCGGTAAGGTGAGCCCGTACTTCATCCCCTCGCTGATCGCGAACATGGCCTCGGGTCAGGTTTCGATCGCGTTCGGGCTGCGTGGGCCGAGCATGGCGCACACCAGCGCCTGCTCTTCCAGCGCGCACGCCATGGGCGAAGCGCTCCGCATGATGCAGCGCGGTGACTCCGAAGTGATGGTGGTCGGCGGCGCTGAAGCGACGATCACCCCGATCGGGATCGCCGGCTTCGGCGCGATGTTCGCGCTCAGCCGCCGTAACGACGAGCCCGAGCGCGCGAGCCGCCCCTGGGATCGCGGTCGCGACGGCTTCGTGTGCGGCGAAGGCGCCGGCACTCTAATCTTCGAAACGCTCAGCCGCGCGAAGAAGCGCGGTGCGCGCATCCTCGCCGAGGTGTCGGGCTACGCCGCCACCAGCGACGCTTTCCACATCACCAAGCCAGCTCCGGAGCACGCGCAAGCCGCGCGCGCGATGCAGATGGCGCTCAAGGACGCCAAGCTGGCGCCGGAGCAAATCGACTACATCAACGCGCACGGCACCTCCACCCCCGTGGGCGACACCGAAGAAGCCAAGGCGGTCGCCCGCATCTTCGGCAGCCACGCACTGGACAAGAAGCTCTGGGTCAGCTCGACCAAGAGCATGATGGGCCACCTGCTCGGCGCGGCCGGCGCAGTCGAGGCCGCCGTCTGCATCAAGGCGCTCGAGACCGGCGTGATCCCGCCCACCATCAACCTGGAGGATCCGGACACGGAGGTGCCCTTGGACTTCGTGCCCAACAAGGCTCGTGAGCGCCGCATCAAGCGCTGCATGAGCAACTCCTTCGGTTTCGGCGGCACCAACGCGACGTTGGTCTTCTCCGCCTACGAGGGCTGAGCGCGCGCGCTCGGTCCGTCCCGGCCCATGCAGTGCCCCTATTGCCGCGAGATGGAGAGCCGTGTCGTGGACTCGCGGCTCGTCGCCGGCAGCACCGTGACCTGGCGCCGCCGCGAGTGCGACGGCTGCAAGCGCCGTTTCACGACCTACGAGCGCGTCGAACAAACCCTGCCCACCGTGGTCAAGAAGGACGGCCAACGCGAATCCTTCGATCGCCAGAAAATCCTGCGCAGCCTGCGCATCGCCTGTAACAAGCGCCCGGTCTCGGCCGAAACGCTGGAAGAGCAGGCCGAGCAGCTGGAGCGCGAGCTCGGCGAGAGCGGCGATAAAGAAGTGTCGTCGCTCGTGATCGGCGAGCGCGTGATGATTCGCCTCAAGGCGCTCGACGAAGTGGCGTACGTGCGCTTCGCCAGCGTCTATCGCTCGTTCCGAGACATCGACGAGTTCATGAGCGAGATGGGCAAGCTCGTGCGCTCGCGCAGCGACTAGCCATGGCCAAGGACCTGGATCAGGAGCTGATGCGGCGCGCGATCGCGCTGGGCGAGAAGGGCGACCCCTCCCCCAACCCGCACGTCGGCAGCTTGGTGGCGAACGCCGAAGGCGAAGTGCTCGGTGAAGGCTTCCACGCCGCGACCGGCCTGGACCACGGCGAGATCGCAGCGCTCCGGGCCGCCGGTGACAAGGCGCGCGGACAGACGCTCTACGTCTCGCTCGAGCCCTGCAACCATCAAGGGCGCACGCCGCCTTGCGTCGACGCGATTTTGGCGGCGGGCATCAAGCGCGTCGTGATCGGCTGCCGCGATCCGAACCCGCGCGTCGCTGGCGGCGGCGTGGAGCGGTTGCGCAGCGCAGGCGTCGAGGTCGTCGAAGGCGTGCTCGAGACCGAAGCCCACACGTTGATCAAAGCGTGGAGCAAGTTCATCACGAGCGGCTCGAGCTACTTGACGCTCAAGCTGGCGATCTCGCTCGACGGTCGTATCGCCACCCGCACCGGCGCGTCCAAATGGATCACGGGCGCGGAATCGCGCCAGCGCGTGCAGTCCCTGCGCGCGTCACACGACGCCGTGATGGTCGGCGTGAATACGGTGCTCGCCGACAACCCGCGCCTCACCGTGCGCGATGTGCCGGGACGCAGCCCGGTGCGCGTCATCGTCGATAGCAAGCTGCGCATCCCGCTCAGCGCGCAGGTCGTGCAAACTGCCGCGCAAACACCGACCTGCGTCGTCACGACCGCAGCCGCACCAAAACCGCAGGAAGAAGCGCTGCTCGCCGCAGGCGTGAGGGTGATTCGCGTCGCCCCGACCGCTGAAGGCCGCTGTGATCCGCAGCACATGCTGCGCGAGCTGGCGGCCCGCGAGGTAGTCAGCGTGATGTGCGAAGGCGGCTCCGAGCTGGCCGGCAGCTTGCTCGCGAATCCGCTGGTCGACGAGCTGCACGTGTTCGTGGCGCCGGTGCTGCTAGGTCCGCGCGGGCGACCGGGGGCGGTCGATTGGGCGGGGCCGGAGCATCCGTCCGACGCGCCACGCATCGATCCAGCACGCTGGGAGCTCTGCGGCGCGGACGCGCACGTTTGGGGCCCGCTCAAGTACGCCAAGAAGGCTGCTCGCACGAACCCGGGTTGAGGGCCCGCGCCTCGACGGGGGCCCGCTGCCCTGCCCCAATTGCCGGGCCCTGGACCCGGTGTTACCTTGAGCCAGTCATGCTGCTGCCCATCCTGCAATACCCGGACCCCAGGCTGCGCGAAGCCGCCAAGCTGGTGGCCGAAATCACGCCTGAAATCCTGGAGTTAGTCGATAACATGGCGGAGACCATGTACGACGCGCCGGGCTGCGGCCTGGCCGCCAATCAGGTGGGCGTGGCCGTGCGGATTTTCGTGATCGACGCGGCAGCCGAGGACGAGCCGAGCGATCTCAAGGTGTTCATCAATCCGGAGATCTTGGAGCTCGACGGTCAGCAGGTCTGGGAAGAGGGCTGCCTGTCGTTCCCGGGCGCGACTGAAGAGATCAAGCGCGCCGAGCGCGTGAAGGTGCGGGCACTCGGTCGTGACGGTAAGCCGTTCGAGCTCGAAGCCGACGGCCTGCTCGCCGTCGCGATCCAGCACGAGAATGATCACCTCAACGGCGTGCTGATGATCGACAAGCTCTCGGCGCTCAAGAAGCGCATGATGAGCAAGAAGGTCGAAAAAGCGAAAGCCGAAGCCCGCGCGTAGGTTCCAAGGCTGAAGCCTGAGGATTGGATTTGATCGCGAGCGCGCGTTCGCGCGCGAGCTGGATCGCCCTCACCCGACTTGGCACGATCAGATCACGATCGACACCGAGAGGCGGGTTTAGAAAATCCGGCGAGCCCGGGCGCCCGCTGCCTCTTCCGTCGCAAAAGACGCGCGACACACTACGCGAAGTGCGGAGGAGAACAAGACCCTCCATCGCGCTAGCGCGATGGTGGCCGCGAAAACAAAGAGCTATCCAGCGATTCACCTCGGGCGCGCATCGCTTCGACGACTTGAGGCACGTGGCCGCTCGCGGTGAAGGTGCCTTCCACGGCGCCACCAGCTGCCGTGCGATCGGGGATGAAGCTGAACACGTCCTGCAGCTCTACGTCCTCACCCGACACGCCCGTGAGCTCCACGACGCGCAGCACCCGGATGCGGTCGTCGCGTAGCCGCGCGACCTCGATCACCACCTCGTAAGCGCCGGCCAGGAGCTCACGAGCCGCGCGAATCCCGAGCCCGCTGCGCGCCGCCGCAATTTCGGCGGAGAGGCGCGACAGCGCTCGCTTCACCGAGGTCGCGTGCCGGAGCGCCAACACGCCGTCGACCCCGGACGCGACCATCTCGGTCACCGCGGCCGTCACTTCGGGCGTGGTGAGGCGCGCCGCAAAGCGCAGCCCGGGAATGCCCGCCTTTACCGCCAAAGCGCGCCGCGCTTCCGCGGGCGAACCGAGCCCGAAATCGATGGCTACCTCCGAACGCCCCGCGACGCCGTCGCCAATCCAAACGGAGCGCGCATCCGCGTGTGACGTCACCAGCGCCGACAGCACCTGCTCGGCTGCGCCGTCGTGACCGCCGACGACCAGCATGTTCACGCGCGAGGTCAGGCAATGCCGGAAGAACGTGGCGATGGCTCGTGAGATCACGCCGCGACGCACCAGCTCGTCGAGCGTGAGCGCCGCGCGCTGAGGTTTGCGAATGAGCAGCGCGCCAGCCCTACCGCCCGCTGGCGGATCGACCGAGACGCGCGCGCCCGTCGTGAGGCGAAAATCGAGGCCGGTGCCGCCTTCGCTGGCCTCCGAGCGAAGCCGCGCGACCGCCCAGCCGAGCGAGCGCTCGGAGCTGAAGCCCGGTTCGACCGCCACGCTGCGACCAGCACGCGCAGCCACCACTTGATCGAAGCGCACCACCCCGACCTCGGTGACCGAGCTGTCGGCAAGCAAATCGGCCAAGGGCCCCAGCTCGAGCAGCTCATCGCGCGCGAGGTCCAGCAAGCGTTCGGGCGGCACGCTCATCGGCGCGTCTTTGGTCGTCGTCAGCTTGCTGACGATGTCGCGGAGCGCCGGCTCGACACGCGACGCCAAGTCGGCCGCGAGCGGCAGCTCGAAGGCCTCGCTACCCAGCCGATCCACCACGTTTTGCACCGCCATCGCCACCAGGCCGACCAGCGCTCCGCGCTCGTAGCTCGGCGAGTCGTCTTGCGTGGTGCGCCCCACCTGGTGCGTGCCGGTGGTCTCGTTGACGGGAAACGCAGCGCGGAGCTGCGGATCCGAACCGGCAGGGCTCGATGGCGTGCGCGCCGGCGGCGTAACGGTGTGACCACCGCTCGCGCGAGAGTCTTCCTCCACGGTCGGTGGTTGCGAGGCCGCCACGGCCGGAGCGCTCGGGCCGGTGGTGGACAGCTCGTCGGGAGCCGACACCAACTCGGCGCGTCCCTCGCCGTCCGCGGGCGCTTGCTGCTCGGCGCCCTCGCTAGCCGGCAGCTCGATCCGCAGCACGAAGTCGCCGACGTAGATGCGGTCGCCTTCGCGCACGATCGTCGCCTGCGTGATGCGGCGGCGATTGACGTAGGTGCCGTTGGTACTGTTCAGGTCGGTGACGATGAAGCGGCCGTCTCGGTAGAGCAGCCGCGCATGTCGCTTCGACACGTTGCCCTTCGGCAACATGAGCTCGTTTCCCTGAACACGCCCGACCGTCAGTTCTGCGGTCTCGAACGTCTCTCGACGCTCGGCTCCGCCCTTCTCATGGATAACCACCGCGAAAACGGGAGCGCGGGCGGTGGAGGTCGGGGAAATCACTGGGTAAAGGATTGCCGATCAGACACCCCTCGTGTCAACCGAAGCGTCTAAGTTGTTTCTACCCGGGCTGGATGGACCAGGCCTGGCGGTCAGCCGTTGTCGTGCTGACGGCTTTTCACATCCGTCGTGACGAGCGACAGGAGCTCGCCTGCCAGCGCCATCACGTCCCGCTCGTTGAAACCGCCGGCTCGAAACTCGCGATAGATGTTCTTGGCGAGGATGGCGACGGCACGGGGGTCTTGCGCAGGCTGAGTTACGGTTTGCGCCATATTCAAATTTCCCTTGGAGGCGCCGCCCTGTATCCAAGAATGATGCCGAGCCGTTGAAGCGAGCGAGAACGTCATTTATCGGCCTTTTTCTGTCATCGGGTGGTCATGGTGCGAATCAACCTTCGCAGATAGACCGCGAAAACTGGATCTTAAAGCGCACAGGATTACGCGCACACTGAAACTGGTCAGACCTGTTGTCGCGAGATTCCTGGTCACGAGTAGACGTTCAGCGACTCGCGCGAGGGGCGCTGCAGGTCGCAAACCGCGCTGGTGATGAGCTCACGTCCGTCGTCCGCAAAGTACAGGGCCTCGCCCCGGCTCGGCAGATCGAACACCGGCACGGCGGTCCCGTTCTTGTGGAAGTGAACGCCGCCGGATAGGCGCCGCCCGATCGCGAGGTGCGACGGGAGCCATTTGGCCGAGTGGCGATCCCGAACCGCGACGCAGACCTCGCCTCGGAAGTGGTACTCGGTGTTCTTCGTCAAAAATACGCGATTTTTGCGGCGTTCGGGGCCGGCGTAGCTGCCATCGAGCTTCATTTCAGCGATTAGAGAGGACTCGGCGACGACCGGACAAATTTCGTCGCGCCTCACAGCGCGCTTCCGCAAGCCCTTCGCTAGCCGGGGTTGGGCCAAAGCGACCACCTCGCATCGGCCGCCGAGAACTTTACTGAGGGGCGAGGCTCCGGCGTACGATCGTGAGCGTGAAGCCGCGCGGCAAAGGGCCTGGTCTGAAGAAGACGCATGCTTTGCCGCTCATCAGCTCGCGCAAGGTAGAGCTCTGGCAGAGCTCCGATTACCGCTGGCGCGAGCTCTTCGAGGGCGCCGACGTAATGAGCGAGGGCGCCACGCGCGACGAGCCCGACGGCACGGTGTACTACGGCTCCACCAGCATCCTGCTCCCGTTCTCGTCACGAGGCGGGCTCGTCCCCGACGACCAGGCCGAGCAGGTCGCGCGCTTGCTCGCGAAGGACCCGCACGCGCGCCTCCGAGCCACGCGCGTCGCCCGCCTCGAAGCGCAGGTCCGCTCCGCGGCGCCGATCGGTCGCGTGCGCGCCGAGCTCGGAGTGAAGCTCGCGGCTCACGGCATTCAAGTCGGTGTCGAGGTCGAAGCGCGCGTGCATCGCGAGCGCGAACGCGATCAGGATCACGCTCCCCGTAAAACGACGCCGAGCCCGACACGCGCGCGACGTGGCGTGACCGGGTCATAGTCACGAGCGTAACTGGGGAGCGATCCTCCGCGCACACAAGTCAAGACGAAAACCACTCGGTGTGACTTCGTCGCCCTGTGGTCTCACTCGGTGCGCGCGAGCGCGCATCGCGGGGGTGGGGCGAAGCAGACCCCACTACCGTTCGGCGTAGATCGTGGCTCGCGGTGCGAGCGCTTGACAGGGGCTGCTACAAAGAAAATTGTTCTGCTTTGCTTTTCGAGAGCAGCAGGAGTCGATTAAGTCTTGGAGAGGCGGGTCGCGGATAGCGTGATGAGCCGGAAGAAGCAGCGCGATGACAAAGTCATCCACGTCGTGTTCGGTCCCGGCGGTGGCCGTGTGGAGCGACGCGACGCGAAAGCTCTGGACGCAGGTGCGGAACCGCAGAGCGGCCGCGAGCCGCTGACCGACCTGTTCAGCGGCACGGAGATCGCGCGTCTGCTCGACGTCACCCCGGCGCGGCTGCGGACGCTGGATCGCGCGGGCGTCGTGTCCCCTACCGGCCGTCGCAAGGGCCGACGCGCCTACACGTTTTCGGACCTGATCGCGCTCCGGACGGCGCAAACGCTGCTGTCGCAACGCGTGCGCCTGCGTGACGTGACGCGCGCGGTGAGCGCGCTCAAGCGCACGCTGCCCAAGGTCACGCGGCCGCTTCAGGAGCTGCGCATCGTCTCGGACGGGCAGCGCGTCGTGGTGCACACGCAAGACGGCGCCTTCGAGCCGCTGACCGGGCAGATGGTGCTCGATTTCGAGGTCAAGTCTCTGCGCGAAGACGTGGTGCGCGTGCTGCGCCCGTCAGCTGGCCGCGAACGAGCTCGCACGGCCTACGAGCTCTACCTCCGAGCCAGCCAGCTCGACGAAGATCCCGCGACGATGGACGAGGCCGAGCACCTCTACAACGAAGCGATCGGCCTCGATCCTTGGCTCGCCATCGCGTACACGAACCTCGGCAACATTCGCTTCCGGCGTCACGACGCCGAAGGTGCCGAGACACTCTACAAACGCGCGCTCGAAGTCGACGCGCGCCAACCCGAGGCACAATACAACCTGGGGTACGTGATGCTCGAGCGCGGCGAGCCCGAAGCCAGCATCCCGCTGTTTCACGGCGCCATCGAGGCCGACCCCAAGTTCTCCGACGCCTACTTCAACCTGGCGATGGCGTACGAGCAGGTCGGCGAAACCCAAAAGGCTCGCCCCTTCTGGAAGAACTACATTTCGCTAGAGCCATCCGGTACCTGGACCGAAATCGCGCGACGGCATTTATAGCTACTTCAGCTTGCGGTGCTGCAGGCTCGGGAGTGAGCGGCGGACGGCTTCCAGGCGCGAGCGTTCGAGGGTTGCGAAGACGATTCCGGAGCCGTCGGGCGCTTCGGCGATGACGGTGCCCCAGGGGTCGACGATCAGTGAGTGGCCGTAGGTGTGGCGCCCGCCGGGGTGAGCGCCTTGCTGGGCTGCTGCGACCACGAACGCTTGCGACTCGATCGCGCGCGCGCGCAGGAGCACGTGCCAATGGTCTTTGCCCGTGTGGAGCGTGAAGGCGGCCGGCACCAGCAGCACCTCGGCGCCGGCGTCCGAGAGCGCGCGGTAAAGCTCGGGGAAACGCAGGTCGTAGCAGATCGACAAGCCGAGCCTGAAGCCCGCCACGTCCACGACCACCACCTCGGTCCCGGGGCTCGTGGCGGCGGACTCCGAGTAGCTGCCACCGCTCCCAAGGTCGACGTCGAACAGGTGGATCTTGCGGTAGCTCTGCAGCTGCGAGCCGTCGGGCCCCAGCACGAGCGCCGTGTTGTGAGGCCGCTCCGGGTCGCTCGTGCGCTCAGGAAAGCCGCCTGCGACGAGGTACACCGAGCTCTGCCTTGCCATCTCGGCCAGGGCCCGCGTGATGAAACCATCGGCCAGCGACTCGGCCAGCGCGCGCTTCTGCGCCTCGGCACCGAAGAACGCAAAATTCTCGGGCAAGAGCACGAGCTCGGCGCCGCGACGGGCCGCTCGCTGCACGAGCTCGCCGGTGCGCTCCAGGTTTTGGGCGACGTCCGCCTGGCTGTTTAGCTGCAGCGCCGCGACGCTAAGCTCCGCTTTTGCCACCGCCGTGTCATAGCCTATGCTGACCGGAGTGGAAGCCCCCACCGGCGCGATGCAGGAGTTTCGCGGCAGCCGTCCTGGTGCCGGACAGCCGCAGCGCAAGCATCCGGGGCTAGTGCTCCTCTACGCCGACACCTTCGCGGAGCTGCCGGCCGCGTACCTGCTGCAGCAGCCGCGTCACGTGATCGGGCGCGAAGCGGGCGCCGTCGATCTGGTGCTGAAAGCACCGGCGGTGTCGCGCGTGCACGCCGAGCTGGTGCGCGAAGGGCGCAGCTTCGTGGTGCGCGATTTGGGCAGCCGCAACGGCGTCATCGTCAATGGACGAAAGGTGGCGCAAGCCGAGCTTGAGCCGCTCGACGAAGTGCGCATCGGCGACGCGATCTTCAAGTTCGTCGAGGAGGGCGCGGAGGAGCTCGCGCGCTACCGGATCGACGGCGCCATGGCGAACGGCACGCAGCGCTTGGCCCAAAAGCCGAGCGCGCTGGCCGGTGGGTTTCAAATCGACGCGATCGTCGCCGAAATTGAGCGAGTGGCCGCCACGCCGCTCAGCGTGATCGTGCGCGGCCCGAGCGGCACCGGCAAGGAGGTGATCGCGAGCGAGCTGCACCGCCTGAGCGAGCGACGCGGCAAGCTGGCGGCGATCAATTGCACCGCCCTGCCGCAAAATCTGATCGAAAGCGAACTGTTCGGTTACAAGCGCGGCGCGTTTTCAGGCGCAGATCGCGACAAGCCGGGTCTCATCCGCCACGCCGACGGCGGCACCCTACTGCTCGACGAGATCGGCGACATGCCGCTCGAGGCGCAGGCCAAGCTACTGCGCGTGCTCCAGGCGCGCGAGGTCCTGCCGCTCGGCGCCACCACGCCCGAGCCGGTCGACGTGCGGGTGGTGGCCGCCACGCATCGAGACCTGGAGCGCCTGCAGCGCGAGGGGAAATTCCGCGAGGACCTGTTCGCGCGCCTGAACGAATACGCGGTGGAGCTGCCGGCGCTGCACGAGCGCAAAGAAGACGTCTACCTGCTCACTCGCACGTTTTTGAGCCGCCACGGCGCCGCCGGCAAACAGCCCTCGTTCGCCTTCATGAGCGGCCTGCTCCACTACGATTTTCCGTACAACGTGCGGGAGCTCGAGGCCTGCATCAAACGCGCGCTGGCGCTGAGCGACGGCCCGACCCTGGAGCCTGAAGGGCTACCCGAAACGGTGCAAGAGGCCATGAACGAGTATGGCAGCACCGGCAATCGGCCGAGCCAACCACCCCCGGCTGACGACGACTCGCACGGCGCGCCGGACGAGCCCGAGCTGCGCGAGCTCTTGAGCCGTCACCAGGGCAACGTGGCGGCGGTCGGCCGCGAGCTCGGCAAGGCCCGCATGCAGATCCACCGCTGGATGAAGCGCTACGCCATCGACATCGCCGACTACCGCTCCGGCGACTGATTAGCTTCGGGCACGGGCGCGGGCACGGGCACGTTTACGGGGAAGCCGGCATGCTCGGGCCAGTTGATTGCCGCAAAGGGTTGACGCGGGGTGGAAAGAGACGCTAGCGAAACGCGGTCGTTCGCGCTTGCGGGCGGCGGAGACCCGAGAGTTGGCCCAGAAACGCACACAAAAAGGCGCAGGCGGTGAGCCCCCCGAGCGGGGCAGGAAACGTGGGGGAGGAGGCTCGGACGGCGTGGACACGCGCGGCGAAGAATCCGCAGCCCTCCACGAGGTCGCCCAGACCCGCTACCTCAACTACGCGCTCTCGGTCATCACCAGCCGCGCCCTGCCCGACGTGCGCGACGGGCTGAAGCCGGTCCAGCGCCGCATCATGTACACGATGTGGCAGCAAGGCCTGCGAGCCGACAGCAAGCACCGCAAGTGCGCCAAGGTCGTCGGCGACGTGATGGGTAACTACCACCCGCACGGCGACGCCTCGATCTACGACGCGCTGGTGCGCATGGCGCAACCCTTCAGCCTGTGTGCGCTG
>JBEHXA010000214.1:0-11120 GCA_048498935.1 Myxococcota bacterium
TGGCGCGGGCCTTCACGGCGGGCGTCGACGCGGCCACGAGCCTCGGCGCGGACATCATCGTCAACACCGACGCGGACAATCAGTATCGCGGCGCTGACATCGCGCTCTTGGTCGAGCCGATCATCGCCGGTCGAGCCGAGGTGGTGATCGGCGATCGACAGACCGAGCGCATCGCGCATTTTTCGTGGATCAAAAAGCGCCTACAGCGCTGGGGCTCGCGCTTGGTGCGTAGCCTTTCAGCGACTGAAGTGGCGGACTCGCCTAGCGGCTTTCGCGCGCTGAGCCGCAAGGCCGCGCTGCTGCTGTTCGTTCACAATCGCTTCACGTACACGCTCGAGACCGTGATTCAGGCGGGGCGCGCCGGCCTGGCGATCGAGAACGTGAAGGTCCAGACGAACGCGAAGACGCGCGAGTCGCGGCTGTTCCGCAACATCCCCGATTACCTGCGCAAGGCCGGCGGCGTGATGTTCCGCGCCTACGCCATGTATCGCCCGGTGCAGATTTTCGCGCGCCTGGCGATCCTGCTGCTCGCCGTCGGCATCGGGACTTGGGCGCGCTTCCTCTACTATTACTTCGTCAGCGGTGGCGCATCGGGCCACATTCAGTCGCTGATCGTCGGTACGGGCGCGATCGTCCTGTCGTTTCTGGTCGGGCTCGTGGCCATGTTGGCCGAGCTCTTGGCGGCCAATCGCCGCTTGCTCGAGGACGTGCTGATGCGCGTGCGGCGCATCGAAGGCCAGCGCGCGCCGGGCGATACCGGTCCGATCGAGGGCGTCACGTCCACCGGGCACCCGCCCTGGGTGTGAAGGCGCGGGGAAAGCGATGCGGGTGCCGCGCAAGCTCGAGCGCCATGCAACCTGGTTAGTCACGGTGCTCCTCCTGCTCCTGGCAGGTTTCGTGCGTTTCTATCGGCTGGGCGACTCGGTTCATCCGGATAGCTTGCTTTGGTTCGATCGCAGCCAGACTTTCTGGGACGCGCTCGCGACCCACCGCTTCAAGCGCACGTACCTCGCGCCCCATCCGGGCGTGATGATGATGTGGGTAGCCGGCGGGGTGATGAAGCTCCGGGGTACGCTCGAGAGCAGCATCGATGCGCAAGGGCTCTGGGCGGTGAAGCTCCTGGGCGCGGTCGTCGGCACGCTCTCCTCGGCGCTGACCTACCCGCTGGTCCGTGCTTGCATGGGGCGCGTTCAATGGTTGCTCGCACTGCTGCTCGCCTCCTTCCTCGCGACGGAGCCCTTGCTGCTCGAGCAGGCGCGCATGGCGCACCTGGACATGGCCGGCCTGGGCTTTGCGTGGCTCGGCGTGTGGCTGGCCCTTTACGGCTACGAGCATGGCTCGCGGCTGAGCGCGCTGGGCGCCGGCGCGTTGTTCGGCATGGCGGTTCTGACCAAGCTGCCGTTCGCGGCCATCCCAGCAACGCTGATGACGATCCTGCTGGTCGCCAGCGCGCTCACGCGTTTTCGCGATCGCCGCGGGCTGTGGGTCGCAATTTTGGCCAGCGTCGCGGCACTGGTCACGATGTTCGCGCTGTGGCCCTCGCTTTGGATTCGGCCGGTGTACACGGTGCAAGCCATGCTGCGCGAGACTGCCGAGGTCGCTGATCGCGGGCACACCGGTGGCAAAGCCGTCGGGGTAATCGATTACGTCGTGTACGCAGCTCGCTCCACGCCCATCGAGACGGTAGGGCTCGCGCTCGTGGGGCTGGGTGGCCTCATGCGTTTGCCGGAGCTTCGCAAGACTCTGGGCTGGGTGTGCCTCTCGCTGGTGCCGAACCTGATTATCATCTGCGTTGCCCCCAAAAAGATGGAGCGCTACGTGCTGCCCATCGCGCCGCTGCTGTGCGCGCTCGCGAGCGTCGGGGTGGTTTGGCTCGTCCGGCGCGCGCGGACATTTCCTCGAGTGACCCCGGCCGCATTGGCGGTCGCGGTGGCGCTCTTGCTGGTGGGCCGCTACGCGCATGCGCTGTGGCTGCTGCCCTCCGCGCAGCAGTGTACCAGCTGGCCGGGGATCGAATGCAGTCGCCCCACCAACATGTATTTCATGCGCCGGCTCGCGCTCGGCATCGGCCAAGATTGGCAGGGGCGTAATAAGCGTCGCGCGCCGAGGGTGTACGCAAACAAGCTCGAGCTCATGTCGCCTTGGCTCGTCTTCGACAAGGCTCGACGCCTCAAGGACGCCGACTACACGGTCGTGTGGGACGAGTCGTACGCCGATCTCGAATCTGGGCAGCTCACCAAAGAGGCGAAGGAGCGCTACGGGCGGCTCGGCAAAGAGGTCGCCACGGTGCGACACCGGGGTCGCGTGGTGGCGCGCGTGTACCGCGTGCGCCAGTAACGGCGAAAAAGCAGCCGTTCGACCCGTCCCGCTCTAGCCGCACGACGGCCTTTTGTCTACGTTGCGTTCCAGTCAAGATGCTTCCGCGACTCGCCCTTTCGCCTCGCGTTGTGCGTTTTGCGAGAGCCTTCGCGGCGGCTCTGACCTGCTGCGCTGGTGTCTACGTGCTCGGTCGCACACTCGACCAGCACTACCCGATTCGCGAATGGCTCAGCTGGAGACTGGCGCCCGTTTGGGGCTACGCGCTGCTGTTCAACATCAGCGCAGTCGCGGGTGGCTCGTTTCTGCTGCGCAAGCTCTTGGGCGACCGTCCCATGCCCGCGCTCGAGCGCCTGTTGCAGAGCATGATGCTCGGGCTGACGAGCTTCGTGCTGCTGCTCTACGTAGCCGGCTTCGTCGGGTTGCTCAAACCGTGGTTGGCGATCGCGATTCCGCTCGGCTTCTTGGTGGTGGGTGAAGGCGATGGCCGCGCGCTCCTGAGCGAGCTATTCGCTTGGCGAGCGGCGCTGCCTGCTCCCAAGCCGGTCGAGCGCGTGCTGGGGAGTCTCGCGATCCTCTTCGGCGCCAGCTGCCTGGTGTTCCTCTACTTGGAAGCGGTCGACGTCTCGGCGATCAACTTCGACGCGACTTGGTACCACTTTCCGATCGCGCAAGACTACGCGCGCGTCGGACGCATCATCCCCTTTCCGGGCGAGAACCACCGCGCGTTCCCGCACCTGACCAGCATGGTGCACACCTGGGCCCTGCTGGTACCGGGGCTCACGTTCTTGCCGCAGAACTGGATGCTGTCGCTGCATCTCGAGTTCACGATCGTGGTCTGGCGGCTGATTGGCGCCGCCACCCTGGCGCGCTGGTTGCTCGGCGGTCGCGATGTGCGCGGGCTGTGGGCGGGCTTTTTCTTGTTCCCGTCGGTGTTCGTTTACGATCAGGCCATCGGTGGCTCGGCCGATCACTTTCTAGGCTTTTTTGCGGCTCCGGCGCTGCTAGCGGCCGCGCGCGCGTTCAAGCGCTTCGACGTGCGCTGGTGCATCCTTCTGGGCTGTGCGCTCGGTGGCCACATGCTGGTCAAGTATCAGGCTGCCTACCTGATCACGGGCGTGGGCGTGGCGGCGCTGGTCAGCTTGGCCGTACTGGGGCTGCGGCGCTTCGTGCCCGCGCGCTTTGGCGGCGTGCCCGAAGGCGACCCCACGTTCCGCGCGCTGTCCAAAGGTGTCGGCGCGCTGGCACTCAGCGCGGCATTGGTCAGCTCGCCGCACTTCATCAAGAACGCAGTCTTCTACAACAACCCCGCCTATCCGTTCGCGAAGGGCATTTTCAAGTCCACGTTCCCGCCGCGCGTGACCAGCTACTACGAGCAGAAGCCGCCCAAGGGCGGCGCCTTTCCGCCCAAGTACTCGGGCCTCAAGCGGCAAGCATGGGCGCTCGGCAAGGTGTTCGACTACTCGCTCACCACTGGCAACCGCCGGCTCACGAGTCGTCGGCCGTACATGGGCGCGCTGTTCAGCCTGCTCTTGCCCTGCGTGCTGTTTCTGCCGCGACGGCGGCGCTTTCTCTTCACCGCCGGCATCGCGGCCGTGGCCGTGATGGTCTGGGCAAATACTGCCGCCAACGATCGCTACATGCTCGGCTTCTACGATCTGTGCATCGGTAGCGCGCTCGGCTTGATGGCGTCGGTGTGGGAGCTCGGGCTCGTAGCCAGGCTGGGGCTGGTGCCGCTGGTCGGCATGCAGCTGCTGTGGGGCGGCGACGCCATGTTGTTTTATGGTCGCAAGCAGCTCGAGGCGACGCTCGAGCTGATCGGTGATGGCTACACCGGTCGCTACGACGCGGGCCGCATGAGCAGGAAGGTGCCGCAGCAGCGCATCACCGAGGCCACCCCCAGAAATGCGGTCATTCTTTCGCGCAACTACAAAGGCCTGCTGGGCCTGAATCGGCTGGTGCTGAGCGACATCGAGTCCAACCAGGACTACATTCGCTACTCGCACCTGAAAGATCCGCGCGAATTTTATGACTTGCTAGCGTCGCGGGGCGTGACACACCTGCTGTTCCCGCGTGGTGAGCGTCGCCCCGGCACTTGGAACAACGTGATCCTCTTCGCCGAAATCTTTCGTCGTGGCTCGCACCAGCAGCGCTTCGGCAAGCTGCAGCTCGCTGAAGTGCCGAAGCAGCCGCCGCCGCGCATCCAGCCTTACCTGGTGCTCGTCGCTGGCTCCAAAGAGTACCGCGACGGCGTGTACGCGCTCGAGCAGCTGGACATCGACTACCGCGACCCCGACGCCTACGTGGAGCGTCCCAAGCCGCGGCGCAAGCTTCCGACTAGCGCCGATCAGGCAACGCTCGACGACATCTCCGCGCTGGCGATCTGCCGCGGCCGCATGCCGGCCAGCATCAGCAAGGAGCAATTGAGCGCGTTCGAGTCGGTCGAAAGTCTCGACGGCTGCGAAAACTACCTGCGGCGTTTGCCTTGAGCGACCCTCACGCCGCTGCGCCCCACGGACATTCGGGATTTCGTCCCGATATTCAGGGCCTGCGCGCGATCGCGGTGCTGCTGGTGTTGGTGTTTCACGTCCTGCCGAATGCGCTGCCCGGCGGCTTCGTCGGTGTCGACGTGTTCTTCGTCATCTCCGGCTTTTTGATCACCGGCTTGCTCGTTCGCGAGCTGGAAGCAAAGGGCCGGATCTCGCTCGCCACCTTCTACGTGCGGCGCATCAAGCGCTTGCTGCCCGCCGCAACGTTGGTCCTGGTGGCGGCCGCGCTGGCAAGTCTGTGGCTGCTCCCGGTCGTGCGCTGGAAGGACACGGCCGAGCAGCTCATCGCCAGCGCTATTTACGCGCAAAATTGGCTGCTGCTGAGGAACGCGACCGACTACTGGGCGCAAGACACGCCGCAGAGCCCGGTGGTCCACTATTGGTCGCTCTCGATCGAAGAGCAGTTCTACATGCTGTGGCCGTGCGTGATGCTGCTCGGAGCGCTCGTGGTACGCGCGCGCCGCACCAGTCCACGCGCCGCCTTGGCCGTGCTCAGCGCGCTCATCTTCGTCGGGTCGCTGGTCTATTCGGTGCTGCTCACCGGCTCCGATCCTGGTGCGGCGTACTTTTCGACAGGTACGCGCGCCTGGGAGCTGGCGCTCGGCGCCTTCACTTGCATCGCGCTCGTGCCGCTGCGCGCGCGTTTGCCCAACGCGGTGGCGCGCACGCTCGGTTGGGTCGGGCTGTGCGGAGTGCTCGCTTCGGGCCTCGTGATTCGCGAGACGATGGCGTTTCCGGGTTGGGTGGCGCTCGCGCCTACCGTGTCGGCTGCGCTCCTGCTTCTAGTCGGGCCCGTGGCGGGCACCTCGCACGCGCGGCTGCTGTCCACGCGTCCGATGCAGTACCTGGGCGACGTCTCCTACTCCATTTACCTCTGGCACTGGCCGCTAATCGTGTTCTTCAAGGCGCGCTTCGATCGCGCCCCGACGCTCGTCGACGCGGCCGTGCTGGTGGCGATCACGTTGGTGCTCGCCCACGCGAGCAAATACCTCGTGGAAGATCCGGTGCGAGGCTGGTCGTTCGGCAATCAGCGTTCCAGCCAGGGCTTCGGTCTGGGTGTGGCGCTCGTGGCGGTTTCGGTAGCGGTCGCGTGGCTGCCGCTCTCGCGGGTGCGCGCGCTGGAGGGTGCTTCGGCCGACGCCTCGTCGGGCAAGGGGGCGCTGGCCTTGTTGGATCCCGCGCAGCGCAACACCGTCACCGAGCGGGGCAGCTTCGTGCCCAGCGCCATGAACGCCAAGAAGGACCTGCCCACGTTGGTCGCGCAGGGCTGCCACGTCGGCATGAAGGAGCGAGCGCCGAAAGCGTGCGAGTTCGGCGATGTGAGCGCGCCGATTCACATCGTGCTGGCCGGTGACTCGCACGCTGCGCAATGGGCGCCGAGCTTGCTCGCGTTGGCCGACACGCGGCGCTTTCACGTCACCACCATCACCAAGACGTCGTGCCCGCCGACCACCGAAGAGCTCCTGGTCGGCACCAAGCACAAGCGCGGTTACGTCGAGTGCACCAGCTGGAATCGCGCGCTCGTGCCGGAGCTCGAGCGGTTGCACCCCACGCTGGTGCTGGTTTCGCACGCCGCGGGCTACGAGCTCGAGGGTGTGCGCGACGAGGCTGAAGTCGAGCGGCGCTTGGCGAAGGGCTATCACGAAGCGATCCAGCAGATGCTGGCTAAAGGCTTGAAAGTATTGGCTATTCGTGACACTCCGCTGATGGGGTTCGACGTGCCCGACTGCGTCGCACAAAACCCGGATGAGCTCGGAAAGTGCGCGGTGCCGCGTGCGCGTGCGCTGTCCAATCGAGAGCCCGCGAGCGCCGGCCTGGAGCCGAAGTTGGTGGTGGACTTGAGTGACTACATCTGCGCGAGCAAGGTGTGTTCCGCCGTCGTAGGCGGCGTGCTCGTTTATCGCGACTCGAACCACCTCACGGCAACCTACGCCAAGACTCTCGCGCCGCTACTCTGGCCGCATTTGCAGAAGCTGGTCGAGGGCTGAGTGCACGCTTATCTACAAACGGCACGCGGCTGGTTCTCGCAGAGCGGGTTTCGGCGCGACGCAGCGGTGTTGTTCACCAGCACGGCGCTGGCACGCGTGCTGCTGGTGCTCACCATGCCGCTCGTGGCGCGGCAGTTCGTGCCTGGTGACGTGGGTCACTGGCAGCTATTCGTCAGCTTGGGCACGGTGATCGGCGCGATCGTGTGTTTGCGGTACGAGGTCGCGATTCCCTTACCGCAGGACGAGCCCAAGGCGCGCCAGCTCGCGGCCGCTGCGATGTTCGTGGCGCTCGCGGGCACGCTCCTGTTGTCGCTGGTGATCGTGATCGGGCGCGATGCCTTCGTACGTTGGATCGCGTCGCCAGAGCTGACGCCGTATCTCTGGTATTTGCCGCTGATGGCGCTGCTCATCGGCGCCGAGCAGATCGCGACTTACTGGCTCACTCGCACTGGAGACTTCACCAGCCAGGGCGTCTCCCGACTGCTCAAATCGGCCTTTTCCGTGGCCTTGCCGCTGGCCATGGCGGTCGCGCTGGGCGCCAAGCTCAGCTACCTGATCATCGGCACGCTCGTGGGGCAGGCGGCTGCCACCGTGTACATCGCGCGGCGCGACGTGTGGCGCGCCTTCAAGCAGAGCATCGACGGCGCTCAGCGCCCCAGCATGTTCGCCGCCATGCGCGAGTATAAAAACTACCCGCTGTACGTGGCGCCCTACGCCTTCATCGGCCAGTTCGCCAAGCGACTCGTGCTCCTCTTGCTCGCCACCTACGCGGGCGCGAGCGCGGTCGGCTGTTTCGCGATGGCGATGCAGATCACGTTCGTGCCGATCACGTTCGTGACCGGCTCACTGAGTCAGGCCTTTTATCGGCGCGCCAGCATGCACGCCGATCTGCGCGAGCTCGAGAAGCTCGTGCTCAAAGTCTTGGGGTTGCAAATCATCGGCGCGGTGCCGGCCTTCACGCTGCTGATCGTTCACTCGGAGTACCTGATGCGTCTGGTGCTCGGGCCGGGCTGGGGCGAGACGGCGGCTTACGTGGCCTGGCTGGCGCCGGCCTCGCTCTCCGTGTTCTTGACCTCGTGGCTCGATCGCATGCTCGACAAGCTCGGTCAGCAGCGCAGCGCCGTGATCATGCAGCTGAGCTTCGACGCGCTGTCGCTGGGTATGCTGTTTTTGGGCCTTCGGGTGTGGCACTCCACGCTCCTCGGTATCGCGGCCTATTGCTGCATGACCGTGGTCTACAGCACCGGCTGGCTGCTAGTGGCCTTCAGCAAGGCAGGCTACTCCTTCAAGGCGCTGGGCAAGCTCGCCGTGCTCGGTACCCTGCTGGCGGGGGCCGTAGTGGCAGTCCACCTGCTGCTGGGCGGTGCCTTGCGCCAACCGTTCGGGCTGATCACCGAGACACTGTGCGCTGCTATGCTGGCGCTCGTGACGCTGCGACTCACTAGAAAGCACCTGGCATGAGCGAGCTCGACCGCTGGCAGCGGTTCTGGAAAGATCGGAACGTCGCGGGCCATTCGCACGACGAAGCCGAGCACTACACTTCGCACGGTAACGAGCTGAAGGTGTTGTTCGGCAGCCGCGCACCGCAAGCCGTGCTCGAGATCGGCTGCGGTGACGGCGTGCTCTTCGACCACCTCGGCTTCGCGCAGGCGCGCGAGTACCGGGGCGTCGATTTTTCCGAGGCCATGCTCGACGTGTTTCGTCAGCGCCGCCCCGGCGTCTCGTTGGTGTGTGGCTCCGGCCACTCGTACCGCGACGATCGCAAATACGATCTGATCTTCTGCAGCCAAGTGGTGCAGTATTTCAATCCCGCGATGCTCGACGAGTATTTCGGCAATGCCGCCGCGATGCTGGCCGAAAGCGGGCGGGTCGTTTGCGCTTCAGTGCCGTGGCGCCCCCTACGTAGGCGCTACCTGATGGGGCAGTTCAGCTCGCGCAAGCGCAGCGCTGCCTGGTCGCTCATGCACTACGCCCGCCACTTGAAGAGCGACTCGATGGGTCACTGGTACGATTGGCGGGATTTGCAGCGGCCGGCGGCCGCTCACGGCTTCGTCGCCAAGTTTCACGGCTCACTCTATTACCCCTATCGCTTTCACGCCGTGCTGCAGCGGGGCGACGGAGCTCGGACGGAAGCGTGAACGACCTCAGCGCGCAGCCAGGCGCCTCCGAGCATACCAACAGCCTCTTTCAACAACCTTGGTGGCTCGACGCGGTCTCGCCCGGGAACTGGTCGGCTGCCGAGCTGCGCCAAGACGGCCGCGTGGTCGCGCGCCTGCCCTACGCGATGACGCGCAAATATGGCCTGCGCTGCATCATGCAGCCGCGCCTCACGCAGACGCTCGGCCCGTGGCTGGCACCGACGAGCGACAAGCCGGCGCAGCGCTTGGGCAAAGAGAAAGAGTGGCTCACGGCGCTGATCGAGCAGCTGCCGCCTTTCGATCTGTTTCAGCAGGCCTGGCACTACTCGGTGCAGAATTGGCTGCCGTTTCATTGGCGCGGCTTCGAGTGCTCGCCCAAGTTCACCTACGTGCTCGAAGACTTGAGCGATCTCGAGCGGGTGACGCGCGGCTACCTCGACAAGACACGGAGCGAGATCAAGAAGGCCAAGCGCACGCTGCAGGTGCGGCACGATCTGGGCATCGACACGCTGTGGCGGCTGGTCGGGCAAACCTTCGGCAGACAAGGGTTGGGCGTCCCGTACACCAAGTCGTTGGTCGAGCGTCTCGACTCGGCCTGCGCTCAGCGCGACGCCCGCCAGATGCTCTTCGCTCAAGACGAGACCGGTCGCGTGCACGCCGCCGTGTACCTGGTGTTCGACTCGCGCTGCGCCTACTACCTGATGAGCGGGTCCGACCCCGAGCTGCGTAACAGCGGCGCGCTCCGCTTGCTGGTCCACGAGGCCATCGCGTTCGCGGCAACGCGCAGTCAGCGCTTCGATTTCGAAGGCTCGATGATCGAACCGGTCGAGCGGTTTTGTCGCAATTTCGGCGCCGTTCAGAAGCAGTACTACGTCGTGCGCGGCTATAGCCGGCGCATGCGGGTGGTGCAGGGCTTTCGCGAGATGCTGCGCGGCGCTTCGCGCTGAAGCGGCTCCGGGCGAGAGACGATGCTAGCCTCGTCGGCCCCATGACTTCCGCACGCTTTCGCACGCCGGCTGCGCTCCGCTGGCTGGCGCGCGTCATGAACGAGCGCTGGGGCACCGCCTTCGAGCTGCGCGAAGAGGCCGGAAGCCTCGCCTTGGGGTTGGGGGAGCAGGGCGCGCGGCTGGTCTTCGACGCATCGCACACGAGCTTCGACGGGAGCACGTCTGCGCTGCCGTGTCCGCGCTGGTCGCCCGAGGCAGAGGGTTTTCAGAGCGCGCTCGGCAAGCCGCTGCCCGCGCCCGGTCTCCGGCAGCTGCCGGCGCCGCTCTGCGAGCGCACGGGCGGTGGGCACGTGGTGCACTACGACCTGCCGGCGCTGATGTTCTGGATGCTGGCGCGAGTCGAGGAGCTGGGCAGCCGCGAGCTCGACTCGCACACGCGCTTCCCAGCCGGCGCTTCGCATGCCAAGCGCCACGACTACCTCGAGCGACCGCTGGTCGACGAATGGCTGTTTTGGCTCCAGCAAGTGGTCGAGCGCACCTGGCCCGGAGCTATCACGCGGCGCGCGGCATTCTCGCAGCGCGTCTCGCACGACGTCGATGCGCCGGCCCGCTACGGCTTTTGTTCTCCGACGCGGCTCGTGTCTGCCATCGGCGGCGACATCTTGAAGCGACGCGATTTTCGAAGTCTGTATCGGGCGCCCTGGCTGAGGCTCGGCGCCGGGGCGACGCTGAACCCCCGCGATCCGTACAACACCTTCGACTGGATCATGGCCGAGTCGGAGCAGCGCGGCTTGGCCAGCGCGTTCTATTTCATCTGCGGGCGCACGCACAAAAAGCGCGATGCTCAGTACGACCCCGAGCACTCGGCGATACGTGAGCTGATGCGCCGCATTCACGCGCGCGGCCACGAGATCGGTCTGCACCCGAGCTACGCGACATTCGATGCCCCCGAGCTGCTGGCCGCCGAGGCCGCGAGGCTCAGGCGTGTGTGCGCCGAGGAGGGCATAAAGCAAGCCGACTGGGGCGGGCGCATGCACTTCTTGCGCTGGCAGACGCCGATAACTCTTCAGGGTTGGGAGCGGGCGGGTATGAGCTACGAGAGCTCGCTCAGCTACGCGGACTGGGCAGGCTTCCGCGCCGGCACTTGCTTCGAGTACCCGGCCTTCGATCCGGTGCAGGACC
>JBEHXA010000215.1:0-11094 GCA_048498935.1 Myxococcota bacterium
GCGCCGGCGAGCCAGGGCGGCCAGCTGGGCGCGCCGGCGAGCCAGGGCGGCCCTGGAGCTTTGCATGGGGACCGAGATGTGTTCCATGGCTCGGCCACAATGGTTCGCTTGCAGTTGGATGAGCGGCGATGGCAGCACGTTCAACCTGCTCAAGCACGCTAGGCGCTGCACTCTCGCTACGAAAAGACTCTCCGCAACTACGAGGCGGTGGTTGCTCTCGGCTGTGCGCTGCTCTGGCTGCGTGTCTGAGCCTAGTCTTCGCAGCTCTGCGCCAACTTGATCATTCCTTGCCGGTTGCTCAAGCCAGCGCCGATTGCGCGGGCAACTGCCCGCGGCGCGCGCGTGCTTGGCACGCGCCACAAACCTCGGCCTACCAACAAAAAATACGCCGACGGTGACTTACGGACCATCGGGCACGGGCACGGGCACGGGCACGTTTACGCCGAGAAGCAGCAATTCAGGGACGCGCCCTACTCGAGACTGCTAGCGTCGGCGCCACCCTAGCCCCATGTATCGCTCGCTTTCTGGCCGGACTCTGCGGCGACCAATCCGTTCTACACGTCGACTTCGCTCTCGATCGTTGGCGTGGCTCTCGGCCTTGGGCGCTGGTTGCTGCGCTGTACTGCTCAGCGTGAACGCGCGTGCTGCAGGTCAGCTCGGCCCCGACGGAACACCGATCCAAACGAGTGACTTTGCGCTGGATGTCTTCACCGGGCCCGTGCTCGGCGGCAGTCGCATGACAGGTCTGGCGGGCGCGTACTCGGCCATTGCTGAAGGCACCGACGGTAACCTGGTCAATGCTGCCAGCGCCGCCGTGCGACCGTTCTACTCGCTCGACCACTTCGACTACTGGCTGGGCTTCGGTCTCACGCTGCCGGCGTTGTCTGAAATGGACTACTTCAATACCGGCACGCGCGACCCTTCACAGGAGCAGACGACTCAGTTCTTGTACCTCGCGCCCGCGTTGAACTTGCAGTTCGGCACGTTCGGTGTCGGCATGACCGTGGAGTACCAGCGCTTCGCGGTCGATGCGTCGACGAGCTCGGGACAGCTCACCACGACCGTGACCACGAGTCATCTGCAGTTCGCGAACGGCTTCTTGGGTGGGCAGCTGGTTGCCGGCATGGGCACTCGCGCGGTGAACCTCAGCGCCGCGGACGAGTCGTGCGAAGGGCAGCGGCTGGTGGAGTGCAGTATGGAAGGCCGAGCCGACAAGGGCTCTTCATTCACCTCGTTCGGGTTCGGTCCGGAGATTGGCGTGCTGGTCAAGCCGTTCGACCTGCCGTTTCGCGCGGGTCTATCGTATCGCGGCGCCATCAAGACCGATCCGAAGTTCACCGACAATTTCCTGCCGAATTCGAGCGGCGACATCACGATACCGGGCGTCGAAGGTGACCCATTTTACCTACCGCGCCGCGTGGAGCTGCCGTGGGACGTCAATCTGGGCTTCGCATTTCAATTCGGCCGCCCCTTCAACCCGCGCTGGCGCAGGCCCGAGGACATCTCCGAGAAGGAGCTGCTTCACCTTCGCCTCGCTGCGATTGAAATCGAAGAGCGCCGCGATCGCGAGCTCTCGACCATCGTCGACCCGGCAGAGCGTAAGGTAGTGACCGCTCGCTACGCTCAGGAGCTCGCGCGAAACGCCGAGCTCGTCAACGCGACCATGACCCGCGCCCGCGCCAAGCAGCAAAAAGAGCTGGCGTATTGGGATCGCTTCTACGTGCTGGTCACGTCGTCCCTGACCATCACCGGGCCAATCGAGAACGGCGTCGGTATGGAATCTTACGTGAACCAGGAGGTGGTGCGCTCGGGCGTCAAGACCAGCTACTCGCCCCACTTCGCGGTCGAGTCGGAGGCGATCCCGGATTGGCTGAAGCTGCGTTCGGGCTTTTACATCGAGCCGGCGCGCTCGAGCGGCGCCACGCCCCGCGGTCACGCCACCTTCGGCGCGGACATCCGCACCATCAATTTCGACGTGTTTGGGCTTTGGCCCAAGGACTACATCTGGGGCATCGGCGGGTTTGCCGACATCGCGCCGCGCTACGTGACCTGGGGCTTCAGCCTGATCGGTTGGTACCCGCGTCATCAAAAATCCGAGTACGAATAGCCCCGTGCTCGGTAGTCGGGTCGCCCTGCTCGCCTGTGTGGCTTGCGCCTGCAAGTCACCAGCGCCGCCGCCGTCGTCCTCGAACGCGCAGCAAGAAGCCCTCGAGCGCGTCGTCGCCCACGTGATCGTGCCCACCTACCGGGACTTGGACGAGAGCCTGCGCGAGCTCTCGCAGCGCCTCGACGCGCTCGGCCCGCGCTCCACGCCGGACGACTTGGCGGCACTTCGCGAAAGCTACCGTGCGGCTCGTGCACCACTAGAAGCGGCTGACGCCTTCGCGTTCGGGCCTGCTGTGGATCTCGGTTCGTCCACCGAGCTCGACTCGTTTCCGATCGACGCAGCGCAGATCGATGCCGCGCTCGCAGGGGCTGCGGAGCTCACGCCGCAAAGCGTTGGCAAGCTACGTCCGAATGCGCGCGGTCTCCACGCGATCGAGCACCTGCTGTTCCCCGAGGACGACTTGGCGCGAGAGCGGGCGCTGCTCGACGACAGCGCCGATGGTGCGCGGCGTCGTCAGTACATCAAGGTGGCGGGCAGCCTGGTTGCGCGCGCCGGCGAAGCGCTCTATCGCGCGTGGGCCGACGAGCCAGCAGGGTACGGTCGGCGTTTCGCGGAGCCTGGTAAGCGCGACAGCGTGCTGGCGAGCGCTCAGCCCGGCATCGACATGCTCCTGATGGAGGCAGTCTTTTTGAGCGAGCACGTCGCCGACTTGGAGCTGGGGCGCCCGAGGCGAAGGCAGGGAGCGGCTGGGTCCGTCGAGAGCGCGCCGCGTGAGTCGGAGCGCGCCGGCATGGCGCTCGCGGACGTGCATGCGAACGTGCGCGGCATGTGGCAGGTGTACTGCGGCGGTCGCGGTAGCGGCGACGTCGCGAGTATTTCCAGCCTGGTGCGTGCCAAACGACCCGACACCGACGCGCGCGTGCTCGCCGCGTTCGACGAGGTCGAGCTCGCAGTGGGCGAGTTGCCGGAAGTCCCGTCCGCGAGCGCCGTGGACGCGCAGACAGTGGAGCGGGCGTTTGCGGGCCTCAAGAACCTCCGGCACTTGCTGGCGACCGAGGTGCTGGGCGCGCTCGGCTCGAGCTTGGCGCTCGACCTCCGAGACGGGGACTAGCGCTCGCGGGCGCTGCTGACTAGCTTGGCGCCGCTGAAACGTCGCACCGCGCGCTCCCTGGTCTCGTCGCTCGCTTTGCCGGGCCGTGGCGTGGTGCGCGCGGCCGTGCTGATGCTGCTGGTCATTCCACCTGCAGCTGCCGAGCCCGCAGGTCCCACTTCGAAGCCGCCCGAAACATCTGCGCCCGTCGTTCGACCCGCACCGGTTGGTGCTGCGCAACCCACACCGGTCGATGCAGCGCCCGCTCCGAACCGTCCTCTGGCCGTCGGTGCGGCGGTGGTGCCGGGACTCGTGGTGCACGGCGCCGGTCATTTCGTGCTCGACGAGAAGCGCACGGCCCGGAACCTGCTCATCATGGAAGGCATCGGGGTCGGCCTGCTCGCCGTCGGAGGCCTCACCGTCTTTTTCACTGGAGCCAGCCGCTATTTCGCGGCCCCGGCAATCTCGGCAACGATGGCGGGCGGCGGGTTGCTCGCCTCATCGGCGTTTGGCGATCTGTACGGCACCATCTCGCGTGATGGGGATGCGGTGACGGCGAGGCTACGGCCGCCCGTGAGCTGGGAGACAGAGCTCGGGTACCGTCGCGTGCACGATCCGCAGTTTGCGTACACGGACTTTTTGGTCGAGCGCGTCAGCCATCAGGTGGGTGCGTTTCGGTTCTCGCCGTCGGGTTGGTTTTCCACGCGGGGCGACACGGCGCGTTACCGCTTGGAAGGTCAATATCGCGTGCTCGGTGCGACTGCTTTCGAGACGCCCGTCGACGCCAGCTTTCTCGACGTGACGCTCGGCTTCGTGCATCAACGTCATCGTCCCGAGCGCTTCACCAAGGGCAGCGCCGAGCTGTCGCTCGACGGTCGCTACGATTTGGGCCGCTTGGGGCGCACGTTGCGTGGCTCCTTCGTGGAGCTCGGTGTGGGCTATGCGCTCGGGCGCCTCGACTACGATGCGATCGGAGTAGCGGTGCCGAGCGACTACGAGCATCTGCTGCTCGGACATTGGGCGTTCGGAATCTTGCTTCGCGGGCAGAGCGCGCCCGGTAGCGAGGTGCTCGTTTACTACGATCATCGTCACGACGATTACGCCGCTGGCCTGCTGAGCGGCGGCATCGGTAGCGGCAATTTTGGCCATTTCGGCGTTGGCGCGCGCTGGTTTTTCAACGACCGTTTCGGCATCAGCGGTGATTTTCAGGTGGGCGCGGCGTACGTGGGTGGCGCGTCGCTGCTGTTTCGGCCTCAGGGAGTACCGGCGCGCGCATCCAGTGCGACCACCAACGGCGCGCAGGAGAAGCGATGAGACCCGTAGCGCTATGTATGGTGGGTGCGTCGCTGCTGATGCTCGGCTGCGTGCGGCCAGCCGAAGAGCGGGCCGAGCGCGATTTGGCTGTCGGCCGAGCCGACAGCGCTGGCGTCGCGGTGCAGGTTCAAGACGGCCTCGCGGTGGTGCGCGAGCTCTCGGCCGAGCAGCTCGTGCTGTGGGGTAGCGCGCCGGGCTTCTCGCTTCGGTTGAGCACCGAAGGGGCGCGTGAGCTCGAGATCGAGGTTCGCAACTGTTTGCCGGACGCGCAGCTCACGGTGGCAGATGCGAGCGGAGCGCAGCTCGAAGCCGAGACCAGCGACGATGATGCGCCGACGCGCAAGCGCTGGCGGCTAACCGCGCCCGGCGGCGACGTGCAGCTCAGCTTGGCCGCGCCCGATCAGGAGAGTCGCGACAGCTTCGAGTTCGCGCTGATGTCCGACGTTCAAGAGGCGATCGACGGTATTTCTGACCTGTACGAGCGCATGAACGAGCTGCCCAATTTGCGCTTTTTGCTGGGCGCAGGCGACTTGACTACCGAGGGTGAGAGCGAGCAGCTCGAGCGCTTTCAAGACGAGCTCCTGGCTCTCGGCATCCCTTACTTTACGACGCTCGGTAACCACGAGCTCGGTACTCGGCCCGATCCGTTTCACGACTACTTTGGGCGAGGCAATTTCCAGTTCCGCTTCCGCGGCGTTTACTTCACCCTGCTCGACTCGGGCAGCGCGACCCTCGACCCCACGGTGTACGGTTGGCTCGACGGATGGTTGGCGCGCGCGCGCCGAGACGTCCACGTCGTGGCCACGCACATGCCAGCCACCGATCCGTTCGGAGTCCGCAACCAATCGTGGGCCAGCCGCGATGAGGCCGCCAAGTACCTGGTGAAGCTAGCGGAGGGCCACGTCGACGTGACCCTCTACGGTCACATTCACACTTACTACGAGTTCGAGAACGCCGGCATTCCGGCGTTCATCTCGGGCGGCGGCGGAGCAAACCCCGAACGCTTCGACCACATGGGTCGGCACTTCATGGTCTTCGACGTCGACGCCGAGCATGGTGTGCTGTCGCACCAAGTCGTTCAGATCGATTGAGCGGGGCGGCTGCGCTTGGCAGCAGCCCCGTTTGGTTACGACACGCTTCAGCGCGAGGCCGTTTGGGCGGGCTTGCCGCCGAAGACCAGCACGTCGCCGCGCGCGATGATGTCGAAGGTCATGAACGTCAGGTCGGCGCCGGGCGCCGTGACGACGCGAGCCTCGCCATCGAGCCGAAAACGGCCGCTGTCGAAGGCGTTGAAGCCCACCGCCGCCTCGTTCATGAGCGGCATCTGCGTCGCCGAGCTATCGTCGCCGTTGAAACTGAAGCTCTGCTTCAGCACCGCGAGACCGATGCCGAACCGCAATCGAAAGCGCCACAGGTCGGCCGTGATACCGGGCGAAATGAACCAGCCGTTGAGGCTCTGGTCCAGATTACCTCCGGCGCCCCAGGGGCCGTCCGGCAGGTTTGCGTCGCCTCTCGCCAAGGAGGCGTAGCCGACCGACAGGAACGGATCGATGAAGTAGCTCGAGCGGTACGCTACGCCGAGCTCGCCGTACACACCGGCGCGGCTGAACGAATCGGCGTACTGCGGGTTGGCAGGGTCGCCGAACAGTACGCTCGGACCAATTCCGGCCCAAATCTCGAGCGAGGAGGGCGCGCGAGGCTTGCGTGCCTTGGTCGGCGCCGAATCCGCCGTCGGCGGTGTTGCCGGGGCTGGCTCGGGCGCGACTGCGGGTGCCGGCGCTGTGGGAACGGGCTGGGGCGCCGGAGCAGGCTCAGCCGCTGGCGGTGCAACGGGTGCCGGAGCAGCGGCGGGTGCCGGAGCAGCGGCGGGTGCCGGAGCAGCGGCAGAAGCAGGTGCAGCTCCAGGGGCAGAAGCAGGTGCAGCTCCAGGGGCAGAAGCAGGTGCAGCTCCAGGGGCAGAAGCAGGCGCTGCTGCAGGTTGTGCGTGGGCCAACACGGCTGAAAACAGGCCCGCCAGGAACGAGCCCGCGCTGAGTCGATGCGTGCGAATCATTGGGGTGCCACCACCGGCATCGGCGGGGTGCCGATGGTTTGATATCGGTAGAAGAGCAGCGCGGCGCGCGCAGTGATGATGCCGTTGGGGCGCGCGTCCTTCAGGAAGCGATCGATGAACTCGGATTGATTGATCGTCCAGAAGATGGTGATCGCGCCGGCGTCCTGCACCTTGCGCACGTCGGCAACCTTCGGTCCCTCGGTCCAGGTCGGCCCCCAGGCAACGCAGCCTTCGGAGAGCATGATGTCGGCATCCCACTCGAGCAGGCATTTCGGCAGCTCGAGCCCTTCATCGGCGAATTTGGCCTTGGTCTCGTGCCAGGCGTCGAGCACACCTTCGTTCGGAATGGCGACGAGTGCGCCGAAGCGACGGTCGTCGTTCGGATCGTCGTTTTCGTTGCGCTCCTTCAGGCGGTCGTCGAGCTTACGGACGAGGCGCGTGACGGGTTCCACCGCATCGGGCACTTTGATGTCCAGGTAGACACCCTCGAGCTCGGTCTCGTCGACCATCATGTCGAGCATCTCTTGGACGGTCGGGATTTGCTCGCCGTACTGGAGCTGGCAGCTGCCTCGGATTTCCGCGAGCGAAAGATCAGGGACCGCGCCCTTGCAGAATGTACCCTTCACGAGCGAGCCCGACAGGCTCGGATCGTGGAAGAAGATCGGGATGCCGTCGCGTGTGAGACGCACGTCGAGCTCGGCGGCGTTCGAACCGATACGCTCCGCAAGCCGCACCGTCTCGATGCTGTTTGGCGAGGCGCCGCAGTGATCGGTGATTTCGCAAGCGCCGTGGTGAGCGACGGTGAAGAACGTGCCGCGCCAGGGCTTCAGCTCACGCGTCCACTGAAACGCAATCGGCTTGGCCGGGAACTCGCTGCCGTCACCGTAGGAGCCCGTGAGCTTCAAATCGGTATCCGGGTCCAGCGTCTCGCCATCGCACAGCTTTTCAGCCACCGCCGGGGGATCGACGAACAGGCGCACCAGGCCCGTTTCGACGCGGGTCGGGTACTGCCAGTAACCTTCCATGACCACGCGGCGATCGGGCAGACAAGCCGACTGCAATACCGAGAAGCCCGCGTTCTTGTCGGTGAGCAGTGACACCGTGCCGGGGCTCGTGCGGACCGCGATCTGCGGGCCGAACAGGTCTTCGCCCTGGGTCGCCTTGAACATGCCCTCGAACAGGAACAGCTGGTCACGGGCGAGCGGTGTGCCATTGCGCAGCAGGCCGCCGTCGGTGAACGCCGGGATTTCGGGCTCGGGGGACGACTCGCAGCTGGTGATCGCGAGCGCCGCGACGCAGAGGAGGTTGCGCGTTCTAAAATTCATAACCCACCGTGACTCGAGGATAGGTGTAGAGCCCAGGCGCATCGGGGAACAAGAGCCACATCTGGTAGTAGGCGCGCGTGGTCATCGCGCCGAGCGCGAAGTACCAGACGGTGCCGGTGGAGGTGATGTTCTCCACGTAGGCCATTTCGCTGTGGCCCACGAACAGGTTGGCGTTGTCGAGACCGCCCCAAACCTCGCCTACGCGGACGCGCTCCGGACCCATGAGCAACAAGGTGCCGCGGAGCGATACGGTTACCCCGTCACCGAGATCGTAGCCAACCGTGACCTCGGGCCGGTACTCCGGCGCGATGAACACCGCGTCGAAGCCGAGCTGCGCGAGCTTGCCGATGTAGACGCCGGCGCTGAGCGCCCCCTCGACCGACCAGCGCCCGTGCTGCCACGAATAAGCTCCGCCGATCAGGAGCTCGTTCGTGATGAACATCGAATTGAAGTGGCCCTTGAGCGACCAGCCCTTGCCCAAACCGAAGCGCGCGTCGGCGGTGAGCTGCGGCAGGCGCAAGTTCATGCCGTACATCACGGCCGGGTCGACAGCGTCGTACAAGCCGCCCAGGGCAAATCGGAATTTGCCGAGGGGTTGGGGCGAGGGACGAAAGATGAAGCCCTTGCCTGCGGCGAGCCGAGCCGAGTCGCTCTCTTCGGGCGCTTCAGTCGTTAGATCGGCTCGCGACGGTACGACCGGGAGCGAAGCGTCGTACGAAGCATCGCTGCTCGCGGCGGCCGCGCCGCTCGAAGCAGCGCTCGCGCTAGGAGCGGCGAGCAGGCAAGAGCATGCAACGGCTGCGGAAATGAGGGTATTTCGCCACCACATGACTCGGCGGACCTATACCGTGCCCCCTCAGGAAGTACAACTTCAATGTGTTCGAGTGTGTCGCGCCCGCACGCTCGATGAAAGAGCGTTGCAGCAGCTCAGAGCGCGAGGGTGAGCCCGCCTTGGAACTCCCCCTGCACGAGCGCTTGGCCATGGAGCGATACGACGCAGCCTCGGCCCGAGAAACAGTACATTTCTCCCGTCGGAAAGGTCACGGGCATGCGGCCCAGCACGCGCAGGTAGAGGAACGGCGTGAGCTCGATCTTGAGCCCACCATCGAGCGCGCCCGAAAAAAAGAAGCGATCCCCGGTATCGGAATCCAGGCCAGCAAATCGAGTCATGCCCAGGCTCAGCCCGAAATATGGAGTCAGTCGACCGCGCGTGATCTCCAGATTGCCGCCAATTTGAAAGTACTCGATGCTGGCGGAGCCTTTGCCGCTCTCGCCCTCACCGTCGAAGCGGTTGAAGCGCACGGTCGTCTCTTGGCGCGAGTACGAAAGGAACCCGACGCCGCCGCTGCGCGGTACGCGCACGCCCAAAATGCCGCCGTAGGACGCCGAGCTGTCGAAGCTGACGGTGCCGTGGTCGTCCACGCCGTCGTTGAAGTCGTCGTTCTCGTCGTCGAAACCGACATCGAGGCTGCCACCGAAGCGGTAACCGGCCGTCCCGGTGATTTCGATTTGCCGGGGGGGAGCGGCGTGCGCGGCTCGGGTCGACGCCAGCACCGTGAGTCCCAACGCGAGCGCCGGATAGAAAAGCTTCATTGGCTGGCCGCCCACTAGCATTGCTGTGATTGCGCGGTCCAGTTTCGCGCAGGCGCTACCAGCAAGGGTGGAATTGGCAGCTCGCGGAGGTGTCGTTGCCGTGAACGCTGGGCGGGGGACGACGGGCCGGCGCGCTTCGACTATGAAGGCTCAGGCCATGACCGACCGTGTCGACAATAACGAAGGGTCCGGCGGAATCACCCGACCCGACCTAACACGTGCGACCTTGGGTGTGATCTGCATGATCTTGCTGATCGCAGGTTCGGCATGGGTGCTCCGCCCGTTCTTTGCCGCGACCGTGTGGGCGACGATGTTGGTCGTTGCTACCTGGCCGATGCTGCTCTCGGTGCAGCGCCGTTTCCGCAACCGTCGCGGACCGGCCGTTGCGGTCATGACCGTCGGCATGCTGCTGCTAATCGTGATTCCGCTGTGGGCAGCGGTCGATACCATCGCTGGGCGAATCGACGACGTGCGTAGTTTGGTTCAAGAAGTAGCCAAGTCGGGCATCCCGGATCCACCCACGTGGGTCGGCGGTTTGCCGCTGGTCGGCAAGAAGATTGGCACCACCTGGCAGGATTGGGCCGATGCTCAACCCGAGGAGCTCAGAGCGCGCCTCGAACCCTACGCTCGGGACACCGCGCGGTGGCTCCTGCAAACGGCGGGCAGTCTCGGCGGCACGATGGTTCAATTCCTGTTGATCGTGATCCTTTCGGCCGTCATGTATGCAGGTGGGGAGAGTGGAGCCAATGCGGTGCGCAGATTTGGTCGCCGCCTAGCTGGGGATCCTGGTGAGGCAGCGGTGATTCTGGCCGGCAAAGCCATTCGAAGCGTTGCATTGGGCGTTGGCGTGACTGCGATCGTGCAGACCGCGCTCGGCGGCATCGGTCTGGCGATCGCGGGGGTTCCGTTCGCCTCGGTGTTGTCGGCGGTGATGCTGATGCTTTGCATCGCCCAGGTGGGACCGGCACTCGTGCTCGTGCCCTCCGTGGTGTGGCTCTACTGGTCGGGCTCCAGCGGCTGGGGAACGTTCATGTTGCTGTGGAGCATCCTGGTCGGCACCATGGATAACTTCATGCGCCCGTTGCTGATCAAGAAGGGCGCCGACCTGCCGCTACTGTTGATCTTTGCCGGCGTGATCGGCGGCTTGATCGGCTTCGGGCTGATTGGTTTGTTCGTCGGCCCGGTCTTGCTCGCGGTGACGTATACCTTGCTCGGAGAGTGGATCGCTATCGAGGTCGACAGTGAGGGTCGGTTCACGCAGATCGGGCTCGTCGCTCAAAAGGCGGCCGCCCTGGTTGCGAGGAGCGGTGGGCCTGCTGCGCCGCCCGCGGCCGTTGCCGACGAGCCCGCGGATCCCGAAGGATAGGCGGGTTCACGGCGGTCACCACTCGACTTCGTAGTGGGCCTGGCCGGACCAGAAATGGTCGAACAGGTCGGGGTAGTCGTCGTAGTACGAGCTGCGATCGTAGTAGATCGCGGCGGCGCCGAGGCCGTGTCCCTTGTACACGTTGGCGTAAGCGCCGAGCCGTAGCACGCCGACGTTGTCGGTGCCGGGCACGCCGTTCACGACGCGATACAGGTAGCGGTTCACCTCGGCATACAGGCGACCGAG
>JBEHXA010000216.1:0-11076 GCA_048498935.1 Myxococcota bacterium
GGGCAAGAACGTGATCGTGATCGGCGGCGGCGACACCGGCAGCGACTGCATCGGCACCTCGCACCGCCAAGGCGCCAAGAGCGTGACCAGCTTCGAGATCATGCCGCGCCCGCCGGAAGAGCGCGCCGGCAGCACGCCCTGGCCGATGTGGCCGCTGATGCTGCGCACCTCGTCGTCGCACGATGAAGGTGGCTCGCGCGACTGGAGCGTCTCCACCGAGCGCGTGAGCGGTGAGAACGGCCTTATTACCAAGCTGCACTGCGTGAAGGTCGAGCTGAAGGGCGGCAAGTTCGAGCGCGTGCCCGGCAGCGAGTTCGAGATCCCGGCCGACCTGGTGCTGCTCGCGATGGGCTTCGTGCACCCGGAGCACCCCGGTCTCGTCGAGAACCTCGGCCTCACCATCAATAACCGCGGCAACATCCAGGTCGACGGCTCGTTCCAGACCAACCAAAAAGGCATCTTCGCCGCCGGCGACTGCCAACGCGGCCAGTCCCTGGTGGTATGGGCCATCGCCGAAGGCCGTAAAGCAGCTCGCGCCTGCGATCTGTACCTCATGGGCCGCAGCGAGCTGCCTTGAAATGGGCGGATCGCGCGCCTAGCTCGCGATCCGTTCCCGGCTTCTGTTAGGCTTGTCGGTTCATTGGCCGGCAACAAGAAGACGACGAAAGCAAGCACCAACGGCAAGCGTCGCAGCGTGCAGCCCTCCGCACCGGACGTGAAGGTCGGCTACGCGCGTGCGGGTCGAGACACGCTCGCGGCGATCGAAGAGGAGCTGGCAGCGCCCGCCCTGAGCGCCGCCGAAGCGCCGCTGATCGAGATCTCGGAGACGCCCGCAGGTCGCGAAACCATGGCCGCCATCGCCGAAGAACTGAGGGAAGCCGCACGCCCGCGCCTGAACACCCTGCCGTACGCCGATCGCATCTCCAACGCGCCCGGTGCTCGCACACCGAGTCGCGCGCCGGCGGCGAAGGATCGCGACTCCGCTCCCGAGATCACGGTCGCGGCCGCGCCCCCCACTCCCCCGGCGCCGCGCCCCGAGCCCGACGCGCTCGAGATCTTCGAGCTTTTGACGTTCATCGTGCGCGGCAACAAGGTCGGTGACCTTTCGACCGATGCATTGCGACGGCGCTTCGTCGGCGAGCACTTGCTCCATCGCATCCCGAGCGGCTCGCTCGATGACGTCGAGCGCATCGAAGTAACGCCCTGGACTGCGAAAGGCACCATGGTGGTGCGCGTCTGGTGCAAATCCTGAGCGCTCAGCCGAGCGGGCCCGCGATTGTCTGCCGAACGACCTGGATCAGCTGATCGCGCCCTGCTTCGCCGAACCGCGCGGGCTCGATCGGCTCGTGAATTACCACCTGGACGGCGCAGCCGTCGGTGATGTGTGCGCCCTTGGCGGGCAAGACTGCGCGCGTGCCGAGCACGGTCAGCGGCAAAATGCGCGCCCCGCTCTGCAGCGCCAGGTGAAAGCCGCCCTTCCGAAATGGCCCCAGCTCGCCCGTCTTGCTGCGCGTCCCCTCGGGCGCGATCCAGATCGACGTGCCACCGTGCAGCACCTGAGCGGACTCGAGCAGTGTCTGCCGCGAGCGCTGACGACTCTTGCGATCCAGCGCGATGAACCCCGCCCCCCGCATCGCGCGACCCCAAATCGGCACGCGAAACAGCTCTTGCTTGGCGACCATGCGAATCCGTCGCCCGAGCGCCTGATAAATCACCGGCACGTCGTACAGCGACTGATGGTTGGACATGATGACGAAGCTCTCCCCGTCGGGCATGAGCTCGCGGCCGCGCACGCTGAGCTCGATGCTGGCGCGCTCGACGATCGCGCGGGACCATGCCTGCAAACGGCGATCGACAAGCTCCGGAGTAAGCGTGCCGCGCAGCCCCTGCCAAATCGTCGGAACGCTGATGCGCAGCGTTTGCCAGACGGCGTGGGCAATGTGCGGGACCGTCACGGCCCGCTATTGTGCACGATGCGCGGCGCCCTGGGGCGGCGCTGACGCCTTGGCCGGCGGCGCGTCGGCCGAGGGCATGAAACTACTGCCAAAAAGCTTGCGCCGCTGGGGTGCGTCTCGCTTCTGACCTGGAGGCACGAAGCGTTCGGTGACGTAGTAGGCGTCGAAAGTCTTCAGTTCGTCTTGGGGACGATCGCTCAGCTTGTGGTGAGCCATCACGTAGTCACGAACACCAGGCCAGTAGACCTGGAAGCGAGCCTCCGCGATGCGAGCATGAAAGTAACCCCAAAGTAGATTCATGCGCGGTGAACCGGCGGGATGCACTTCGAACACCGGGGCGCTGCCGGTGAGCGGATCGAGCGCCCGTCCGTCTTGGGTGCGCCCGTCGATGACGAGCCGCCCTGCTTCCCTCGGCGGAGACGGCGCAAACATGCTCCAGCCCTGAAAGATACGCAGGTAGCTGACGGCCGCCTGCAACGCCGGGGGCCGCCGCGTAGGCCTGAGCGCCGTGGGGACCACCGGGTTTTCGAGCAGCGCTTGGCTCACGCACGCCACCATCAAAAAGGCCACCAGCGCTGAACCGACTCCGGACTTCAGCTTTTGCCACAGCTGAAGGGCGTCGCTAGGTGGCGGAGCATGCGCGTCGCCTTGGCCCGGCAGCTCGGCGGTGCCGAGGTGCGCATCGAGCGACTGCGGATCCGTAGCCATCTCGCCCAACCTGCGTTCCAGGCGCTTACGAAATCCGAGCGCGCCGAGCACGGCTAGCGGCATGCGCCCGCACCACAAGGCGTCCCCCATCGCGAGCAGCCCGGCGAAGCCCGTACTGGTCGTACGACCGCCCTGCGCGCTCACGGCCAAGCTGCGCGATGCCTTCTTGGGCGAATGCTCATCGAGCGCGCGAAATGTGACGAGGCCAAGGCTATCGAGCCGTTTGACCAAGCGGCAGAGCGCGAGCGAGGCGCCGCTTGCCGGATTGAAGTGGACCACGCAGGGGCGGCGACGCGCCCGGTAGCGGTGCGCGAGCGCCCGCCACGCCTCGGCGGGCACGAAGGCGAAGAAGGCCACCACCATGGCCCAAGAGAACGAGCCCATCTGCAGCGCCGCGTCGATCGAGCCATGGAGCAACAGCGCCAAACCGAATGCCACCAGGCGCAGCAGCGGCGACCGGAAAGGCGCGAGCAAAAGCAGCGGGAGCAGCACTTCGATCGTCAGCGTGCCAAATGTGAGCAGCTTGATGATTCCGAGCGGCGCACCTCGATGGAGCCACGCGCCGAACCAGGTCAGCAGCCCTTCTTGCTGCAGGAAGTAGTGAACGGCGGTGCCGTCGCGCCACTCCGGCCCGTTCTTTTGCACCGCGTTGAGGCCGTAGATGGTCGCCCACTGCAGCAGCAGCGCGGTGACCGCGAGCGAACGAACCGGAGCGTGCGGGCGCCCGGGGTCGGCGCGATCGTTGAGCGACTCCGCGGTCGTCTCTTTGCGCTGGCGGAGCGACGCGCGCACGCTGTCGATGCTGAAGCGCTGACCGAGCGGCAAGAACAGCGTCCAGGTCAGCAAGATGTTCAGCACCACCGCGCCCCCGCTCTCGACCAGCAGGTTGCGGCTATCGAGGCTCATCGTGAGCAGCAGCGCCAGGAGCTGCATCAGCTTCGTGCGATAGCCGACGGCGAGCAGCACGCACACCAGCAGGTGGGCGAGCATCAGCAGCTTCACCTCGTTCGGGGTGCCGAAGGCAAAATACACCGAGAACAGGTGGTCGCTCATCGGCCGGAACAGCGCGAAGTGATTCGTGAGCCACCCGGTGTTCGAGTAGTGAGCCTCTACATCCGACCACTTCAGCGCCACGTCGAAGAAGAGCAGCGCACCGAGCGCGACGCGCAGCGCGGCGAGCGAGCGCGGGTCGGCCGAGCCGTAGAGGGCAACCAGCTTGGGCCAGAGCCCGCTAGGCGCGGCCGAGGGCTGCTCGTCGAGCGGCGGCGTGAGCTCGAGCTGCTTCATTGGGCCCTCCTGCTCTTCGGCGAGAGCCAGGGCTTGGCGCCCGAATCCTTCACGAAGCCGAAGCTCACGAGCTTTTCGGGCGTGAGCGGCACACCGTGCTTTTGCCCGGGCTGCGGCGACTTGTCCTGAATCCACCACACGTCGAAGGCGACCAGCTGATCTTGCGGTCGATGAGAATAGAGGTGCTGATTCACCAGGTAATTCCGCAAGAATTGGCGCCGGCCCTGGTTGTGCTGCCAGCGAATGTGGTTGCTGTAGTCGCACCACAGCTGGTCGTGACCCCAGCCGAGCGGCGACTCGGGATCGAACACCGGCTCGCCTCCCGTAAACGGATCGAGCTTTCGGCCGTCGATGGTGCGACCGTCGACGACCAGGCGCCCGTCGTCGTAGGGCGGCTCGGGCGCGAACATGCCCCAACCCTCCAGCATGCGCGTGTAGCCGATGAACTCGCCCATCCACTCCGGGCGCTTGAGATGCACCTTACGAGACAGGTATGGATTGGCCCGAGCCAGCTCGGTCGAGAGCGTGACGATCAGCAGCAGCGCCAAGGTCTCGCGCACCAGCACGCGATGACCGCGCAGCTCGAGCGCGAGCCCACCACGCCAAGGGCGCGCGTTTTGCTCGATGGTCGGCGCCGTTGGCACGCCGCACGCTCCAAGCCCGAAGAAGCTCGAAATCTGCAAGCGGTGCGACGCCACCCAGCGGTACCCGGCGCGAGCCAGCTGAGCCAGACCGGGAATGTACAGCCACCCACCGAGCAGCACCCCGAGCGGCAACGCGCGGAGCGCGCGGCCCACGGCTCGCTCTTCGACGTGCACGCGCCCCGCCGCGTCGACCACGACCACGCTCGTCTCGCAGACCTTGGGGTCGACCCCCGCCGGAAAGCCGTCAGTCTGATCGTTGCCGATGAAGGTCAGGCGCTGCCACGGGTCGAGCCGCTTGAGCAGCCGGCAGGTCCACAGGCAGATGCCGCAGTCGGAGTCGAAGATGACCGTCACGGCCCGCTTGGGGCGACCGAACCAGCGCCCTAACCAGTCGAGCTCCTGCTGGCCGAACAGCATCAGGAAGAACATCACCATCACGTACGAGAACGGCCCGAGCCGCGACAAAAGCGCGATGTTGCCGTGCAGGCCCAAGGCCAGCAGAAACGCGATACGGCGCAGCCAGCGGTAGCCGACCGGGATCAACAGGATACCGCCCAGCACGCCCTCGACCACGAGCGTCGAGCGGGTGAGCAGCTCGAACACCGCCATCGGCACGTGATCGCGCGCCCACACTCCCACGGAAGTCACGATGCGATCCTGATACAGGAACCAGTAAATCGCGCTGTGGTTGCGCCAGCCCACGCCGTCCTTGTGCACGCAGTTGAAGAAGTAGATGCAGCTCCACTGCAGCAGCAAGCCGAGCACGATGATCGAGGTGTACGGAGCGACCGGCGCGGCGTCGCGTTGATTCAGCTCCGCCGCGGTGTGCTCGTGCTTCTCGCGCATCGAGCGCAGCACGGCGTCGATCGAGAAGCACTGCCCGAGCGGCAAGAACAGCGTCCAAATCGCGAGTGAGTGCGTGACGACCGAGCCGCCGTTCTCGGTGAAAAGGTTACGGGCGTGGAGGCTCCCGATCAAAACCGCCGAGAGGACGTGAAAGAGCCTCGTGCGATAGCCCAACGTGAAGCACGCAAACACGATCGCCGTGAGGGCGAACGCGACGTGCACCTCCTCGACGCTCGAAAACACGTGGTAAATCGAGAACAGGTCTCCGCCCATGGGGGCGAACAGCGAAAAGTGGTTGGGGAGCAGGCCGTCGTTCGAGAACAACCGCCGCGCGTAGCTCCAGCGGTAGAAGAGCTCGGTCGAGAGCAGCACGCCGAAGCAGACGCGGAACAGGCCGAGCCAGCGCGGGTCGACGGTGCGGTAAACGTCGTTGAGCCGCCCCAGCAGGCGCGAGCCCCACTGCGAGCTCGGCGAGCTCGGCGAGCTCGAGACGGACGCGGCTTCGTCGATTTTCATTAGTTAACAGACGCACTTACTGAAGTTGGGCCGGCTTGGCGACCGCAATCGTATCGTGGTATTTCTTTGCAGCCTGCGGTCTTGCGCGCTTCGAGCTCGGTCGCTGCGCGCGGCCTCCCCCAGGATCTTTCATGAACGTTAGCTGCACGTCTTGCTCGGCCAAATACGCGGTTCCGGACGAAAAGGTACGCGGCAAGAAAGTAAAGATCACCTGCAAGCATTGCGGGACCGGCATCATCGTCGACGGGACGAAGATCGACGCTGCGGGTGCCGTCGCTGATCCGGCGGCCCCCGCCATCGGCGCGGCCCCCACTGCTGCAGCTGCTGCGCCCGCCGCAGCAGCCGCACCTGCCCCCGAGCTTCAATTCGATATCGCCTATCCAGACGACCGCCAGGAGACCCTGAGCGTCAGCCAGATCGTCGCCAAGTACGCCGCCGGCGCAATGAACGAAGAAGCGTTCTTGTGGCGCGACGGCATGGCCGATTGGAAAGCGCCCTTCGATATCCCGGAGGTCGCCAGCGCCTTGAAAGCTCGCGGCGTGCAGAAGCGCGAGCCCGCGCCGCCTCCCCCGCCCGAGGAGGAAGAGACGACGCGCGTCCAAGAGTCGCCGTTCGAAGTCCCGGACGTGCAGGCTCCGCCCGCCGGCGTTTGGCACGAGCCCGGCAAGGAAGCGCCCAGCTCACCCGAGGCGGCGTTCAACCTCACCGCGCGGAGCGAAGGCCCTGCTGCAACGCCCAGCCCGACTCCGGCGGCCGCCACGCCTGCGTTCGCCGCGGCGACGGCCAAGCCGGCGGCAGCCATGGCAAAGCCTGCTGCAGCCGCGGCCCGGCGCAGCGCAGCACGCGGTGGTGGCGATCTATTCGGCGACCTCGCGGCAGCTGGCAGCGAGAACGACGAGTCGCTCGGCAGCGAAGCCAAAGAGGCGCCCAAGCTGACCGGCGCGCGCAACGAGAGCTCGGTGTTGTTCTCGCTCGATGCGCTCGTCAAACAAGAGAAGCCCGCGGCGAAGAAGCCTGCAAAGAAGCAGGACGACGCGGCAGCCCTCTTGCTCGGCACCGACTCGGGCCCGAGCTCACTCGCGAGCGTCGGCACCGGCAGCTTCGGTTCGGCCTTCGCGGCTCCTGATTTCACGGCGCCTGTCGTCGCTCCCCCGCCTGAAGTGCGAGCAGTCGCTCCGGTCGATTTCGGCAGCGCCCCCGAGCCGAAAAAGAAGGGCATGGGGCTGTGGATCGGTCTCGGCCTCGTGGTGGTAGCGGTGGGCGGTGCCTTCGCAGCTGGCCTGCCTGCCAAGCTCATCGGCCCCGCGCCCGCCCCTTCGAGCCCCACGCCGGCCGACACGATCCCCACGCCCGCCGCGACGCCCACGCCTCCAGCCGCGACGGCGGAGCCTTCCGCAGCCGCGTCGAGCGCGCCCGCCGCGACGGGAGCCGGCGGCGGCACTGCGGCGCCCAGCGCCGCGGGCGGCGCAGCAGCAGCCAAGCCTGCCGAGCCGAGCAAGCCCTCCGCCGCGAACGAGCCGGCAGCCCCCACTGAAGCTGCCAAGCCGAGCGAAAAGCCAGCCGAGGCCAAGCCCGAAGAAAAGCCGGCCGAGGCCAAGCCCGCCGAAAAACCCGCCGCACCCGCCGGCGACGCCCCGCCCTTCGACAAAGCGGCAGCCGTCGCAGCGCTCACCGCAGCGGCCGGCAACGCTCAGAGCTGCAAGACGCCCGACGGCCCCACCGGCAGCGGCAAGGTCTCGATCACCTTCATGCCGAGCGGCCGCGCCACCAACACGCAAGTCTCCGGCGACCTCGCCGGCACCGCCGTCGGCGGCTGTGTCGCCCGCCTGTTCCGCAGCGCCAAAGTCCCGGCCTTCTCCGGCGAAGCCGTAACCGTCAGCAAATCCTTCACCGTTCAGTAGCTCGGGCCAACGACCTCGGGCCCGGGTCGGCACGAACGCCGATCCTCGCCGGTTCTCGTCTCACGACCCCGTAGCGCCGTGGACTACGGGTGGACGTAGATGAGCGTGCCTTCTTCGAACCCACCCTGGCCTGAGTACGCGGCATGCCAGTGCTCGGGCACTTGGGGTGAGCTCCAGAAGAAGACGTAGCGCGCGTCGATTGGCGAAAGGTTGATGCAACCGTGCGAGCGGGCTCGGCCGAAATCGTCGTGCCAGTAGGCGGCGTGCAGCGCGTAGCCCCCCTTGAAGTACATGACCCACGGCACGTCGCGCAGCTCGAACTCGTGGTCGGCGACCGACGAATCCATCGTGGTGGTGATGTGCTTCTGATAGATGCGAAATTGTCCCGTGGGGGTGCTCAGCGTTTTTTGCGGATCGCCGAGCCCGTCGCGCCCCGTGGAAACCAGCGTCGCATAAACGGGCTGCGCTCCCTCGTACAGCACGAGCACTTGATTCTGAATCGACACGTCGATCCACTTGCTGTCACCGCGCGCCCAGCCCGGCAGCTTGCTGCTCTTGGCCGCCGTCTTCAGCTCGGCGCTGGCCAGCCACGCGCCGTCGCGCGTCTCGACCATGCGCTCACCGCGCAGCTCCTTCACGGAACCGGTCAGCGCGACCATTGATCGCGGCGTGATCTTCTCGCCCTCGATCAGCCGCCCGCCTTCGAGGCGGTAGCTCTGCGCGCCGTCCTTTTGGACGAACGCGACCGGCAGTCCAACCTTTCGGATGTCGTAGCCGTGAAACGGCGAACCAGAATCGGCCTTCAGCTTGTCGGCCGGGATGAGCCGCGCGTCGGTCGAAACCGCGAAGCGTCGGTTCTGCGCTTCGGGACCGGCCACGAAGGTTCCGATCAGCGAGACGCCCGTGTGCCGCTTCATGCGATTCGAAATCACCGCGTAGCTAGGCACTTTGAACGACGAAACATTCGGGATCTTGCGACCACCCTCGAGCCACCACGGCACTTTGTCTTCGCCGTTGCCGCCGAAACGTTCGCTCTCGCCGAGCGGCTTGGCGTGATCGGGGATCCCGCCAATCGCCAACCCGCGCTCGTCGAGCGGCACATCGTTGGCGCCGACGTCGAGCTGATCCCACTTGTCCTTCAGTCGGCCGTGATTGCGCAAGTGCCGCTCGAGCCGCATCTCGTACTGAAACTGCTCGGCCTTGCTGGGCACCTTCATGTAGCTCGGCGCGATCGCGCGCAGGAAGGCGTACGGGTACGGCATCGGGCGCGAGCGATCGGGCTCCACCGAGACGGCGCGCACCAGCGGGTGGTCGAGCTTGGTCGTCGCGTTCGAGCCGACACATACGAAACCCAGCGGCCGCACCGCGTACCAACCCTCGGGACAGCCGTCTTTGGTCAGCGGCTGCGGGGAGCGCGCCAGCTTGGCCCCCAGCCGGGCATAGCCCACCACCTCGGCCTTCGGGTCAGGTTTGACGTAAATAGGCGCCTGCATCGCAATTGGCGCCAGTTGTGGGCCGTTGGCGGGCGGGACCGGCACGTTGCTGAAGTCGTCGACCTTCGGCGCGGTCGTGCCGTCCTCGGGCTTGAGCCGCATGGCCGCAGGCTCCTTGTCTCCACGCTTCAGCCAGCTGTTCCCTTCGCAACCGCTCACGAGCGTCGCAAGGCCCAGCCAGGCCAGCGCTGGCCAAGCGCCCCGGGTGAGCGACCGAATGGACGAAAGCGCCATCCCCTGCCCATGCCAAAACTCGCGGGGGTGGCCAAGAAAGCGGCAGAAAGTCTTGCGCTGCCGGCTCTACCAGGGAAGGCTCCGAAGCCTCAGCGAGCAGTTTACGGAGCGACAGCGAAGAACATGGCCAAGGACACCCTCACCATCACCGACAACCGCACCGGGAAGAGCTACGAGGTGCCGATCAACGAGGGCACGATTCGCGCGCTCGATCTGCGGCAGATAGTCGTCCCCGGCGGCGACGACTTCGGGCTCATGACCTACGACCCCGCGTTCATGAACACGGCGTCGTGTCGCTCGGCCATCACGTACATCGACGGCGACAAGGGCATCCTGCGTTATCGCGGTTACCCCGTGGATCAACTGGCAGAGAATGCGTCGTACCTCGAGGTCGCTTACTTGCTGATCAACGGCGAGCTCCCGACCCAGGCAGAGCTCGACAAGTTCACCGATGACGTGACCCACCACACGTTCGTGCACGAGAACGTGCGCACGTTCATCGACGGCTTCCGCTACGACGCTCACCCGATGGGTATGCTGTGCGCCAGCGTGAGCGCGCTCAGCACCTTCTATCCGGAAGCCAAGCACGTGATGGATCGCGAGATTCGCCGCGCCCAGATGGTGCGCCTGATCGCGAAGATGCCGACGCTCGCAGCCTGGAGCTACCGCCACGCCATGGGCATGCCGTTCGTCTACCCGTCGAACGAGCTCAGCTACTCCGCGAACTTCTTGCAGATGGTCAAGCGTATCGCGGAGCCCAAGTTCGAGGTGCACCCCGAGATCGTCAAGGCGCTCGACGTGCTGTTCATCCTGCACGCCGACCACGAGCAGAACTGTTCGACGAACGTGATGCGCTCGGTCGGCAGCTCGCGCGCCGATCCCTACGTGGCCGTCGCCGGCGCGGCAGCGGCGCTGTACGGCCCGCTGCACGGCGGCGCCAACGAAGCGGTCTTGCGCATGCTGCGCGAGATCGGCTCGCTCTCGAACATTCCCGCCTTCATCAAGGAAGTGAAGAGCGGCGTGGGCAGCCGCCTGATGGGCTTCGGGCACCGCGTGTACAAGAACTACGATCCGCGCGCGCAGGTCATCAAGCGCCTCGCGGATCAGGTGTTCGATCTGATCGGGAAGAAGAGCCCACTGCTCGCGGTCGCGCTCGAGCTCGAGAAGATCGCCCTTTCCGACGACTACTTCGTCTCGCGCAAGCTTTACCCGAACGTCGACTTTTACTCTGGCCTCATCTACGAGGCGCTCACCATTCCGGTCGACATGTTCCCGGTCATGTTCGCGATCCCGCGCACCTCCGGCTGGCTGGCGCAGTGGGAAGAGATGCTCCTCGACAAGGACCAGAAGATCGCGCGCCCGCGTCAGATCTACACCGGGTACGACGAGCGCAAGTTCGTGCCCATGAAAGATCGCACCTCCCCTGCTCCGAGCCCCGAGCTCAAGAGCAACGCTCGCGAGACGGACTAGGTGCCATCCCTGGCGGGATGGC
>JBEHXA010000217.1:0-11070 GCA_048498935.1 Myxococcota bacterium
CCGTGAAAGCGCACCTGCGGCGTCGCTTTCACGGCAGCCACTTCCTTGAGCAGCGTCAGAGCGCCTGCCCAGTCGCCGGCGGTTTGCAGCGCGAGCGCTTGCCCGAACTGCTCGCGCGCCTTCTTCAACGCTTCCGCGCCACCGGTGTCGGCGGCAGGGTCCTGCGCGAAGGCGGCTGCAGGCACGGCAGTCAGGCCAAGGCTGGCAATCAGGGCCAAGGCGGTAATCTGTGACGAGCGACCGGAGGAAGGGAACATGTGGCTGAGAGCGGGACCGAGCGTCGCCGCGATCCCTGAATATAACACCGACCCGGACGATCGGGTAAAGGGGCCTCGGCGCACGGCTTTGTCGAGCGCCGCTAGATGCTAGGCTCGCTTCGAGCTCATGGTGAAGGCTTTTGTGGCACATGCGCCGTCGCCGTCCCCCGCCGCGGGAAACGACCGCCGGGCGCGCGGCGTTGCGCGCGTGCTCTGGGTGACGCTAGGGCTCAATGTGATCGTGGCGGGCGCCAAGATCGCCTACGGGCACGCCAGCGGCGTCCTATCGATCCGGGCCGACGGCTTCCACTCGCTCACCGACTCGGTAAACAACGTAGTGGGCTTGGTGGGCGTGCACTTTGCCGCGCGCCCCGCGGACGCTGGTCACCCGTATGGCCATTCCAAGCTCGAGGTTTTGGCGGCGGGCGCAGTGGGGCTGTCGCTCCTCGGCATGGCCTACGACGTGGTAACGACCTCGGCGTCGCGCCTCACCGGGGCGATTCGCCCGCCCGAGCTCGATGCGCTGGCCTTCGTCGTGCTCGCGGTGACGCTCGGCGTGAACCTTCTGGTCGCGCGCTATGAACGAGTGCAGGCAGAGCGGCTCGAGAGCCCCTTTCTGGCGAGCGACGCCGCGCACACCAGCAGCGACGTGCTCGTGACGCTAGGGGTGATCGCGACCGTCGGCTTCGTGCAGGCCGGCTACGCGATGCTCGACGCGCTGATGGCGCTCGGCATCGCCGGCTTCATCGCGTGGACCGGCATCCAAGTGCTCCGGCAAAACTTGCGCTACCTGGCCGACGCCGCCGCGCTCGAGCCAGAGGCCGTACGGGCCGTCGTGATGGGCGTGCCGGGCGTCGGTGGCGCGCACAAGATTCGCACACGCGGCACGCCGGGTGACATTCACGTCGACTTGCACATCCAGGTCGCACGCCATCTGGACGTCGTCGTCGCACACCGCGTGACCCATTGGGTGATCGACGCCATCAAGGCGAAACTGCCCGGAGTGACCGACGTGGTCGTGCACACCGAGCCTGCAGCCGAAGATCAGCCCTGCAATCCGCTGCCTGAAGGCATCGCCGCCGCGTCGAGCGTCCCCGCCCGCTGAGGCAAGAATGTCACCAGCGTCTCGTTGCCGTTTGGGGCCCCAACCCCAAACGACAGCGAACTGGGGAAAGTCGGAGCGCGTGCGTTGGTTTGGCATGGCGGATGCTTCCGTCATGACGAGGAGGTTTCCATGGCGAGTACCGGCATTGAGAACAACGACTCCACGCGCGGCCAGGTCATCGTGGTCGGCGTCGACTTCTCGGAAGCTTCCGAGCTCGCCGTCCACCAAGCGCTGTCGCTTGCGTCGCGCGAGCCGGCGGCCGAGGTTCACCTCGTCAACGTCGTTCAAACGTACGGCGCGCAAGTCTCTTACGAAATGCCTGGGGACGCCTCGGCGCTCTCGGTGCTCACCATTGAAGAGGCGCGTCGACGCTTTCATCGCTACGCCGACCAAGCGCTGGCTCGCTTCAGCGCACAGAACCCAGGCGCGCGCGTCGCGCGTTCGGTCGCGCACCTGCGCTTCGACGCCATCGCTCACGAGATCGCGCAGTTGGCCGCCGATTTGGAGGCCGACCTGGTCATCGTCGGCACGCGCGGCAGGCGCGGGCTGTCGCGCTTGCTGCTGGGATCCACCGCCGAAGCTACCGTGCGCCTGGCACCCTGTCCCGTGCTCGTGGTGAGGCCCAAAGCGCTGCCTGAGGCGGGCCCTCGCATCGAGCCACCCTGCCCGACCTGCCTGCAGGCGCGGCGTGACAGCCAAGGCGCCGAGCTCTGGTGCGAGCAGCACCGCGAGCGCCACGGCCAGCGGCACACCTACCACCAGGGCGATCGCGTGGCGGCCGACGGTGAGCTACCTCTAGTGCTTCATCAATAGCGCCTTGCCGGGGCGCTCTTTCCGCTGTTAATCATGCGGTTAGATGAGACCCGAGCTGCGGCATCACGCCCGCCTGCCGCTGGTGTTGATCGCGCTGTTGTCGCTGATCTCGGTGGCGACATTGTGGTCGCCACCGGCGGGGCGGGTGAGTTGGTGCCTCGAGGTGGGCCCAGGTCTCGTCATGGTCGCCGTGCTGATGGCTACGTACCGGCGCCTGCCGCTGTCGCACCTCGTTTACGTGTGCGTGTTCTTGCATCTGCAGATCTTGATTTACGGCGGCTACTACACCTACGCGCTCACTCCGCTCGGCAACTGGGCCAAAGAGACATTTCACCTCACACGCAATCACTACGATCGCGTCGGGCACCTCGCGCTCGGGGTATTCCCGAGCTTGCTCGCGCGTGAGGTGCTACTGCGCTGCACGCCGCTTCGGCGTGGTGGTTGGCTGTTCTTCTTGGTGTGCTCGGTGGTGCTGGCGTTTGCGGCGTTTTGGGAGCTGCTCGAGTGGTGGACGGCGCTGCTCGCCGCGCCCGACGTCGGCACCGCTTTCTTGGGCTCGCAGGGCGACGTCTGGGACGCACAATGGGACATGCTGCTGGCGCTCGTGGGAGCGCTTTTGGCGCTGCCGCTCCTGTCGTCGCTGCAAGATCGCTCGATGTCTCGCGTGCCCAGTTGAAAACAGCGGCTGCCCCGGGTTACATGCCGGTTCATGATCGCTCGACCCGGAAAGTCGGTGGCGCTGCTGTTCACGCTGCTCGCGTCACTCCCGCTCGCTTGCAACGCCCGAGATGGCGAAAAGTGCAACCAAGGCTTCGACGTGACGCGGCAAGCCATCAAGAACAACGACTTCGCGCTGGCCCGCCAATGGCGTGAGTACGCCTACAAGCAGTGCGACGCAGCTGGGCAAGACAAGGACGGCCTGGCCACGCTCGACAAGGAGCTCGCCACCGCCGAGGCGACGGTCAAAGCCAATGCCGACGCCGAGGCGCAGCGCAAGGCGAAGAACGACGCGCTGCTCAAGCTCTTCATCGGCTTCGCGGGCAGCAACCGCGCCGCCCCGGACAAGGCCTCGTCCGCGCCGGTCTGCGATCCGCCCGCGGACGCTGCCGCTGCCGCGCAGGTTGCGCGGACCAAGGAGCAGTTGTGCACCGGCACTCGCAGCGCCGGCGACAGCACGCTCACGGTGCGTTACTGGGACGCCGACCACAAGCTCATGCGCTTCGCCACCAAGTTCCCGGCGCCGGTGTCGTGCCAGGACTTCGGTGCGACGGTGACGAAGCAGTTCGACGTGCCAGCCAGCAACGGTGGCAGCGTGAAGCGTTCCCGCTGTGACATCACGAGCGGTACCCTGCAGGGCATGGGCGTGGTCGTGAGCGAGGCTGCCAACGCCGATGCGTACATTTTCGAGCCGGGTTACCTGGAGAAGGACCGGCTGATGAAGCAGATCGCCGGCGGCTGACCCGCCGAGTTGGCCCAACGTCGGTGGGGCCGTGACCTCGACCGACCCTGAGATCGAGGAGCCATGCAAATCGAGCTGATCGCCACCGCTAGCGAAGATTCGGCCTACCTCCCGAGGTTGGGGCTCGGTGTGCTGGCGTCGCTGACGCCCGAGAGCGACGAGGTCATCTACACGGATGACCTCGTCAGGCCATTCGACCTCGAGCGCGACGTGAAGGACGTCGACCTGGTCGGGATCAGCGTGGACAGCAAGACGGCAAGCCGCAGCTACGCCATCGCCGATGCCTACCGCAAGCGCGGGGTGAAGGTGGTGCTCGGCGGTATCCATCCCACGGCGCTGCCCGACGAAGCCGCGAAGTTTGCGGACGCGGTCGTGGTCAGCGAAGCGGAAGATCTCTGGCCGCAAGTGGTGGAGGACGCGCGCGCCGGCAGGCTCAAGCGGCTGTACAAGGGGCAGCTCCCCGACTTGTCGCAGCCGGGGCGCCCGTTTGCGCGGCGTGACCTGTTCAAGAGCAAGAAATACATCCCGTTTCAGGTCGTGCAGACGATGCGTGGGTGCCCGTACCCGTGCGAGTTCTGCAGCGTATCGACGGCCAACGGCACCACGATGCGCTTCCGTCCGGTGGACGACGTGCTCGCCGAGCTGCGCCAGCTGGGCAAGCTCATCATGTTCGCGGACGACAACGTGATGATCCACCGCAAGTACTCGGGCGAGCTCTTCAGCAAGCTCGCCGACCTGGACAAGCATTGGATCGGCCAGTGCTCGCTGGCAGCGGTGGGCCGCATCGAAAACGTGAAGCTGATGGCCGACAGTGGCTGCAAGGCGCTGTTCATCGGCTTCGAGAGCATCGACGACGATACGCTCGCGTTCACCGGCAAGCGCCAGAATCGCCCCGCGAAGTACAAAGACGTGCTCGACATGCTGCACGACCACGGCATCTCCACTTGGGGCAGCTTCGTGTTCGGCTTCGACACCGACGATCCGGAGGTGTTCGATCGCACGGTCGAGTTCGGCATTCAGATGCAGCTCACGATGGCGCTGTACGCCATGCTCACGCCGTACCCGGGCACCAAGCTGTACAAGCGCTTACTCGCCGAAGGGCGCCTCACCAACCCGCAGTGGTGGCTGACAGGTGATCACGACGCAGGCTCGCCCTATTTCGTGCCTCGGCACATGTCGCGCGAAAAGCTGCGCGAAGGCTGGGTGCGCGCCTGGCAGCGCTTCTATTCGCCCAGCGCGATTTGGAAACGTTGGACCGTTCGTCAGCGTTCGAGCTGGATTCAAACGCTCGGTTACCTGCCGCTCAACATCATGCAAAACCGTCTGGCCAAGTACAAAATCGGGGCGGGGGTCCAGCGGTTTCGGTCCGATCGTGACTTCGACCCGATGAGCACTGTCTTGTCGTCCATCGCGAGCGAGGTTGGGCCGTTAGAACCGGCACAGCCTGAAGAGCCGCGACGCCTGCGCGTCGTCGGCGAGTAGCGGGCGTCTGAGACATGAAATCGGGCATTGGGCGTTTCCAACTCGACACAGTCAGTTGGCAAAAGCGGCATGCGGCGTGCCAAGTATTGCGGAGGAGTGGCCCGCTAGCGCAGCCCGAGAGCGCAGCCCGAGCAGCCGCAGGCCTCCAGGAAGGTTGAGCTAGTCTGCGCCGAGAGCGTGGATGAGCTTGACTCGGGGCGCCCAACGCGCGACACGTGCGCGCGGGAAATGAAAGTCATCGCTGGCTACGGCCCCTTGGCGATCGGGGCTTTGGTTCTGTTTGCAGGCGGATGCACGGCGGATCCCCGACCGCTGCCGGTGGTTCCCGAGCAGCCGCCGCCCGCATCAGCGGCTGGTCCTGGCGCTGCGCCGGCGACCGGTGATTTCACCTACACGGGAACGACCGGTCCCGAGCAGTGGGCCTCCCTCAAAGAAGACTTTCGTCCCTGTGGTCAGCCTGGCCAGTCACCTGTCGACCTGCCGCTCGACGCATTGACGCCCGGCAAGATGGCAGCGCCGGCTCCGACCGCTGGAGGTAGCGGTGGCGCGGCCGCAGTAAAGAATGCGCTGTCGGGCGTCAGCATCGTGCCGCGCTTCGCGCCACTCCTACTCGAAGCGTCGAGCAACGGGCAAGCGCTGCAACTCGGTGGACAGGCCGTACAAGGGCTCGTCATCGACAACCGCCTGGCTCCGCTCGACTCGATCGAAGTGCACGTCCCCGCCGAGCACAAACTAGGCGGTACCCAGCAAGATCTCGAGCTCGTGTTGTGGGTCAAGGACGCGACGCTCGGCACGATTGCGCTGAGTCTGCTGTTTCGGCAAGGCGCCGAGAACGCGGCTCTCGCCCCTCTCGCGAGCGCACTACCTCCGAGCGGGAGCTACGAGCGCAAGCTGCTGAAGACGCAGCTACCGCTCCAGCAGCTGGTGCCTGCCGGGCAAACGCTGCTGAGCTACGAAGGCTCGCTCACGGTTCCGCCGTGCACGACGGGCGTGAAGCGGCTCGTGCTCGCCAAGGTGGGTGAGCTGTCGGCTGCGCAGCTCACGCAGTTCAAGAAAGCATTGTCCAACAACGCCCGTCCGGTGCAGCCACTCGGCGACCGCACGGTGTCGGCGGTACCTCTGGTTGCCGCCGCTACCACTCCTGCTCCTGCCAGCGCTCCGGACGCCGGAGCCGCCAAGAAAGCTCCAGCTCCGGCTCCGGCCCCTGCCAGCAAGAAGTCCCCATGATCGAACAGCGTCGCTCGCACCTCCGCACCCTCGTCCTTGCCTTCGCGCTCGCGGGCCTGCCCGCCTGCGGTGGCGCCGAAAAGGGCGGCGCACCACCCCCGCTCGAGGTGAGCGTGATCGAGGCGCGGCAAGAAGACGTCGTCATCTTCGCCGACTTCGTGGGCACCATCGACGGCATCGAGAACGCAGACATTCGAGCTCGCGTACCCGGCTACCTCGAGGCCGTGCACTTCAAAGAGGGCTCGCGCGTCAAAAAGGACGACCTGCTCTTCACGATCGACCCGGTGCTCTCCGAGGCCGAGGTACGCAAGGCTCAAGGTGACGTCGCCACGGCGCGCGCCTCCGCAGCGAAGAGCCAAGCCGACGTCGAGCGCCTCACGCCGCTGGTCGCGAGCAATGCGGTCAGCAAGCAAGAGCTCGATCACGCGACCGCCGAAAAGCAGTCGGCTGATGCACAGATCCTGGCCGCACAAGGTGCGCTCGCCACCGCGCAAGCCAACCTCAGCTACACGAAGGTGAAGTCGCCCATCGACGGCATCATCGGTGTGCGCCAGGTGAGCATCGGCACGTTGGTCGGCCAAGCCGAGCCGACGCTGCTGACTACGGTTTCGCAGCTCGACCCGGTGCGGGTTCGCTTCCCGATCGCCGAGCAGCTGTATTTGAAGCACGCCGCGCTGCTCAATCGCCTGGTCGATGGCGCAAAGGGCGAATCGCGCTTGGAGCTCACGCTGGCCGACGGCTCGATTTATCCGGAACGTGGCTGGATCTCGATGCTGGATCGCTCGGTGAGCATCAGCACCGGCAGCATCATGCTCGAGGCGCGCTTTCCGAACCCCCAGGGCGTGCTGCGCCCCGGTCAGTTCGGCCGCGTGAGAGCAGCGGTGGATCGCGTCCCGGCCGCGATTGGCGTGCCGCAGCGCGCGGTGATCGAGCGCCAGAGCATGCACGAGCTGCTCGTGTTGGGTGACGGCAACAAGGTGAGCCGACGCGCCGTGACGGTCGGACCCAAGGTCGGCAACTACTGGCTGATCGAGAAGGGCCTCGCTGCGGGCGATAAGGTGTTGGTCGAAGGCGTTCAGAAGGTGCGCCCCGACATGGTCGTGAATCCCAAGGTGGTGAAGATGGATCCGATCTCGCCGCCCAAGGAAGGCACGGCGCCGCCCATCCCGCCGGCTTCCGGCAGCGCTGCCGCCGAGCCTGCTCCATCTGCCTCCGGCGACGCCCCCAAACAAGCCACCAAGACCCCGAAGAAGTGAGCCATGGGTAATTTCTTCGTTCGCCGGCCAGTCGTCGCGATCGTGATCGCGATCGTGACCGTCATCGCGGGTCTCGTCGCGATGCTGAAGCTGCCGATCTCGCTGTTCCCGGACATCGTTCCGCCGGAAGTGAAGGTCAATACGACCTACACCGGCGCCGACGCAGTCACGTTGGAGGGCTCGGTGGCTACGCCCATCGAGCAAAAGGCCAACGGCGTCGACAACATGCTCTACATGAAGTCGTCGAGCGCCAACGACGGCCAGCTCGAGCTTCGCGTCACGTTCGCGCCCGGCACCGTGCCCGACACGAACAACGTGCTCCTGCAGAACCGCGTGTCGGAAGCGACGCCCAGCCTGCCCCAAGAGGTGCAGAAGATGGGCGTCACCGTGAAGAAGGCGATGGGTATGCCCTTCATGGTGATTTCGTTGGCGTCGCCGAAGGGCTCGCTCGACGCGAATTTCCTCGGTAACTACGCGACCATCAACGTCATCGATCAGCTCGCGCGCATTCCGGGCGTCGGCGACGTGAAGAAGATCGGTTCGTCCGACTACGCGCTTCGCGTCTGGTTGAAGCCGGATCACCTGGCTCGCCTCGGCCTGACCGTCAACGACATCTCCGACGCCATCAACGCGCAGAGCACCGTGAACCCCGCCGGCCTGATCGGCGGTGAACCGGCGCCGAAGGGTCAAGAGCTCACCTACTCGGTGCGCGCCAAGGGACGCCTCACGACGCCCGAAGAGTTCGAGAGCATCGTCGTGCGCGAATCGAGCGACGGCGCCATGGTCCGCCTCAAGGACGTGGCTCGCGTCGAGCTCGGCGTCGAAACGTACACCCAGCTCGGCCGCCTCAACGGCAAACCGGCCGCCGTGCTCGCGCTCTATCAGGCACCCGGCTCGAACTCGCTAGAGCTCGCCAAAAAGGTGCGCGGCACGATGGATCGCCTGCAGAAGGAGTTCCCGGCCGACATGAGCTACGAGGTCAGCCTCGATACGACGGCTGCCATCGTCGCCAGCATCGAAGAGATCGAGCACACGCTGTTCGAAGCGGTCGTGCTGGTCGTGATCGTGGTGTTCTTGTTCCTGCAGAGCTGGCGCGCCACGCTGATCCCGCTGCTCACGGTGCCGGTCTCGCTGATCGGCGCGTTCATCCTGTTCCCGATGCTCGGGTTCTCGATCAACACGCTGTCGCTGTTCGGGCTAGTGCTCGCGATTGGGTTGGTGGTCGACGACGCCATCGTGGTGGTGGAGGCGGTCGAGCACCATCTCGAGCATGGCATGTCGCCGAAAGAGGCGACCATCAAGGCCATGGAAGAGGTGAGCGGCCCGGTGGTCGCCATCGCGCTCGTGCTCTCGGGTGTGTTCATCCCGGTGGCCTTCTTGGGCGGCATCACCGGCTCGATGTACCAGCAGTTCGCGCTGACCATCGCGCTGTCCATGATGTTCTCGGCCATCAACGCGCTCAGCCTCAGCCCGGCGCTGTGCGCCCGCTTGCTGAAGCCGAAGGACAAGAACGCCAAGGGCCTGCTCGCGCGCTTCTTCGGTGGCTTCAACCGCGGCTTCGACCGGACCACGCAGGGTTACGTGGCGATCACGCGCGGCATCCTGCGCAAGTCCGTGCTCGGTGTGGCGCTGTTCTTGGCTTGCTGCCTCGCGGCTGGTGGCCTCGGCAAGGCGGTCTCGGCCGGCTTCGTTCCCGAGGAAGACCAGGGCTACTTCTTCATCGACATGCGCTTGCCGCCGCCCGCGTCGCTGCAGCGCACCGACGAGGTCGCGCGCGAGATCGACAACATCCTGGCCGAGACGCCCGAGGTCGAGACCTTCAACACCATGGTCGGCTACAGCCTGCTGACCAGCACGGTCGCGTCGTTCAACGGCGCGTACTTCGTGCAGCTCAAGCCGTGGAAAGATCGCGACGGCAAGGGCCAATCTGCCTCCGACATCATCCGCCGCCTCAACCGTCGCTTCGCCGGTATCGCGGCGGGGCAGGTGTTCGCCACGGCGCCGCCCGCGATTCCGGGCATCGGCACCGGCGGCGGCTTCAGCTTCATGCTGCAAGCGCCCGGTTCCGCCACCACCGACGAGCTCGGCAAGCAGACGCGCGCGCTGATGAAGGCGCTCAACGACCGCGAAGAGATCGCGCAGGCGCTCACGCTGTTCGACGCCGAAGTGCCGCAAATCTTCGTGGACGTGGATCGCGAAAAGATGCTGCGCCAAGGCGTCTCGCCGAGCGCGGTGTACGGCACGCTGCAAGCCTTCATGGGCGGCGCGTACATCAACGACTTCAACCGCTTCGGCCGTCAGTGGCGCGTGTACGTCTCGGCCGAGCCCGAGTATCGCAACCGCATCGAAGAGGTCGGCGCCTTCTTCGTGAGAAACAAGACCGGCAACATGGTGCCGCTCTCGTCGCTCACCACCGATACGCCGCTGTCCGGCCCGAATTTCGTGACGCGCTTCAACTTGATGCGCAGCGCTGAGGTCTTGGGCCAGGGCGCTCCCGGCGTGGCCACCGGCACCGTGCTCGACGTGATCGAGGAGGTCGCGAAGAAGACGCTGCCCGAAGGCTGGAACGTGGCGTGGAACAACATGAGCTACCAGGAGAAAGTCGCGCCCCCAGCGGGACCGGTATTCGCCCTGGCGGTGTTGTTCGTGTTCCTGATCCTCGCCGCGCAGTACGAAAGCTGGTCGCTGCCGTTCAGCGTGCTCTTGGTGGTGCCGGCCGGCGTGGCAGGCGCGTTCCTGGCGCTGATCCTCAAGAACGTGCCGTTCGACGTGTTCGGCCAGGTCGGCTTGATCATGCTCGTCGGTTTGTCTGCGAAGAACGCCATTCTGATCGTCGAGTTCGCGAAGATAGAATACGAAAAGGGCAAGAGCGCCTTCGACGCCGCGTTGGCCGGCGCGCAGCTCCGTCTGCGGCCGATCTTGATGACCGCGTTCGCTTTCATCTTGGGTTGCGTGCCGCTGCTGCTGGCCAACGGTGCCGGTGCCGCGTCGCGCCTCAGCATGGGCATCGTGGTGGTGTTCGGGAGCTTGGCCGCGACCTTCATCGGCATCTTCCTGACGCCGGCACTGTTCGTCATGGTGCAAACGTTGGTCGAGAAGGTCTCTGGGCGGCCGCCTGTCACGCCGCCGGAGGGAGAAGCCGGCGGCCCGAGCGGGTCCGGTGGGCATGGAGAAGGCAGCCCAGGTCACGGGCTCGCCGGAGGTCACGCATGAGCGGGCACAGGTCGAGGTTGTTCAAAGCGGGCGGCGTCGCGGTGGCGTTGTCGCTGGTAGTCGGCTGCGCGGTGGGTCCCAACCACGAGGCGCCCAAAGTCGCTACGCCGCAGGCTCATCGCGGTGAAAAAACGGCCGCCAAAAAGTCGTTCGCCGAGCTGCCCTGGTGGGAGCTCTATCGCGATCCCAAGCTCTTCGAGCTGATCAAGACCGCGACCACCAGCGCCTACGACCTGCGCATCGCGCTGGCGCGCGTCG
>JBEHXA010000218.1:0-11056 GCA_048498935.1 Myxococcota bacterium
ACCGGAGCGAACGTGAGTTGGGAAGCATCCCGTGCTCGCTGTTGAACATTCGTCTCCGGATGGCGCATGTCCCGCACTCCACTCTCGCCCCCTCCAGCGAGCATGGATAGCGTGACGGAACACCCGTAAAGCTGTTGAAGCTGACGGCCGCAACTCGTCGTGGCCTGCACCCTCTCCCTCTCGCCCGTGCAGGTAGCACGGGCTCGGTCTTCGCTTCCTGACGCCGCCTCGGTTTCTGGATGCGGCCGCAGCTTAACAGCGGTAAGTTGGGCGGACGTGGCCTGGGTATCCGATGCCTTCGAAGTCCGCCCTGGGCGGGCGGGATGGCGCACTGCCACTATCGTGAAGCTGCTCGTCATGGCCGTTTGGACGGCGTTTTGGGTTGCCTACACCGTGGAAGCATCCGACACCTTCTCCGTTCTCCTGAGCGCCGTCGCCGCGGCGTCCGGACTCTGCATGTTCTTGCAGGGGCTTGAGCATCCGTTCGTCGAGTTTGAACTGCGAATTGACGGCGACGCAGCTACCATCACACGGCGTTCTCCCTTTCGGACCAAGCGCTGGCACGCCCCGCTCCAAACGGTTGAGGTGGGTGCAATCGACGTCCACAACGACGAGCCCGGTTCGTCACCGGGCTATGGCGCGCATCGGTTCATCGCCATATGCATGGGAGCTGAAACTGTCCGGTTCATGGATGGTTATCCCAACGCTCAACTGCAGGATGTGCGGGAAATGATTCTTCCTCAGTTCGCCGCCAGGCAACACGCACGAGGGTAGTACGGGCAACAACGACGTAGCGCGCCGCAAGCCGTTGAAGCAGACGACCGCACCTCGTCGCTACCAGGGAAGGGGTTCCTCTCGCTCGTCGCTACCTGACACCTCTCTGATCCTGCTCACCGTCGGCACTGCCTCAGCCGAGGTGATGGATAGGGAGCTTTCGCTCGCGGACATTTCGCACGCGCTCACGCTCGCCATTCTCCTCGCGCTGCCGGCCGCTGCCCTCCATCGTTGGCTACTCCTACCCTTGTTCGTCCTGGGTCCAGTTCAAGACCTCGCCTACGCTTGGACCGAATGCCACGATCCCTTCGTCGGACCGTCAATCTCGGTTGAGGCAGGCCCTGGCTACGCTCATCTTGCCGACGCGGCGATGGCAGCCGCCGTCGCCGCCTACCTCGGACTCTGGGTCGTATCCAGCCTCGTTCGTCATCGTCGACGCAACCCGAAGCATGACTTCGTATTTGCTTGCGCTCTCTTCGCAGCGGCGGTTCTCAATGCGTTACTCGGTTTCGGTGTGACCTGGCGGCCATTCCTGTCGCTGCCGCTACTCGTCGCAAGCGTCGCCGTTCTTGTGACTCTAAGGCGTCTCAAAAAGGCCAGCCTTGCGCAACCCGCCTAGCTCGCATTGCGCGCGCTGCCCAACAAGCTGTTGAAGCAGACGGCCGCGCCTCGTGGCTTGCTTCGGGTGTCGTGCCGCTCGCCCGTGGTGATGTACCACGAGCTCGCTCGTCGCCTGCTGATGCCTCTTCGGTTTCTGGATGCGGCCGCAGCTTAACAGCGGTACGTTAGCTGGACCAAATGGTGCCGCCCGGTTACGTCCGCTTGGTGGCGTCGCTTCCGACTCCGTGGCCCCCGCCGGGACTCGTCGTCCTCACCAAGCAGCAGGTCAATGGATGCGCCGTAGAACTCCTCGCCGATGATGACGGCAGGCTCGGTTTTTCGGTGAGCTTTGGCCAGGAAACACGCCTCCACATGTTCCAGCGAATTCTCGTATCCGAGCAGGGGATGTCCGCGATGGATTTTGGCTGGTCCGACGAAGAGGCTTCCATGCGATTCCGGGGCACTCAGCTGCTCGAGGATGCTACCGGAGACGCTCCAGTTGCGTACTTTGACCTGAGTTCTGCGCCCAAGCCCACGAAAGGGATTCGGATCTATTCCGGCCTACAAACGGCGGCGGTTGCGGATCCGGATTCACGTTTCTTCCTCGAGACGCTGCTCGACATCGACACGAAAGTTGCTGCAGGCGATTCATACCAACTCATCCGGGCAGCAGGCCTCCTTCGTCAGGTCGTGCTGGATGGGGAGCCTCTTGTCCACAAGGCGAATCGCGCCCACCGTCTGAAGCTGACCTTTTCGGTCCTTGACCCCGATCAATACCCGCCGAGCATTGGGCCTGAGCTGCTCGTCTTCTGGCGCAACCTCGACCCGTCACCCTTTCCGGGCGGACAGATTGTCTCGATTGATCTCGCGCGGCTCTTGTCGTCTAACATCCTGTGGTACGCCAAGACTTGGGCGACCGTTCGCGACGTCATCAAGGCGTGCGCCAACGCAAAGGGCGGCATTCATTTCGGTAAGCCTGAGGGCCCCGCGCAAGAAGTCGTCCTCCAGTTCGATCGAGAGCTAGTCGGCGTATCGGGCGAGCCGAGCTTGATGGCCTTGTCCGGACTCTGCCGGATTATTCTGAACGGTGTTCGGCCGCTCGTTTCGGCTGTCAGCAACGCCGGCTAACAAACCGTTGCAGCAGACGGCCGCGCGTCGTCGCAACCGGAACCGCCGTCCTGTCGCCCGTGGTGAAGTACCACGGCCGCTCGTCGCTACCTGTTCCCTCGACGTTTGCTGATGCGGCCGCAGCTTAACAGCGGTACGTTCGGCGGACGACTCGGGACTACAAAGCGCGAGGGTAGCGTTGGATCGACGTGAGCGGTCTCAATCGGCATGGGCTCCTGGTGACGGTCTTCGTTGGACTGGCAGCCGCTTCGCTCGCCGGATGGGAAGCCTATTCGAGAGAGATACTGCTGCGTCGAGCCACTGTTGAGGCTGCCGATCTCTGTCGGGCCGCGCTCGGCCGCAAAACTTGTGACGACCGTCCACTACCTCAGATGCGGGATCCCTGGGACCGCCTGTATACTTGCCACTCAGTTGCGAAGGGAGTCGCGTTCGGCTCGTTCGGTCGCGACGGTAGACCAGGAGGAACTGGCTCAGCCGCCGATGTTGTCTGCGGCCCGGTGCCAATGAGCGGACTGAGCGTTGCCTGTATGTGCTCCGGTCACTGAGTCCTGGACACCCAATGGCGCCACTTTTGCACCGACATCCAGGAGGGAAGCCGTTCTACGACTCGTGTCACCAGCCCGCGCCGCCCAACAGGCCGTTGAAGCAGTCGGCCGCGCGTCGTCGCCCATGGTGAAGTACCACGGGCTCGCTCGTCGCCACCCGTTGGCTCACCGTTTGCTGATGCGGCCGCAGCTTAACAGCGGTACGTTGGGCGGGCCGCAACTCGCTTGGCGTTACGCTGCGGAGTTGGCGTTCTCGCGCACGATTCGTGGGTGACGGGCCGCGATGCGCAGCAGGGCGAGTCCAGGGCCGTCCGGCTGCACTCGATCCTGCTCCCAGTTTCGTAGCGTATGCACGCTAATGCCCAGGGCCTCGGCGAACTGTTCCTGCGTTAGACATACAAAGCGTCGCAACGCCGCCACATCGCCCGGCTCAAGTTTGCCCGCCATGATGCGCTTGCGCTGCGTCCGCGTCAGCGCTCGACTCATTTCCTCTCGCGTCAGTTCCTCTCGATCGCTCATGGCACACTCTCCAGGTATTCCGCGTAGATCTCTTCTTCCTCTTTGGTGGCCCACCACGCGCTGATGATCCGCACCAGGTCCTCCGACCGCTCGGTCCACACGACCAACACCAACCCGCGCCTTATCGGACCGATCGACTTGAAGCGGTCCTCCGTCACGCTATGGTCGACGTCGTACACCTCGAGTACAGGCGCCTCCGTCGTGAACAGCTCGCACGCCTCCTCGAACGACACGCCATGAATGCGCTGGTTGCGGGCTGCTTTGTCTGGGTCCCATTCGAAACGCACTGCCTCAAGTGTAAGCTATTAGCTTAGGTCGTCAACCGCCAGCCGGCTTTCCACCTCCACGCTCTTCCGCGTCAACGCCAAGCCGCCCAACACGCCGTTGCAGCTGACGGCGGCGCCTCCTCGTGACCTGCGACCTCCTTCCTCTCGCCCGTGTTGATGTACCACGGGCTCGCTCGTCGCCGCCTGATGCCTTGTGGTTTCTCGTGCGGCCGCAGCTGAACGGCGGTACGTTGGGCGGGCGAAGCGGCGTCGCGAGATGCTTCTCGCGCGTTTGCGACTGGAAGCATAGGGTGTATACTTAGGCGTATGCCTCGCATGCAAGTCTACCTGCCGGACGACCTTTACAAGCTGGTCAAGAAGAGCCGACTCCCTGCGTCTGAATTGCTGCAGGAAGCCGTGCGTGCGGAGGTCAGGAGGCGTGAGCTCCTCCGCGAAACGGATCGCTACGTCGCTGAGTTGACCGCCGAGATTGGCAAGCCGTCGGCGCGACAGCACGCCCGTGCAACCGCCTTCGCACAACGAATTGTCCAGCGCGCCCCGCGCAAGACGGGCTAGCCCACGTGCTGGTACTCGATTCGGGCGGGGTCACCCGTCTTGCTGAACGTTCCAAACAGACGTTGGCCCTGATCCTAGCCTTGCGCCAAGCAGGACTTTGGCCTCCTCGGGTACCTTCGGTCGTTCTTGTTGAGTGTCTCCAAGGTCACGCCGGTCGCGACGCTCTCGAGAACAAGTTTCTCAAGACCTGCGACATCACGCCGACCGTCACTGCAACCCTTGCCCGTCGCGCTGCGCTGCTACGCAGACTTGCGCGTCGTGGCTCTGCCGTTGACGCGCTCGTCGTCGCCTCTGCCGAACCAGGTGGGACCGTCATCACCACCGACGCCGAGGACCTCGAAGCACTGGCTGCGCACTCGCAGAACGTCGACGTCGTCACCGTGTGACAGGCAGCTTTGTCGCCATCCAACAAGCTGTTGAAGCTGACGGCCGCGCCTCGTCCTAGCCTGGTGGTCCGTCGGCCCTCTCGCCCGTGCAAGTAGCACGGGCTCGCTCATCGCCTCCTGCTAACGCCCTCTGTTTCTGGATGCGGCCGTAGCTTAACAGCGCTAGGTTTCCTGCATGGCCCAACCCGTCCCGAATCCTCCGCCGGGTTTCGAAGCGCTGTCCGTAGACGAAAAGATCGACTACGTCGAATCGCTCTGGGACCATCTTGTCGACCAAGCTGAGCTGCCGATTCCAGACTGGCAGCGCGAGCTACTTCAGGAACGGCTCGAAGCCTACCGCGCGAACCCGACCGCTGGGCGACCTTGGAGCGAGGTTCGTGCCGAGCTCGAGCGCAAATTTTCCCCGCCGCGCTGATCGTGCCCAGCCTCATTATTCAACCACGCGCGCAGCTCGACATCGATGACGCGTTGGCATGGTATCACCCTCGCGATCCAGCCTTGGTCCCGCGCTTTCTCGCTGAACTGGACGCGGTCTTTGATCGCATCACGCAGAATCCCGGACAGTTTCCAATCGAGCATGATCCCATCCGACGCGCATTGCTGCGTAAGTTCCCGTTCGCCGTGTTCTTCATCGACGGCGGCGAGCTTGTCGCCGTCGTCGCCGTGCTTCGTCACACGTCGTCCGATAAGCTGGAAACGCCGGGCGAGCGCCGGCTAACAAGCTGTTCAAGCTGTTGAAGCTGACGGCCGCACCTAATCACGACCTGAACCGTCCTCCCTCTCGCCCGTGCAGGTAGCACGGGCTCGGTCGACGCTTCCTGATCCCGCTTTGATTTCTGGGTGCGGCCGCGGCTTAACAGCGGTACGTTGGGCGGCATGGCTGTTGCGGTGTCGCTCGCGAAGGTGATCGAAACCTTCGAATTCGCCACTGAAGAGACCTCCAGCTATGTGAACGTCACGACAGGTGAAGTTCGGTTGGTCATGCATGACGAGATGCGTCTCGCCCAAGAGGAAGACGATGACGACCTGCCAGCATGGCAACGCGAGGCCATCATCCACGCCCGAGAGGTCCTCGATTCCGACGATTGGACGGAGCTGCCCTCCAAGTCCGACATCCACGAATGGTCGATCATGAATCGCTTTGCGTCCGAGGCGGAGGGCGATATCCGAGCCGAACTCCGAAATAGCCTCCGTGGCGCGGGGGCATTCCGTCGCTTCAAAGACACCGTCTACAGGCTCAACATGGAAGAAGCCTGGTTCCAATATCGAACTCGCTCGCTGGAAGATATCGCTCGAAGATGGCTCGCGGACCATGACCTAGAGGTCCAGGCATGACGCGCCGCCCAGCAAGCTGTTGAAGCTGACGGCCGCACCTCGTGGCTTCCTTCGGTGTCGTGCCTCTTGCCCGTGGTGGCGTACCACGTGCTCGCTACTCGCCTCCGGTGACGCCCGCTGTTTCTGGATCGCCCGTGATGAAATGCCACGGGCTCGCTCGTCCCTGCCTGAGCCGTCTTCCGTTTCTAGATGCGGCCGCTGCTGAACGGCGGCTCGTGGGCCAGACCGAGGAACGGGTTCTCGCTCAGATTCCGGTTTGTGGAGCTCTTGGCTCCACTCTGCGCTGTCGTCCGCCCATGCTGTCGACGCCCGTTGAAGCTGTCGGCCGTGTCGTGCCGCTCGCCCGAGGGGTGATGTACGAGCCGCGCTCGAGGCGGAGCTAGATGGGGCGAGCTGGGGCTTGCCCGCGTGAGTACGACTTCCAGGCGAGCTTGGCGGTCGCGAGCTGGAGGCCGGAGAGCTTTTTGGCCTTCATGTAGGCCAAGAGGGCGTCGAGGTCGGCGATGTCCTTCGGAAAGGCTTCGTCTCGCACTGCCTCGTTCGCGAGGTTGCCGAGCGGGGACTTTTGGCCTTTGTGCTTTTCGAGCCACTCGTAAAACGTCGTGAACTTGCTCATGAAAGTCTTTCGCCCGAGGTCTTAGCGCATTCGGGGCCTTTCTGGAAACCGGGCACCGAGCACCCGCGCCGAACGGCGTTCGTGCCGGCGCGCGCCCAGCTTCGTTGGCCCCCCGGCCCTCACTTGCCGCCGACGTAGCCGCGCCAGGTCCACAGGAGCGCGTCGGGCAGCGTTGCGCGCACGAGGCCGCCGTCGACGTGCACGGCGTTGGTGCCGACATCGAGATGGACGTGCGGGTAGCCTTTCGCGACGAGCTTTTCGTAGGCGCGCGGGATCGCGAAAGCGAAGTCGTAGTACGGGTACTCGGTGTTCGGGTCCTGCTGCGTTCCGGCGCCGTAGTCTTTGGTGCCCGCTGCCATCCACACGCGGATGGGTTTGAGCGGATCGGTCTTGATGATGATGCCGCCGTCGTCTTCGCGGCCGTCTTCGTGAAAGTTCCAGGCGCCGAGCGGGTGCTCGGGATTTTTCGGCGATTCTTGGGCGACGAAGGAGGGAGAAAAGCCGATCACGCGCCGGAAGAGATCGGGGCGGTACCAGGCCGCGATGAACGACGCGATGCCGCCGGAGCTGCCGCCGAGGGTGGCGCGCCCTTCCGGATCTTTCGTGAAGGTGACGGCTTGATCGGGGAGCTTCGTTTGGGTCTCTTGCTCGACGCGCGGCAGGAGCTCGACGTCGATGAACTCGGCGTACACGCCCGAGAGCGTGTCGTATTCTTTGCCGCGCGGGCTGCCTTGCGCGTCGCCGCCGCCGTTGTTGGCGAACACCGCGACGATGGGCGGCAGCTTGCCCTTGCCGATCAAGTTGTCGAGGCTGTTCGATACGAGGTCGACCCAGCCGAAGAATTGGTTGCCGTCTTGCACCACCAGCACGGGTGCGGGCGTCCCCTTTTGGTACTGCTTGGGAACGTACACGTTGATTTCGCGGTCGTTCGAGTCCGGGTAACGCTGGCTCGAGCCCTTGGGCAGCGTGAACTTCAGTCGGGCGCCGTGGGGCACGTCGTCGTGGGCCGCGACCTCGGGTGCTGCGTTGAAGGGTTGGGGGACGGTGCGCTTGCCGTCGCCCTCGGTGCCAGGGTCGGTGGTCGTCGAGCCGGCCGCTCCGCCGCTCCCTGCCGAGCCTGCACTGCCGCCCGTGCCAGCGCTGCCGCCGTTCCCGCCGCCGCCCGACGCGATCCCACCGCTCCCGCCGCCGCCTGTCGCACTTTGGCCACCGCCCCCGTTCGCGCTCCCGCTTGCTCCACCCGCCCCGGGCGGGTTTCCGCCTGCACCGCCACCGGCCACCGAGCTGCTCCCGCCGCCGCCACTCCCGGCGCTGCCTCCTTCTGCGGCTGGGGCGGGCGTTGGTGCGTTGGCTGAGCACGCCACGGCAAGCGCCGCGGTAGTGAACGCCATCGGCGCCAGAGCCGACAGGCGCGAAAAGGGCAAAAACCGAAACCACGGGAAGCGAAGCGAGCTCTGCACAGAGTGAAAAGGAAATCGCCCCCGGCAACCTTCTCTGACCCCGAGCCGTGATACTCCTTGCCGGTTCGCTCGCTGCGTAAACCGGCCGGTAACGGCGCCGACTCAGTCGCCGGGCCAAGCTCGGGCGTAGCTCGACGAGATCGACCTGATGGCTGTGCGGGACAAGTCCCTGATTCAAGCGGTGGAGCTCTGGCTCCCGCAAGGCGAGGTGATAGCTTTCGGGGCCGGGGCTTACCGCGGTAACGATGATCTCGCGGCGGGTAGCGAGGGGCTGCGCTTTCACTATGGCGAGGGCCTACCCGGTTCGGTGTGGGCGAACGGACGCGCCCTACTCTGGAAAGAGCTCAAGGGTCCGTTCTTGCGCGCCGAGCTGGCAGCCGAGGCCGGCATCGATGCGGCGGTCGGCTTCCCGTTGTTCGATGGGGAGCGCCTGATCGCCGTCGTCACGCTGCTGCTCAGTCGCCGCTCGGAAGCGCCTGGCTGTCTCGAGATTTGGGACGTGATCGACGACCTGGACGTGCTCAAGCTCGGCGCGGGCTACTACCTGCATTGCGCGGAGCTCGAGCGCATCAGCCCCTTCATTCAGTTTGCACGCGGCACGGGGTTGCCCGGGTTGACGTGGCTCGGGGCCGGCGTCGAGGTGATGCAAGACGTGCGCAAGTCGAACGCGTTCATCCGCGCGGGCCTGGCAGCCAGCTGCGGGTTGCAGCACGGCATCGGCATACCCGTCTATCGCGGGCGTAAGGTGGTGCAGGTGCTGGCGCTCTTCGGCGCCGAGCAACATTCGTTCGTGACCAGCGCCGAGCTGTATCGTCCACAGGGGAGCGAGCTCGGAGCTTCGATGCTGTTCGATTGGAGCAGCAGTGGCTCACCGCGTGGTCAATCTTCGGCCGATGCGCCGCGCCGTCGCGAGGCCGAGCATGCCCTGGTCGACCGCACGCCGCTCTTGTCGCAGAGCCGCACCGCCCTGGGCCGCGAGATCTGTCTCACCCTGCCGATCCACGATCGGAAGGGGCTCCGTGAGATCCTGGTGCTGCGCTTCTGAGACCGACACTGTCGCCATCTGGGCGCGTCGAAACGGAAAGTTGCTAGCGCGCTGCAACGCTCCGTGAATATCGGCTATCGCCCTCGAACGTGAGACAATTCGGGTCCTTTCGGTGCACTAAAAACAGCAGTGCCCCACACCTCGCGTTTTAGGTCGCCGCGGCTGCAGCGTGGCTGGGTTTCACTAGCGCTAGCGGCGGGAGCGACCGTCGCGGCCTGCACGGGGTCCCTCGATGTCGAGCTGCCCGCGGACCAGTCGCCGTCGTCGCCTTCGTCGTCGGGCGCGTCGGGCTCCGATTCGTCCACTGCCACGTCGGGGGCAGGCGGCACGTCGAGCTCGACACCACCGCCGGAGGAGATGCCGCTCATCCCGTTCGAGCCGGTAGCGGCGCGCGTGTACGTGGCCAAGGTCAAAAACCTGATGCTGGGTCTGCCGCCGACCGAGGAAGAGATCGCCGCAGTCACGGCAGACCCCACGGCGCTTCACGGCATGGTCGATGCGTGGTTCGTGCGGCCCGAGGCGCAAGCCAAGCTCGGCACGTTTTTCGGTAAGGCCTTTCAGCAAGCGCAAATTTCGCAGAACGACTTTTTCGATCAGTTGAGCGTCGACAACCTCGGCAACCTGCCGATGTTCGCGCAGGCGCAAGAGTCGATGGCGCGCACCGCACTGAAAACGATCGCCGACGCCAAGCCGTTCACCGACACGGTGACGACGCACACCTTCATGATGACCCCGACGCTGATGTCGATGTATCTGGCCATCGATCAGTCGCAGGTCGACGACGCCAACAAGCTCTCGGTGAGCCTGCCGATGCCTGATGGCACGCTCAGCACGACGCAAGCCTTCTTCGTCACGTACCGCGAGGAAGGCCCGATACCGCTCAGCGAGACGATGGATCCGGCGAGCCCCAACTTCATGCACTTTGCCGCGCCCATGGCGTTCAGCTGCGACATGCCGCAGCTCGACGACAGCGGTCATGTCGTGCTCGACGCGATGGGCAACGTGACGAAGGTGAAGGTCACCTACAAGCAGCGCAAGTACAGCAGCGTCACCAGCGCGTTCTTGACGTTGTTCGGCTGGGCTCCGAGCCGCAACCTGGTGAACGACGGCAGCTACCCCGACGGTCCCCCAAGCCTCACCATCCCGACGGACGTGCCGCCGGAGAAGAAGAACCTCTACCAGTACAACTGCACCGGCAACACCGGCTTCACGGCGCCCAACATCACCGCGCAAGACACGGTGTGGCGACCGGTCACGGTGCGGGTCGCGCAGGAGGGCGAAAAGCTCGTCCCCTTCTACGACCTGCCCACGCTACGCGGCGCCGACCAGATCGTGATCCGCACGCCGCGCGTCGGCTACTTCTCGACGCCCGCGTTCTTCGCGAACTGGCCGACCAACAACAGCAACCAGCACCGCGACACGCTCAATCAGGCGCTGATCGTCGGGCTCGGGCGTAGCATCAACCCGGTCGACAAGGGCACCGCCACCGTGCTCGACAACGGCAAGGACGGCCAGCATTCGGATCCGACCAGCCCTTGCTACAGCTGCCACCAGACGATGGACCCGATGCGGAACATCTTCCGCCAAGTGTACACGTACTCGTATCACGCTCAGCACGACCCGGCGCAGCTCTTCTCTACCGCGACCTTCGACTACTTGGGCGCCACCTCGAAGCTCGAGTCGCTCGATGACTTTGCGAGCGCGCTCGCGACGCACCCGCTCTTCCCCACCGCTTGGGCGCAAAAGCTCTGTTACTACGCCAACTCCAGCAGTTGCAGCGAGGACGATCCGGAGTTCTTGCGCGTG
>JBEHXA010000219.1:0-11053 GCA_048498935.1 Myxococcota bacterium
CGGACAAGTCACCTTGCCGGCCGCGCGTTGCGGCGTAGAGCAGCACGGCCGCGGCGACACTGACGTTGAAGCTCTCGACGAAGCCGCGCATTGGAATCCGCACGGAGTCACGCGCTCCGTCATGCAAGGCGTCGCGGATGCCGTCGTGTTCGTTACCGAGGATGAGCGCGACTTTCGGCAGGTCCGCGAGCGCTTCGGGCGAGAGGTTGCCCTCTGGGTGCGTTGCGACGGTGGTGTAGCCCTGCTCGTGCAGCGCAGCGAGCGCTTCCGCTGGGGTCGGATGGGGTACGACCTCGATCCACCGTTCGGCGCCTTTGGCCACCGTTCTACCGACAGCGAAGTCCTCCTCGCGCGGTACCAGGTGGACGCGCGGTATGCCGAACGCATCGCAGGAACGCAGCACGGCTGCCGCGTTGTGTGGGTCATGCGGAGCATCCATGAGGAGGGTCACGTTCCCGATGCGCCCCTTGATGACCGACCAAAGCCTCGCCCGGCGCTCTTCGAGGCAGAGCGGCTCGAGCGTCTCGACCACGCCATCGGGCGTCCAGCCGGAGGACGCCGGCCAAGGATCGGCGGTCCAAATCCCTTCTGCTGGGACCAAAAGCTCAGGCTGGCGCTTCATTTGGAGTGGTTTGTGGGGCGGCCATTTGCGCTCTGCGGAAGCGGCATTATGTTGCTCTCTACCCGTTATTCCTCCGCAGGGAGCAACCATGGCATCCGAAAAAGTTCAAGTGTTCAACGACCTCAACTTCGACCAGGAGGTCGTCAACTCCGCCGTGCCGGTGTTGGTCGACTTCACCGCCACCTGGTGCGGCCCCTGCAAAGCGCTTGCGCCGATCATCGATCAGATCGCTGGCGACTTGGACGGCAAGGTGAAGGTCGGCAAGCTCGACGTGGACGATTCGCCGGTGACCGCGGGTAAGTTCGGCGTGCGTGGCGTGCCCACCATCATGGTGTTCAAGAATGGCCAGCGCGCTGCCCAGCACGTGGGCCTGACCACCAAGGCCAAGCTGCTCGAGCTGGTGAACGGCTGAGAGGCGCGTGCGCTGCGGCGACTCGTCTCGTGACGCGGCCGCGGCGCTCTGTGTCTTAGCGGCTCTCGGCAGTGGCGGCAGAAGCAGTGGGGGGTGTGTCGCCGAAAGGCCGCGCCCCTCGCTCGTTTCCACGGTCGCAGAGCAACCGGCGTTCGTGACACCGGGGGTGTGGCGTTACCACCCGCCGCAGCGCGCGCGCATGAACGCCGAGCTCAAGCTACCGTCAGGTGAGCGCCTCTTGGCGGGCCGGCGGGGTGAGCGCTGGCTGGTAGCGAGCTCCGGGACGGCCATGGATGCCGCTTCGGTGCTGGCCCCCGAAGACTTGGTAGGCATCCTGAAGGCGCCGGGAGCCGGTTTCGTCTTCGTGGGTGCGAGCGGCGTCAGCTACGAAGCGCGCTCCCCGATCGGTCCGTTTTTTCGCTCCAGTGCGCCGCTCGAGCCGCTGTCGAGCGTGACCACGTCGGGCTCGGCGATCGTCGGCATCCGGCGCGACAGAGGGTTGCTTCGCAGTGACGACGGCGGCGCTACTTGGAAGCCGATCGGTCCGAACGGCCCCAGGTTCGTCGGCGTAGCGCTCGACGACGACGGCCGCGGCTTGGCGTTGGCGGCGCCCGAGGCGTTGTACGCGACGCGCGACGGCGGTCAATCGTTCACGCGCCTGAGCTTGCCGAGCGTGGGCGCATTCGTGCTCGAGCGGCTTCCCGACTCCACCTTCGGGTTGGCTTCGCCGCTCGGCCTGTATCGTTATCGCGAGGGCGCACCGGCGCTCGAGAACCTACAAAACGCGCCCGCGGCGGCCACTCCACAGCTCGAAACGCCCCGCGGCCCGAATGCGGCCGCGCTCGCCGAGGGGCGCGCCGCGGTGAGCGCGGGTAGCTATTTCGAGCTCGCGCTGGGCGAGAAAGCGGGGGCGTGGCAGCTCGTGTCTGGTCCTCACGCGGGTCCGCTCGGCACGCGCCCCCTACCCGAGCTGGTCGGGTGCCGAGCGTTGAGGCTGGCGGCTTTCGATCGCACCTTGTCGATCGCCTGCTTTCGCGGAGGCGCCGAGAGTGCGTCGCAGCCCATCGAGCTTTGGAGCAGCTTCGATGCTGGGCGCTCGCTACAGAAGGAAGGTGCGTCGCTCGACGGCAACCTGACGGCGTTTCGCCTGGCGCTGGGTGCGGGCAGCACGCTTCTCGCGAGCGGAGCTTGCCCCAGCTACAACGCAGGCTCGGGCTGCGCGCCACAAGGCATCGCTCGCCGCGTGCTCGGCAGCGCGGGTCATGGTGGCGCGACGCGCCCCGGGGGCGAGCTCACGGTTGCCGCTACGCCAACGTTAGCGGACAGCGCGCTAGCGCTCGCGTTCTCGCTCGACGGGCGGACGGCGTATGCAGTGGGGCGTCGCACCAAGGGCGGCGTGCTCGCGGTGTTCGTATCGCGTGACGGCGGAGCGAGCTTCGAAGCCGAAGATTTGGCGCTCCCGGGCGGTGAAGAAGGCGATGGCGAAGATCGCTGGGACGGCAGCTCCAGTGGCGTACGGGTCGAGGCGCTGGTTCCAGCCGAAGACGGCACCGTCGGTCTCTCGGTCTCGCGCTACCGCTCGCGCGCCTGGTTGGTGCTCGACGAGGCCGGGCGTGTGCTGTCGCTCGCTCGCCCGCCCGACGCGCGGGCGCTCCTCGGCGTGGCGGGCAGCCGCGCGCTCGCTGTCTCTCCCGCGAGCAACGAGGTGTGGGAGTCGCTCGACGCTGGCGCCACCTTTCACGGTCTGGGTCGGCTGCCCATCGATCTATGCACGGACGAGGCATCGTGCGACGTGCCGCTGTCGTGCACGCCCTACGGCTGCGCGGTGGGCACCGACATTTCTCGGTTGGGCTGGGGAGAGCAGGGTGAGGACGACGCCTGGCTTTTGCCGGCTCCGGCTTCGGCGCCCGTCGATTACTCGGTGCCACGGCTCAAGCAACCGATCAGCTGCGTCGTGGATGGCTCGGCCTGGCAAGTGCTCGACGGCGTGAGCGAGCTGCCCACGGCGTCCGAGGCGGCCATCGGGAAGAGCGCCTGGTTCGCGTCGGGCTCCGATCCGGCGCGCGCGTCGGCCTGGGTGTGGGTGGCTTCGAGTGGGTCGAACCCGCAGCTCGAGCGCCAGGTTTTGCTCAAGCCGAACGAGCGCGGCGTGGGCTATGCGCTCATCGTCTCGGATCAGGTCGAAGGGGCCGTGGCGCTCCGTTACATAGTGCCGGACTCGAGCAGCGACGGCGCGCGTATCACCGGGCTCGAGCTGGGCTGGCTGAATCTATTCGCAGGCAAGCTGCGGCGCGCCGCGCTGGCTGACGCGGGCGCATATATGCCGGGCGACTACGCGCGCGGCTCGCGCAACACACAGGAGGCCGATCCCGCGCTGCTCAGCATCGCGCAGGGCGGCGTGTACCTACGTTTGCACCGCGCGGCCGGCGACAATCAGCCGACGCTATTTTTCGATGGGCAGCGCAGCGAGACGCTGCCGCCCGTGGCTTGGCCGCAAGTCGGCGTGCGTGGCACCCGCACGGAAATGGTGCGCGTCGACGGCGAGCACGTACCCATGATGCTGGTGGGGCGCGGCAGCGCGGTCGTGCGATCGCGCCTGCAAAATGGCAAACAAGAGCTGTCCGCGTTCGCGGTCGGCGCGCTCGATCCCGCGCGCTTCGGGTTGGTCCAGGTGCCCAACATCGCCTACACCGGGACCCGAGCTGGTCAGGTGCTCGAGACGTTCGACAGTGCCTCGGCTCGCGCCGAAGCGTGGCTGTTTCCGTTTCGTGCGCAAGGCGACGTCCTCGGTGCGCCCATCGAGGTCCCGACGCAGCTGGCGCTCGGCGAACGACCCGAGCGCTGCAGCGCGGCGGTCGAAGCTGGCACGCCACGCATCGTCGCCCCGCAGCACCCCGGTACGCGTCATCCGGTCATCGTGAGCGACGGCGGCGACTCGGTGCAGAGCTTCGTCACGGCTACCGCCGTGCTTCACGGAACCCCGGCGGCGGCATGTGTCTCGGCGTTCGACGCCGAGCCGATCGCCCCGGAGGGCGGAGTGGCGCCGACCAGCCGCGTGCTGCTCTCGTTCACCGATCTGGCGCATTCCTACCTGTTTCGGGGCAGCATGCGCGGCACAGCGCCGCGGGTCGAGTACCACACGCTGAGCTGCAAGCTCGATCCGAACGCCGAAGTCCCCCCGGAGCTGTACCGCGCTCCGGGCGCGCTCGTGCCGCGCGCGCGCTGAGCTCAAGATGCGCGTGACGAGGGCTGGGCGATGGTCCCCTGACCGAGCGCTGTGAGCGCTCCGTCACGCCGCAAAACACGGCGTCCCTGCAGCACGCGCCGCACGAGCAAGGCGACGATGAGGAGCGCGTGCCAGGGCCTGATTCCGCTGCGCTCGTCCGCGTACACCGGTCGCACCGTCACCTCGGTCACGCGCAGCCGATGCTGCGCGAGCAGCAGCAGCAAGTCGTTAGGGTAGCCGAAGCGCGGCCAAACCTCGTCGAGCGGCAGAGCGCGCAATGCATCTCTGCCGATGGCGGTGTAGCCGCATTGGCAATCGTCCACATTCAAGCCGCTGGCCCAGCGCGTGAGCGCGGAGAGCGCTTTGCCCGCCAGACGTCGGCTCCACGGCATGTGGTGACGCAGGGGCGAGGCGAAGCGATTGCCCTTCACGTAGTCGGCTGTACCTCGGAGCACCGGCTGCAGTACCTCTTCGAGGTCGTCGGGGTGCATTTGGGCATCACCGGCCATGACCGCCACCACGTCGGCATGATGGCCGAGAGCCGCGCGGTAACCGGTCACGATCGTGGCGCCCACTCCCTGGTTGTGCTCGTGCCGCAGCACGCGGATTCTGGCGTCGCCACAAGCCTCCGCTTCGCTCGCGGTGTTGTCGCTGCTGCAATCGTCGACCACGTAGACGTTGTCTACGAAGCTCGGCAAACCGACCAGCGTGCGCCGAATCAAGCGCGCTTCGCAGTAAGCGGGGATCACGACGGCGACGCGCTGACCTTCGAGCACCTAGCCCGGAGTTAACATCGAAAGCGCCGCCGTAGAAGCGCGCAGCGTCCTCCAGGAGGCAAAAAAGCGCGCCTCTCCGCCGCTGCGCCGCAAAACCGTGCTAGGCGAGGCACTGCCGTGAAGCCGGTCGTCGCCGCTGAACCCCAGCGCTTGCCCAGAAAGCGCCTGCTGCTGTTCGTGCTCCTCGGCCTCGGCGCGCTGATAGCAGCGCGCGTGGGCTATGCGTACGCCACGTTCCCCAGCGACCGCACGCCGGAGGGGGCCTACCTGCGGGTGGTGATCGCCGTCAACCGCGGCAAACCCGAGGATTTTTTCGCGTACACCGAGACGCGAGCGCAGCACGCCGCCTACACCATCCGCGACTACCGCAAGAAAGCGCGTGACCGGGTTCTATCGGCGTATCCGGAGCCCGAGCGCAGCCGCTTGGCGCGCGAGTACGAGGTGGAAGCGAACGCGCCGGACGGCGCCGACGTGTTCGCGCTCTACGCCAAGCGCCAGGGCTGGGTGGCCCGGCTGCGGCGTGACCTGTCGGGCGTCAAGAAGGTCGAGATCGTAGGTGAGCGAGCCACCGTCGAAACCGCGCACGGCACGCGTTACCCGATGCGTCGGCGCGAGAACGGGATTTGGGGGCTCACGCAATTCACGCCGCTCCTCGACGCCGAAGCCGAGCGTGCGGCGCGCGACTACGCGGTCATCGACAAGGCTGCCGCCGACTACCAGCGCGCGAAATAACGCTGGCGGCGACGAGCTGCTTCGATCAACCGCCTTTCGGCGTGCGGTCCTTGACGTCGGCGTAGCGCTGGCCAGCTGGCGCGCCCGGCTCGACCGGCAGGCCTTGTGCGCTCCAGCCCGGCACCACGCGACCGAAGGCGTCTCGGGCACCGTCCCAGCCGGCGGACATGTCTACAAGCTCCGTGTAGCCGGCGCCCGCCAACTGGGCAGCGGCCTTTTGCGAACGGCCGCCCGCCTTGCAACCGACGACCAGCTTTTCGCCCTTGCCGAAGGCTTGCTGCATCACCGACAAAAAGTCCGGGTTCGGGACCATACCGGCGGGCCCGCGGTGGTTCAGCGGGACGTTGAACGCTCCCGGAACGTGTCCTGCCTCGAACTCCGGCTCGCTACGGACATCGACGTACACGTAGCCTTGAGTCAAAAGTGCCTGGGCCTCTTCGGGCGTAACGCTTCGAGCTTGGCTCACGGTAGAAGCCGTAACACCAGCGCGCGCCGTGTGCAAAGAGGTGCTAAACGTGGGGGCTAGACCAAGCCTGCCATGGCCGAGCCCTCGAAAGCCCGCTCAGCTTGACGACGAGCAGCGAAAACTCCGTACGTCTGGTGCCCCTCGGGGGGCTGGGCGAAATCGGCATGAACTGCCTGGTGGTGGAAGATCGCGGGCAGGCAATGGTGGTGGACTGCGGCGCGGCGTTCCCCGATGACGACCTGGGCATCGACGTCATCCACCCCGACTTTAGCTACCTGCTCCAGCAGCGGGATCGGCTCAGTGGGATAGTTCTGACGCACGGTCACGAGGATCACATCGGGGCCTTGCCGTACCTACTCGGCGAGCTCGACCTGCCGGTGTGGGGGCCTCCGCACGCCCTCGGCATGGCGAAAAAGCGCCTGTTCGAGCACGGTTTCGGTCCCAACCAGCTCGACTTTCGAGAGGCGCACCCGGGGCAACGGTACAACGTCGGGCCGTTCGAAGTGGAGCCGATCCGCGTCGCGCACTCGATCGTAGAGGCAAGCGCGCTGTGCATCCGAACGTCCGCGGGCATCGTGCTCCACAGCGGCGATTTCAACTTCGACCCGGATCCGCCCGACGGCGAGCCGACCGATGAGCAGCGGCTGCGCGAAATCGGCGACGAGGGTGTTGGCTTGCTGCTCAGCGACAGCACCAACATCGATGTGCCCGAGCGTCAGGGGTCGGAACGCAGCGTCGGGGCGGTGCTCGAACGCCTGGTACAAGCCGCTCCGGCGCGCGTGGTGGTGGCGCTGTTCGCGAGCAACATCCAACGACTCATCTTGCTGGGCGAGATCGCGCGCCGCACCGGTCGCAAGCTGTGCCTGCTCGGTCGCAGTCTGGACGCTCAAGCGAACGTCGCCAAGCAGATCGGGCGGCTCAACTGGCTGAGCGATCTGCTCGTGCCAGCGGACGAGCTCCGTGAAATGAAGCGCGAGCGCGTCCTGATCCTCGCCGGAGGCACCCAGGCCGAGCGGCTGTCGGCGATGCGCCGACTCGCCGACGGAGTGCACCCGCTGCTCACACTCGAGGCTGGCGATACGGCGATCCTGTCGAGCCGCGTCATCCCCGGTAACGATCGGCCGGTGATCGCGATGATCAACGCGCTCCACCGACGCGGGCTCACGGTGCACAGTCGCATCACCGAGCCGGGCGTGCACACGAGCGGACACGCCGGACGCTCCGAGCAGCGGCGCATGCTCGAGTTGACGCGCCCGCGCTGCTTCATGCCGGTACACGGCACGCTGCATCACCTGCTGCGCCACGCCGAGCTCGGGCGCCAGTTGGGCGTCGCCGAAACCGTCGTCGTCGAGAACGGTAGCGTCGTCGGCTTCGACGGCCAGCACGTCGCGCGAGTGGACGAGGTGCGGCACGGCCGGGTCCCGATCGCGCTCGGCGGTGAGCCTCTCTCACCGGAGAACCTGCAGCGGCGCCAGGAGCTGGCGCGCGGCGGCATCGCGCATGTGGCGCTGGCCTACGATGGTCGGCGACTACTGGGGCCGCCTCAGCTCACGACGCGCGGCGTGCCCCACGTCGACGGCGACGATCATGCTCTGCGCAGCCTGGCGCTCGAAGCGGCGCGCGCGGTCGAGCAGTTTCGTGAAGGGCGGGGGTTGGAGCTCGGCGAGCTCGTGCGCCGGGCGGTGCGTCGCAAGCTCGAAGACCTGTCCGGGACCCGGCCGGTGGTCGAGGTCGCGCTCCTGCGAGTGGATTGAGGGTCGGCCGCGCCAGCGTGGCTCAGAGCTCGATCGCGCTCGCGCCGAGATCACGCTCGCAAGTCACGCATTTCTTCGGCACTTCGTCCTTCAGGTAGACCTGCGCGCAGTTGGGGCAAAGCCTCGCATCGCGCTCGAAGGCGATGGTCTTGTGCGACGCTGCGCATTGGCGACCCGCCACCTGCACACCCTCGAGCGGGACGAGCTCGCCGTCGAGATCCTTCGGCTCCGGCAAGGTCTTGAGCTCGCTCTGCTTGACGTTCATCACGTCGGGCACGCGTCGGGTTCCCTCCGCCAAGATCCAGGCGACCGCTTTGGGGTGCGCGGCGATCGGGATGCCGAAGCTGACGTTCTTTCCGCGGGCCATCAGCTGCTTGCCCACCACCTCGATCGTCTCGAGATCGCACCAGGCGAGCCGGGTCAGCTCGCTGCCGCGCTCGAGCGCGATGCCGGCGTCACCGATGCGCACCGGCACCGCGCCGGCATCACCAAACCAGAGCGCCGCGCCGAGCGCCACGGCACCGCCGCCGAACAGGAAGGGCGAGTAGCTGTGGGGCGTCTCGCTGATCCACTGGCCCCAGACGCCCGCACCCGCGGCGAGCGCGCCGACCATGCCGACGATGACCGCCGAGCCTGACGAATAGGTCTGCTCGGGGCTGAAGCGACGCTCTTTGCGCTCGCGTTTGGCTTTCTTCTTCTTTTTGGTCTCGGCCATGGGGGCGGCGGAGCCTAAATCAACCAGGCGCGGGGTGGCAAACCACGCTTGCAGGGCGAGGAAGCGGGCTCGCCCCGGCTCGGCCGATCGCTGTATTCTCGGGGCGTGCCGTCGGCGGTTTGGGCCAGATTTCTGCTGTTCGCGGCGCCGCTTTCGGCGGTTTTCGTCGTCGTGCTCGGAGTGGTGTCCGGCGGCGAGCGGCCGGTGCGGAGCGCCCGGGTATACGGAGGACCGACCCAGGGTCAGGGGGAGCTGAACCTGCGCGTCGAGCTGACCGAGCGCGATCGGGTGGCGGAAGCGGCTCTGTCGAACGTCGGTTTTCGGGTGCTGGCGATTCGCGGCGGCCAGCGCGTGGCGAGCGCCGAGGCACGGAGCGACTCGCTCGGGATGGCCGAGGTTGCGCTGCGACTGCCTCGCCCCACCGACTCGGCGCTCGAGCTTTGGGTGGCCTACCTCGGTCGTCGAAGCGCCAGCCTTCGCCAAGGGGTTGGTGCTGGGCAGCCTGAGCACGTTCCGGGCTGGCGCGACCCGACGCGGTGGCTACCAGAGCGGGCGCTCTTCCGGTGACATCGAGCTCGCGATCGCGCCGGCGCGCGGTGTCCTCGTGATCGCGCAGGGCGCGCTCGATGACGAGCTGCTGCTCCGAGCGCAACGCGCGGGCGCTGCTGTCGAGTCAGCGCGGCTCGAGGTCAAGCTGGAGGGAGCCGAGCCGCCCGAAGCGCAGCTCACGACCGATCGAGAGGGTCTAGCGCGCCTGCGCTTGCGACCACGCGACGCCAAGGTGCGCGTCGCGGTGAAGGCGTTCGCGGCCGGCATCGGCGACGGCTCGCTCGCAGCCCAGCTCGGCGTGGTCCAGGGGGCCATGCGCGCCAGCCGCGATGGCCGGCTGCTCCGGCTCGAGAGCAGCGGCGCCGCCACCCTCGCATTTGCGACATTTTTCGATGAAAAGCGGCGCTACCAGGGGCTGCACGTCGAGCTTTCGCCGGCGCCTGACGGGCGCCTGGTCGGTGAAGCGCCTTGGCCTGCACAGCTGCCGGACGGGCCGCTCTGGGTGGTGACCTCGAGCCAGCCCGATTTGGCGAGCCCGGCCGCGGTAGGCTGGTCGATGGCGCCCGACGTACCGGCGACGACGCTCGACGCGCGCGAGCTCTTGCTGCTCGACGGGGCACCGAGCGCGCGCGCCAGGGAGGAGCGCCGCGCCCGGCGTATTCGCTGGGCGACTGCGGGCTATGCCACCTTGGCGCTCGGGCTCACGCTATGGCTGTTCGTGAGGCGCGTGCGCGAAGCCGAGCAACGCATCGAGCGACACCTGGCTCGTTCGGGGCTCGATGAAGCTGCTTTGGGTGTCGCGCCAGCCGGCAAGGCGCGCACGCTGCTCGCGGTCGCGTGCATCGGGCTCGGCTTCTTGGTGCTCGCGCTCTTGGCGCTGCTCAAAGATTAGCCAAGCGTCACGTCAACGTGAGGCAGCCTCGTCGGCGGCGAACGGATGCTCGTCCGTGTCGAGGCGATGGTGCTTGGTTTCGCGGATGAACAGCCTTCCGATCACGAGGGTCATGGCGCATACGGCCATCGGATAGATGAGGCCCGCGTAAACTGCGCCCTTGCCAAACGTGTCCTTGGCCCAATCCGACGCAGTGACGGCCGTGGCAATGAGCGGCAAAAATCCGCCGAACCAGCCCGTTCCCAGGTGGTATGGCGCCGACATCGAAGTGTAACGAATGCGGGTCGGAAACAGCTCCACCAGGAACGCCGCCGTCGGGCCGTACACCATGCACACGTAAACCATCTGCAGCGCCAGCAGCAGCACGATCGCGACGTGGTTGACCTGCGTCTCGTCGACCTTGGGTGCCAAGGTCGGGTTCGCGAAATGCACGAGGCCCATGTAGATGGGCACATACGTGACCAGCGCCAGTGCGAAGCCGGTCAGCATGACCTTGTTCCGGCCCCAACGGTCCGAGAGTCGCCCGAAGTAAACGAACAGCGGGCAGGTGATGGCGAGCGCGATCGAAATCAAAAGGTATGAGGTTTGCCAGCTCAGCTTCACCACGCTTTGCAGAAAGGTGAGCGCGTAAAACTGACCGGTGTACCAGACCACGCCCATCCCGGCCGTCGACCCGAACAGCGCGAGTAGCACATACTTGCGATTGAGCGGGTTGCCGAAGCTCTCGCGCAGCGGATGCTTGCTGGTGCGGCCGCTGCTCTTGGCGCGAGCAAAGAGCGGCGACTCCTGCATTTTCAGCCGGATGTACAGCGAGACGCCCAGCAGCGGGAACGACAGCAAGAACGGGATGCGCCAGCCCCAGGCCTGGAAGCTCTCGGAGCTCATCACGCCGCGCTTGCCGGCGATCAC
>JBEHXA010000220.1:0-11023 GCA_048498935.1 Myxococcota bacterium
GTCGGTAGCCTGGACTACGCGGCCGCTATTTGCGAGACCTGCTCGGGCGCGCGCGAGCCCGCGCTCGAGCTCACTCACGCCGCCGCTCTCTTTGGTCTAGGTCAGCATGAGCGCGCGATTGAGCTGGTCGATCGAGTGCTGGCGCAGGCTCCCGAGCACCTGGCCGCGCTCTTCTATCGCGCCCAGATGGCGCAGCACGCAGGCGACGCAGAGCTTTCGGGTCGGCTGCTGCTGAGCGTGCTCGAGCGCTTTCCGGATTTTCCCGGCGCGCAAGGGGCGCTCGCCAGTGTGCGCCTTCCGGGGCCGCCCTACCGCGACGTGCTTCGCCGCCTGCATGAGCTCGTGCGGCCGCGCAGCTACCTCGAGATCGGGGTCGAGAGCGGCGCCACGCTGGCGCTGGCGCACGCTGCCGAGCGCATCGTCGGCATCGACCCAGATCACGGAAAGTTACGGCCGGAGCTAGTACCGCGCCAGGCCAAGGTGTTGCGCGAAACGAGCGACGCTTTCTTCGAGCGGAGCACGCGCACCGACTATTTCGGTGCTCACACCGTCGATTTCGCGTTCATCGACGGCATGCATTGGTTCGAGTACGCGCTGCGCGATTTCATCCACGTCGAAGCCTGGTCGCATCCAGGCGCTACGATCGTGCTTCACGACTGTTTGCCGGTGTTTCCGCTCAGCGCGAGCCGCGAACGACGCACGCGCTTTTGGGTGGGTGACGTGTGGAAGGTGGTCCCGATCTTGCGGCGTTATCGGCCTGAGCTGCGCGTCAAGATCATCGCGACCGCGCCGTCGGGCCTGTGCGTCGTGCGCGGCCTCGATCCGGGCTCGCGTGTCCTTGCGGAGCAGCTCGAGCAAATCATCGAGTCGTTTCGGGATGCCGAGTACACGGCGCCGGCGCTCGGGGCGCCACCCGGCTTCGAGCTAGTGCCCGCGACTGAAGCGGGTCTTCGCGAGGCGCTCGCGTGAGCCCGATCAGTGACGAGCTAGCTACCCGGTATCGCGCGTTCGTCGAACGCAGCCCGACGAGCGACGACGGCTACCTGTTCGACGCGCCGCGCTGCCGTTTCTGGCCAGAGCCGAGCGATGAGCTCGTGGCTCCGCCCGGCGCCCGCGCGATCGCCTCGAGCGCCGGGCCTGCGATCGAGCTGCCAGGTGGGGCGCGCTTGGTTTTCAGCGAATTGACGCTAGACGAGCTGCGCGCCGCGCTCGCGGCCTTGCCTTGTCGGCACGGCGCGCTCTCCGTGCGCCTAGGGCCCAAGCTCGGCCCTTTCGTGGAGCAGGCGTTCTCGCGTGTGCTGTTCGCGCCTGGAGCCGTCGCCGAGTTGGAGCAGCAAGTGCCGTCGCTCGAGCTGGTGCGCTTTCCCGGCTCACCCTACGAGGTGGTGCGCGCCTATTGGCGCAACATGGCGGCAGTGCGAGCGCGCATCGAGGGGCTCGAGACAGCGCCTTCACTCGGCGAGCTGAAGACGCTCCTGCGCGAGCTGCACGAGGTGCTGCTCACCGGGACGGCCGCGCCCGGAGAGCGAAGCTCCTTCTACCTGCCAGCCAGTCAGCTCGGTCGAAAGCGCGCCACCCCCGGCGAGCTCTACGAGACTCCCAGCACCTTCGAGCGTCGCGCCGGCTCGGTCATCCTGACGGGTGGCGCTCGGGTCAGCGTGCCGCTCTTGGGCGGCGCGCACTACTGGCAACTTTTGGCCGAAGGCGTTTCCGACGAGGCAGCGCTCGCCCGCGAACGCGCGCTCAGGCTCGAGGGTCAGGAGGGGCTCGAGCTGGGTCAGGTGCTCGAGGCGCGCGGCGAAGACGAGGCTGCCAGTCGGCCCTGGTTTTTGCCGCCGCGACCGCTATTGCCGGGGCATTTCGCCCTGTTGGCGGCACAGCTCGAGCTCGCGAATCTAGCCCGGGCGGAGCGCGATCGAGCTGCGTTGGTCAGCGCACTTGGCGCGTTTCATTACTGCTTCGTCCGGTTTCATCCACTGCCGAGCGGCAATCAGAGCCTGGCGATGGCGTTCGTCAACGGAGCCCTGAGCCGCGAGCTCGGTGCCGGCATCCCGCACCTGCTGTTGGATCAGATGGCCCTGCGCTTCGAGCTGACTGCTTACCAGCGCTTGTTCGCGCGCGCCGTCGCGGGCTGGAGCGCCCCCTGGCCGAGCCCGGCCGAACGACTGCGTCATCAACTACGCATGCGGGACGAGCTGAACCAGTTCGTTTCCGAGGTAGCTCGCGCCGAGTCACTTCTAGAAGCGCGCGCCCTGTTGCCAGAGCGCCCACATGGGAGCCGTCTGGCGCTGCTGTCGGACGCGTGACGAGTGCAATGGCCGTCGGATGCGTGACCGAGAAATCGAGATCGGTTACCCTGTCGCTTCCATGTCGCTTGCTTGGTTGCGCCGCGCCGGTTGCGCGACGGCGCTGATCACCTCCGTCTCTAGCCTTGCCCATGCTCAAAGCGAGGGCTTCGCGATCAATCGCTTCGACCCCGCCGATCGCGGTAGCGACTGGTTTGCGGCCGATTCGCTCGACCTGCGAGGTCATGGTCGGCTCGCGCTCGGCGTGACCGGCGATTGGGGTGAAAAGCCCTTGGTGCTGTACGACCCCGAGGGCAACGAGCGCAGCGCCACCATCGCTCACCAGCTGTTCGTGCACGCAGGCGCCAGCTTGATGCTTTGGGACCGCCTGCGCTTGGGCGTGAATCTGCCGATTCTGCCGTATCAGGCGGGTGAGGGCGGAACCGTCGACGGCGTCGAGTACCAGGCCAGCGAGGACGCCGCTATCGGCGATCTACGCCTCTCGGCGGATGTGCGCATCCTCGGCAAGTACCGCTCGGTGGCTACGCTTGCGGGCGGCGTCGCGGTCTTCGCGCCCACCGGCGATCAGGACGCCTTCGCGGGCGACGGCCAGGTGCGCGTCTTGCCTCGCTTGCTGCTGGCCGGCGACATTGGTCCGTTCACCTACGCCGCCAAGCTCGGCGTGATGTACCGCGCCAACGACACGGGCTTCGACGGGAATCCCACCGGCACTGAAGCAGTCGTCGCGGCTGCAGCCGGTATCCGCGCCATCAAGGGCCGGTTGGTGATCGGTCCCGAGGTGTTCGGCTCGACCGTGATCACAGATGGCGATGCGTTCTTCTCGCGCCGCTCTACGCCGTTCGAGATCGTCGGCAGCGTTCACTATAAGATCGCCGACGCAGTCAGGGTCGGCGCCGGCTTCGGCCCGGGACTCTCGCGCGGGCTCGGCTCGCCCAAGTACCGCGGGCTTTTGTCGCTCGAATGGGCTCCTGAGCCGCCCAAGCCGCCGCTCGTGCTCAAGCCCTTGGATCGCGATCACGACGGCATCGTCGATGCCGACGACGCGTGTCCCGAGGTGCCCGGCATCGCCGATAGCGACCCCAAGAAGAACGGCTGTCCGGCTCCGGGCGATCGCGATCGCGACGGCATCCTCGATAACGTCGATGCGTGCCCGGACCAAGCCGGCATCGCCAGCGAAGACCCGACCAAGCACGGTTGTCCACGCCCCGATACCGATCAAGACGGCGTGTTCGACGACGAAGACGCTTGCGTCAAAGAAGCCGGCATCCGCACCACCGATCCACTCACCAACGGCTGCCCGCTGCCCAAGGACGCGGACCACGACACCATCGTCGACGCCGAAGACGCTTGCCCCGAGGCGTTCGGACCCAAGAACGAGGATCCGAAGAAGAACGGCTGCCCCGCTGCGCGCGTCGAGCAGGGCCAGATCAAGATCCTGGAGCGCGTGGAGTTCGAGAACAACAGCGCCAAGCTGCGCAAGGTGAGCGACCCCGTGCTCGAGGCGGTGCTCAAGGTCATGAACGAGCACCCCGAGTTCACGAAGCTCAGCGTGGAAGGTCACACCGACAGCCGCGGCGCAGCCGCCCACAACCTCGACCTCAGCCGTCGGCGCGCCGCCTCCGTGATGAAATGGCTCACCGATCGCGGTGTGGCCAAGGCGCGCCTCACCTCGCAGGGCCTCGGTATGACCAAGCCTATCGACACGAACGATACCGACCAGGGCCGTCAAAACAATCGCCGCGTCGAGTTTCACATCCTCGAAAAAGACGGCCAGCCGTTGCAGGCGGAGTGACAGGAGCACCCCATGCTTAAAAAGCGTTTACTTTCCAGCTCTCTCGCTCTCGCCACCGCATTCGGAGCCGGTCACGCCTTCGCCGATCCAGCTCTGCGCAAGCAGGTGGACCAGCGCGGCGACTTCGTCATGTTCGGCAACACCTTGGGTTTCGACTGCGCGAACGGGGTCGGCATTCCGGCTCCGACGCTCGGCACCGTGACCTGTCCTGGAGGCCAGGGTGCGGTCATTACCGACAGCTCGCCCGACGTGTTTTGGCGTTCGGACGCACCCGCGGCGGGGCAAGCGGTTGCCAATGGCACCGTCACGGCCGCTCAAGCTCGCAGCACCGCCGTGCTCGACATCCCGACTGGCGCCACGCTCACCTACGCGCGCATCTATTGGGCGGGGCTCTTGCCGACGCTCATGTCGACCGACCCCAGCGTGCGCATCGAGCGGCCCGGGACCGCGCTCGATCAGCTGGTGCAGGCGGACGACCAGTTCTTCGTCACCCGCGCCGGCACCACGCGCTGGTATCAGTCGACCGCCGACATCACTTCGCTGCTCGTGCAAAATGGCGAGGGCGCTTATCGCGTCAGCGAGGTCGGCTCGGTCGAGCTACCCGGCTACAACAGCAACGACCCGATGGTCGCGTGGGTCATCGTCGCCTTCTACGCGCTGCCGACCGATCCGCCGCGCAACCTCGCGCTGTTCGACGGCCTCGATCTGGTCGGAGAGGGCGACACGACGCAGGTCACCATCAACGGCTTCATGGTGCCGAACGCCGGCTTCGACGCCAAGCTGGGGGTCATCGCCTACGAGGGCGAGCAACAGTACGTCGGTGACGCGCTGTTGTTCAACGGCACCGCGATCGGCAACGCCACCAATCCGGTCGACAACTTCTTCAACAGCTCGCGCAGTTATCTGGGCAGCCCGGTGTCGTTGGCGGGTGACTTGCCGCGCCTGACCGGTGGTGCCGGCAGCATGGCGGGCCTGGACATGGACGTGATTGACGTCAAGGCGCAGCTGGCGGCAGGCGCCACCTCGGCGACCATCGTCGCCTCGAGCGTCGCGAACGGTGACTCGTACACACTCGGCGCATTCGTCACGTCGATTTCCACCTTCAAGCCCGACTTCACGACGTCCGGCAAGACCTTCATCGATCTCAACGGGGGCGCGCTGCTGCCCGGCGACAAGATCGAGTACAGCGTGACGGTCACCAACACCGGCAACGACGCATCCGCCAACACGGTCTTGACCGACGTGCTGCCGGCCGGCATCACCTACGTGCCCGGCAGCATCAAGGTCGGCAATGCGGCCTTCACGGACGCCACCGATACCGACGTGGCCGAATACGTCTCGGGCAGTCGCACCCTGCGCGTGCGGCTCGGCACCAACGCGAACGGCACGACCGGTGGTGCGCTCGCCATCGGTCAGACCGTCGTAGTGAAATTTCAGGTGACGATCGACGCCACCACCAGCGGCTCGATCCTCAACCAGGCCGTCGTCACCGCGGGCGGTGCGCTCGGTGCTCCCTCGGATCAGTATCCGACCGATGGCAACGGCGACGGAGTCGGCAGCCCGCCTACCGATACGCCCATCGACGAGTGCGGAGCTGCGACTGATTGCTCTGCCGCGAAGCCGGTCTGCGATACCGCAGCAACGCCAAACGTGTGCGTCGAGTGCGTGGCCAGCTCCGATTGTAAGAACCCGACCAAGCCGGAGTGTTTGCCCGACCAGACTTGCGGCTGCGCAACCGACTGCGACGACGCGGACCAAGACGGCATTCCCGACGACACCGAAGTCGCGATCGGCACCGATCCCAACGACGCCGATAGCGACGACGACGGCGTCAAAGACGGCGATGAGCCTAGCGCGAGCGTCGACAGCGATGGCGACGGGTCGATCAACGCGCTCGACCCCGACGCGGACAACGACGGCTTGTTCGACGGCACCGAGCTCGGCCTGCCGTGTGACGGCGCAGGCACGGTCGCGAACTCCACGCACTGCATCCCCGACGGCGACAGCGGCGCCACCAAGACCGACCCGCTCGACCCCGACACCGACAATGGCGGCGTCAGGGACGGCTCCGAGGACGTCGACCACGATGGCGTCAAGGATCCGGGCGAAACCGATCCGACCGTCGGCCACGGCGACGACGACGACCAGCTCGACGACGCGGATGGCGACGGCCTCACCAACGCTGAAGAAGAAGCGCTGGGCAGCGATCCCAACGACGCCGACAGCGACGACGACGGCGTGATCGACGGCGACGAGGCGAACCCGGCCGACGACACCGACGGTGACGGGCTGCGCAACGTGAGTGACCCGGATTCGGACAATGACGGCTTGTTCGACGGTACCGAGCTCGGACTCGACTGTGGCGAGGCGGCGACCAACGTCGCCGCGGGTCATTGCACGGCGGACGGCGACCTGGGCGCCACCGTGACGAGCCCCATCGATCCCGACACCGACGGCGGTGGCGTGACCGACGGCAACGAAGACCTCAACCGCAACGGCGTCAAAGACACGGGCGAGACCGACCCGACCTTGGGCCACGCTGCCGACGACGGCACGCTGCAGGACAGCGATGGTGACGGCCTGTCCGACGGCCTCGAAGGGAGCTTGGGTACCGATCCCAACGACGCCGACAGTGACGACGACGGCGTCAAGGATGGCTCCGAGCCCAACTTCAGCGACGACACCGACGGTGACGGGCTGATCAACGCGCTCGACCCCGACAGCGACGGCGACGGCTTGCTCGACGGAACCGAGCTGGGTCTCGACTGCAGTGGCGCCGACGTCGACGCGACCGCCAACAACTGCGTGGCCGACGCCGACGGCGGCGCCACGAAGACGAACCCGCTGCTCGCCGATAGCGACGGCGGCGGCGTCAGCGACGGCGACGAAGACACCAACCACGACGGCGCAGTCGACGACGGCGAGCGCGACCCGAACGACCCGAGCGATGACGACTCGATGGTCGGTGGTGAAGGTGGCGCTGGCGGAGCCGCCGAGGGCGGCGAGCCCGGCACCGCTGGTAACGGAGCCAGCGCGGGCAGCGGAGCCAGCGCGGGTGGCGGCGGTGTGGCCGGCACTGCTGGCACGGCAGGTACGGGCGCTACGGCCGGCACCGACAACGATCCTGCGGACGACGGCTATCTCGAAGGCGGAGGTTGCGATTGTCGAACCACCGCGCCAACGTCCAGCCACGCGCCGCTGAGCGCCCTCGTCACCGTCCTGGGCCTGGCCGGCGCGCTGGTGCGGCGTCGTCGGACGCGGCGCTAGCGGCGGGTCAGCAAACGGGCGAGCGCCTGGCGCCGGCTACTCGGTGCAGGGTCGCTCGCCGGGCCCGAGCTCGCTGGCGGCTTGGAACTTGCCGGCGGGTTCGAGCCTGCTGGCGGGTTCGAGCTCGCCGGCTTGACCGAATGCGCGGCACTGCGCGGCGGCATCGAATCGGGCGGCAGCTCGCTGAAGCCTCGCGAGCGGAGCACTTCGTTGCTGCGCTCGAGAATGAGGGTGGCGTCGGCGACGAAGCCGAGTTGCCGATAGAGTTGCATCAGCTCGGGCGCGATCTCGACCAGCGCGCGCGCCGTTGCCGGCAAGCGATCGATCGCGAGCGTCCAACTGGAGCGCAAGGGCGCGACGGCGCGCTTGGTGAAGCCCGCGAGCTGAAATGCCGTCGCCGCCCGGCGGTAGTAAGCGATGCTGACTTCGTCTTGCTTCAGCTTGCGTGAAAGCTCGGCGGTGCGGTGCTGGAGCCAGGGCGCTCCCGGTAGCTCGTCGGCGGCGCGCCGGTACAGCTCCAGCGCAGCTTGCTCCTTGCCGCTCTCCAGCAGCTTCTTGGCATCGGCGATCCAATGCTCCACCTGTGCTTCGAGGAGCCGTCGCCGTCGTTCGAAGTCGTCCGTCACGTTGGGTTCTTCAGCACGAGCCGTGCCGAGCTTCGGCGCGCCTGTGGGTCCGGACAAATGGGTGGGCTTGGTGCGGCCAGTCGCAGACTTCGGTGCGCTCGCCTTTCAAGTCTGAAAGAGGTGCTTTCAAGCAAATCGAGACAGGCTGTCTCCAGACGAGATGAGTGGGATTTGCAGCGTGAACGCACTGCGACTATCCGGAGGGACGAGCATGCGAACCGAAACAGCGCGATCAGAGCCATCGTGCTCGCGCAGCTGGAAAATCGGGCTCGCGGCGCTCGTGGCGGTGTCCTCAACCGGATTCGGCGGCTGCTCGGGGCAAACCTCGCCGAGCGCTGGTGCGTCGCCGGCTCGCGTGCTCGCTCCGAGCCCGACCAAGCAGCGCCTGCGTTTGCTGCGTGCGGCCGAGCAGCGTCTGCGTAGTGAGTTTCGGCCACGCGAGCAGCCCGCGTGGATCGACGTCAGCGGCTCCGACCCTTATCGCATCGCGCCGGATGCTGCTGTGGCAGGGTTCTTCGGCATCCTGCGCGGCGCGCGAGCGCTCGTCACGTTGGATCAGGACCTGCGCGAGCTGTCACGCGTCCAGCTCTCCGACGCTCCGACGGCGCTGTGCTCGAATGGATCAGGTGAAGCTCTCGTCGCGAGCCGCTATTCGGCCGAGCTCGTGCGCGTCGCCGTCGAGGGCAGCGGCGCGCGCATCGCACGCACCGTTCGAGTACGCGACGCCGCTGGCCATGAGCTCGACGGGATCGCGGACCTGGCCTGCGCTCCGAACGGCTTGGTACACGTGCTGCCGGCGGCGGGCGGCGAGCTTCTGACCCTGGATCGAGACGGTCGGCCCCTTTCACGGCTCGCGGCGTTGCCCGGCGGGCTGCGCCTACTCAGGAAAGGCAATTACCTGTTCGAGAGCTCGCTCTTCGAGCGCGCCGTGCGAGTGCTGGAGCTCGACGGGCGAGGCATACCCACGCGCGAGCTCGCGCGCGTGCACCACGATGGGCCGATCTGGTCCTTCGATGCGCTGGAGCAAGACGGCCGGCTCTGGCTGGCGCTCGCCGGCGCCGAGGACAAGCCGCTGGTGCGCGCGCACGGTGAGTTCGAAAATATCGATTCTTTCGTGTGGCTGTATCGGTTCGATGAAAATCGGGAGCGCACGCAAACGGCCGCGCTCGATACGAGCGAGCTCGGCGTGGTTGTGCCCAAGGCGATTGCGCTCCGAGCCGTCGGTAGCGAGCTCGAGCTCGAGGCGCTCGGTGCGGGAAGTGGGGCGCTGCTTCGCGCCCGCGTCGACTCCGCTTCTGGAGCGCTGAGCCACGTCGAAGTCGAGCCTGCGCTGCCGGGCGCGAGCGACGCGGTGTTTGCTCCCGATGGCGGTTCGGTCGCGTACGCCAGCCCGCTCTTCGATGCCTGGGTGCTGCTCGATCGCAACGGAGTGAAGCTCGCTCCACCGAACGCGGCCGCGCGACCTCCGCTCGCGGAGCGTTTGGGCGAGGCACTGTTTTTCACCGAGCTGATGGCGCCCGACAGCTCCGCAGTCGGGTCGCATTCGCGCTTCAGCTGCGAGACGTGCCACTTCGAGGGTGGTGTCGACGGTCGTACGCACTACACCGGGCGCGGTAATGTGAGCGTCGTTACCAAGCCACTGTTCGGGCTGGCCAATAACCGCCCGCATTTTTCACGCGCGCTCGACCCGGACCTGAGCTCGGTGAGCCACAACGAATTTCGCGTTGCCGGCGCCGGCAGTGGCCGCGACCCGTGGTTCACGCTGGAAACGCGTCGCTTCCCCTGGCTGCGTGAGCTGGGCGTGGACCGCGCCGAGCTCGAGCCGCTGGAGCTACGCGAAGCTCTGCTCACGTTTCTGTACTCCTTTTCGCACGCTCCCAACCCGCGCGCACGGGGCCGCGCTCGCTTTACGCCGCTGGAGGATAGCGGAGCGGAGGCCTTCGCGCAGCACTGTGCAAGCTGTCACTCGGCGCGCTTGCTCTCGGATCAGCCTGACAGCGAGCTGCCGCAATCAGAGTGGGAAGAGCTCGTGCTGCGCCGCAACGCGCCGATCGTGTGGGCGCGCGGTGATTACGCGCGCACCGGCGTCGAGCCGTACGTGCACGAGCTCGGCACCCGCATCCCGAGCCTGCGTCGCTTGCAGCTGAAGCCGCGCTACTTCACGAACGGCTCCGCGCGCAATCTGAGCGAAGTGCTTGCGCAATTTCGTGAAATGCCGGGCGGGGCGCAGCACCAGAGCCCGCACGGGGCTACCGGTGCTGCCCTTTCGCCCGAAGCGCAGCGCGCGCTCGAGGCCTTCTTGCAGCTCTTGTGAATGGCTGCGACCAAGGCTCTCGATCAGTACGGGTTGTCGGGAGCCTGCAGCGGGCTCGGGTCGGTTGGCGGCATCGGAGCTGGCACCGCTCGTGGAGCCGGGATGTCAGGTGGCGTCGTGGTCGGGTTGGGATAAGGCGCTGGCGCCGGAGCCTCGGGCCGCGCAGGCGGCGCCATGCTCGGTTCATCGGGCGTCACGGGGCGCTCGATGGTGAAGGGCGTCTCGGGTGGCGGTGCTATCGCCGACGACTCGTCGCCCATGAGCTCGCGCTCGGTCGGCACAGGTTGCGCGGCTGAAGCTGCTCGTTGTTCGGGATCGACAGCGATTTCACCGACGCTCGGCACTGCCTGCGCGCGGCCAATGAGGCGCTCGAAAAGGGCTGCGCGCCATGGCTCCGCGTCTGGCATCCACGTGGGCGTGAGCTCGGCGGCATCCGTGGGTCCCAGCCTCGGGCTGCCGCCGCCGCCGTAGATCGCGTACGTAGCGCCGAGTGTCAGCGCTGCTGCTGCGACCGCCGACGCGATGAGCGTGAAGTTGACGTTCCAACTTTCGCGTCGCGGAAGCACGACGGGTTCGTCGTCGCTTCGGAACCAAACGTCGCGGCGCGGGGTGAGCGCCCGGTGCGAGGGATAGTCGTAAATGACGTGTGCTCTGGAAGCCATGTTGGCGACCTCCTTGAGCAACTCATCGGTGCAAGCGGCGGGCCGCCCAGGCGGGC
>JBEHXA010000221.1:0-11019 GCA_048498935.1 Myxococcota bacterium
GGGCGGCGAGGAGGAGGAGACCGGGAACCCGGTCGCGGCGCTCGACACCCTCATCGGCCTGAAGGATGTCAAGGCCCGGGTGCGGCGTCTGTCGGCGGAGGCCAAGGCGGAGGTCATGCGCCGCAAGGCGGGCATGCCGATCACGTCGCCGACCCGCCACATGGTCTTCACCGGCAACCCGGGCACCGGCAAGACCACGGTGGCACGGCTGCTGGCGGGGATCTACCGGCAGCTGGGCCTGCTGTCGTCGGGGCACCTAGTGGAGGTGAGCCGCGTGGACCTGGTGGGCGAGTACCTGGGGCAGACCGCGCCGAAGGTCCGCGCGGCCGTCGAGAAGGCCAAGGGCGGGGTCCTGTTCATTGACGAGGCGTACAGCCTGACCAGCGACCGGCGTGACATGTACGGCACGGAGGCCATCGACACGCTGATCAAGCTGATGGAGGACCACCGCGCCGACCTGGTCGTGATCGTCGCGGGCTATCCCGGGCCGATGAAGACGTTCCTCGAATCGAATCCCGGCGTCGCGTCCCGCTTCCCGACGACGATCCGCTTCCCGGACTACACCGACGCGGAACTGCTGGCCATCTTCGGCGGCCTGCTCGAAGAGAAGCCTTCGAGACGGCAGCGCGCGCGCTCGAGCTCGACCAGGCGCGCGCCGACGTGTTGGCAGTCGCCGAGCGCACCGCGGGTGACGACCAGCTCGACGAGCTGGAGCACATCTACGAGCAATTGGCCGACGCTACGCTGGGGCGTTATGGCGAGCGCGCCGTGCACTACCGCGCCGCGCGCCAGTTCGAGCGGCGTCGCGAGACCGGGCGCGCGCTCAAGCACGCGATCAGCGCCTTTGAAGCAGTGCCTACCGAAGGTGTCGCGTACGTGACGATGGCACGCCTCGCGGAGCGCGTGGACAGCTCAGGCGATGTGGTGCGCGCTCTCGAGCGCGTGGCTCTGGCGCACGGTGCCCCCGACGCGCGCGCGGCCTGGCTACGCCGCGCTGCGCTCTTCGCGGGCTCCAGCGACGAAGGGCAGCGCCAGCGCATCGACGTGCTGCTGCGCGCCCTCGCAGTGCGAGCCGATACCGAGCTGCTGCTGGCGCTGGCAGAGGCGTGCGCTGCGCTACTACAGAGCGCGCCCGACGAGCACGACATGCTGCTACTGCGTTTCTCGCGTGCGGTCGAGAGCCTGCTCGACAAGGCCGACGGCCCCGAAGGCGCCCGCATGGGCATCGCCGCCGCCAAAGTGGCGCTCGGCACCTTCGCTGCACCAGATCTGGCGGTGGTCGCGCTGCGCCGCGCCTACGCGAGCGACGGTGACTTGGAGGAGTACAGCCAGCTGTTCGACGCGGCGCCGGCGCTGGCTCGGAGCGCGCAAGCGCCCGCGACCGTTGCTCACCTGATCGAGCTGTCGGTCCAAAAGTGGAGCGGTGCCGGCACCATGCTGCTCGAGCTTGGAGGACGCATTGCTGCGGAGCTCGGAGACCAGCGCTCCGAAGCCGTGCTCCTCGTCCGAGCCGCTTGCAAGGAGCCGGAGCGCACCGAGCTCGTGCGACGCGCCGACGGCCGCGCGCGCGCGCTGGGCGACGCCGAGCTGATCGAGGCCGTGCTGGAAGCAGTGCCGCCGCGTGAACGCGGTCAGTCCCTGCTCGATCTGGCGACGAGTGCCCGAACGCCGGAAGAAGCAGAAGAGATCCTGCGTCGCGCCGCAGCCGTCGAAGATCTGCCCGACGCCCAACAGGTAGAGGTGTTCGAGCGCTTGTCCGCCTTGTTGCGCCAGCAGGGGCGACACGAAGAGCTCGAGAGTCACCTGCAGCTCGGCATGGAGCGCCTGGGGCTCGAACCTGCACGTCAGTCGCGCTTGGCAGCCGAGCTCTCGGCTCTGGTCGCCGCGCGCGGAGCGCCCGATCGCGCGATCGAGATCATGCGTCGCGCGCTCGAGGAGACGCCCGACGACGAAGCCCTGTGGTCCGATCTGGTCGCGCTCGCGCGCCAGGCCGGAGACAAGGACGCCGAGCTCCAAGCGCTGTCGCGCTCGGTCGAGCTCGTGAGCGACGACAAGCAGCGCCTGACGTTGCTGCGCGAGTTGGCCCTGTTGCTCGAAGAGCAAGGCGACGAAGAAGGCGCGCTCGAGCGCTGGACCGGAGTCTTGGACCTAGACGCCAACGACGCGCGCGCCATCGCGGCGCTGGAGCGCAAGGCCGAGCGGCAGGGCGACTACGAGACGTTGGTGAAGCTCCTGGGGCGCCGCGCCGGCTTGGCCAGCATGGTCGACGAGATGCGCCGCATTCGCCTGCGCCGCGCCTCCGTGCTCGAGCAACGCCTGGGGCGCCCGGACGAAGCCTGCGCGGAGCTCGAAGCTCTGCTCACGGCCACGGGCGACAACCTCAGCGTGCTGCGCGTGCTCGCTGATCTCCACGAACGGTTGGGCGCGCCGCTCCGCGCGGCTGCGCTCTGGTTACGCGCCAGCGCGATCGCCTCGGCACGCGACGAGGCGGCCGATCTCTCGCGCCGCGCCTGCGAAGCTTACCTGACCGGCGGCGACGTCGAGGCTGCCCGTCGCACGCTGGAGGGCATGGGCACCTGGACCCGCTCCGAGCGCTTGCTCGAGCTGGGAGTCGAGGTCGAACGCCGACAGCAAAACCAGCTCGGCTTGGCCGAGGCGCTCGACGAGCTCGCGTCGGTCTCCACGCGCGGCCCGGAAGAACGCGCGGCGCTCTTGGTGGAAGCGGCGCGCACGTCTCTGGCTGCCGGCGATCGGGCTGCAGCGCTCTCGCAAGCGCTGCGCGCGACGCGCCTCTCGCCTGCCTCTGCGGAGCCGCAGCTCGTAGCGCGCTACCTCGAATACCTGACGCGCGGCGGCCCCGGCGGTGCCGACGAGGCGCGCCTCACCGCCACCGAGCTGCGCGGCATCACGGGAGAGCTCAGCGTCGATCAGGCCGATCTGCGGGCGTTTTTGACGGCTGAAGCCCTGGATCAGGCGGTCGACGGCGACGCCGGGCTGCGCGAGCTGGTGCGCGTTCGCAGCGAGCTGGGCGACACGCCGCTCGTGTCGCTCGGTATGGCGGAGCGCCTGCAAACGAGCGAGCCGGCGCAAGCTCTCCCGCTCTTCGAGCGGGCGCTGTCGGCCGACCTGCGCGAGCTGCGGCAACGCAGCCGCGTCGCGCTCGCGGCCGCCAACGCGGCCAAGCAAGTCGGCGAGGTCGATCGCGCCCTCAACTACTTGGACGCAGCGCTGGGCGACCCGACCACCCGCGACGCCGCCGTCGAGCTGAGCGCCGATTTATCGTCCCTGCGCGGACGCGGTCGCTCGTCCCCACCGACCAAGCAGAGCTCGTCACGGCCGCCGCTCTCGGCTTCGCCTTACGAGAACACGCCGACGCTGCTCGACACGCCAGCGGTGGAGCGCGGCCGCTACTCCGAGCGCCCGCCGCGCGCGGTCGCCGAAGAGCGCCTGCACCGCGGTGAAGAGCGCCCACATAAGGTCGAAGAGTTTTCGCCCATCACGCAGCGCCTCGCTTCGCCCGTGCCGGGGTCCACGCCGCCGCTCATCGAATCACTCGTCCCGCGCTCACCGCGCCCGGTGTCGAGCGACGAGTCGGCGCTGGCCGTGCCGTCGGCTCCTCCGGCGAGCCCGCGGCTCGGACCGTCTCCGCGCGGGCTGGGCTCGCTGCGTCCGAACGTCTCGGGTCGCTACTCGATCGCGCCAGAAGCGCCCGAGAGCGCTCCGCCCACGGCCTCGTCGCCCGCTGAACGCAGTTCGGATCCGGAGCAATCTCTGCCCCCAATTCGGCTGCCCGAGCCGCGTCCCGCCTTCGAATCGCGTCCGGAGATTCAAGCTGCGCTCGATCTCTCGGCGACCTTCGTCGGGCAAGGTGCGAACGGCGAGCAAGCCCTGTACGACGCGCTTCGGCGCGGCTCGATCGAGGCCGGCCACGAATTGGTGCGACAGCTCGAGCATCGCCCCTCGCGAGCGCACGATCTGGTGAGCGTTGCTCGTCGCTTGGCGCTGCTATCGCCGGGCGACGTCGATGCCGTCTCGCGCCTGCACGACGCTGCGCTCCGCGATCGCGATCCGGTGTACGCGCGCTCTGCCGAACATGCGCTGTCGGTGCTCACAGCGGGTCAGGGCATCGAGCCGCCGCCGCTCTCCGAGCAGCCCGAGCAGCCCGAAGCCGTGCGCGCTCTGCTATTTCGTGAGCAGAGCAGCCGCGCTCTCGAAGCTCTGTCACTGGTTTGGGAGGGCGCCGAGCACGTCTTCCGTCGCGATCCGAGCACCTACGGCGTCACTGGGCTCGAGCGCGTGCCGGCAGGCGCTCCCACGCCGCTGGCTCGCACTTACGCAGCGCTCGCGCGCGCGCTGGGGCTGCTGCGAACGCCGCTCTTTCAGCGACGGAGCGCCGGTCCAGTCACGGTGAGCCTCGCCTTGCTCTCTCCGCCGGCCGTGATCTTGTCCGGTGATGTGCGCCAGGAGAGCGCCGAGCTACGCTTCCACCTCGGTGCGATGCTCGCGGCCGCCACTCCCCAATACGCCCTGCTGTTCGGCTCACCCGAGTCGCAGGGCCGCGCCGTGCTGCGCGGGCTCTCGTTCGCGTTCGGGCCGCCACGCGCCAACGCCGGCAACATGGGGGCAGTCTTGAACCTCGCCGAGGTGCTTTGGGAGAGCATTCCGGCCCGCTTGCAGCGCCGGCTACGCGAGCTGTGCGACGACCCCGACGCGCTGGACTACGACGTCGCGCTCACCGCAGCCAAGGGCGCCGTGCGCCGGGCAGGCTTCTTCGCCGCTGGCGACCTGGGCGCCTCGCTGCGGCAGGTCGCACAAGAGGAGGGGTACGCGCTCGACGAGCCGATGCAGAATTTGCGCACCTTCGTGCGCGACAACCCGGCCGCGCGCAACCTTTACTCGCTCGCACTCGGTGCCGAGTACGCGCACACGCGCTGGCAGTCCGGGCGGAGTGGACGTTTCGGATGATGGGCCCGACGAAAAACCGCCGTAAAGTCGGCAGTTCCGCGACACCGGTGTCATGCCGTGGGCCGCGCCCGATGCCGCTCCGCGGCTTGTTTTCCAAGCTGGCACGGCTGTCGCTAGGAGCGGTGCTGGTCACCATGCTCTCCGGTTGCGTCGTCGAAGATCCTCCGCCCTACGCGGAGCCCCAGCAGACTCCACCCTGGTTGGATCTGCGTCAGGCCGTGCCGCTTCTGGACCAGATCATCGTGCGCACGAAGGGTGACCGGATCCAGTTCAACATTCCCGTGCGGTCCGAGGACGCGGGCGACGATCTCTTCGCGTTTCTCCTGTTCGACTACAAGGGAGAAGGCACCGACCCCCGAGTGCTCGACATCGCCCAGCTCAAGCCGAGCACGTTCGACGATCCCGACCGCGAAGACATCGTGTTCGACTGGACGATCGACGACGGCGTCGAGAACGGCTGCCACCGCCTGACTCTGTTGGCTACGCACAAGGCGAACTTGAACCTCGCGGCCGGTCTGCCCGAGGTGTTCGACAAGTCGGATGTGGCGATCGCCGTGTGGTGGGCCGACATCAACACCATCGGCGATTCCGCCCAGCTGCAGGACTGTCCGAGCGCCACGGCGAGGGTCGAGTAATGCGCCTCTCGGCAGCCGCGGGTCTCCTGCTCTCGCTGCTTTCGGGCTGCACGATCACGGCCATCAACGAGCGGCAGGAGCAAGCTGCCAGCAATACCTGCAGCTCGGACGACGATTGCAGCAATGGTCCGTGTGCGGCGGGCGTCTGCCAGACGCGCGCGGGGCAGCTCGAGGCCTTGCTCCTCGAAGTAACCCCACCCTCGGACAGCCACCTGGCTCACATTCCGCTCATTAAGATCGTCGAACCGGTGCCCACCAGCGGCGGCGAGCTCGACCTGAGCTTGACGCGAGCGGCCCGCGTGACTGGTCGCTTGTCTATCCCTTCCGGCAGTGGCTGCGAAACGACGTTCTACTTCCCTGACGACACGCAGGCCCCCGCCCCGTCGCCTGGCGCGGACGTCAGCATTCCGGTCACGGTTACCCTCACGCCGCGCGCTGCGCTGCTCGGGCTCCCCTCACAGACCTACCAGGTGGAAGCCAACGAGCTCATCGTCGGCAAGGACGGCGGCCAGTTCACGTTCGACGTGCAAGTGCCGGCAGGCGACTACGACGTGTATGTCGCGCCTCCGGTGCGGCAAGTCGGCTGTCAGGTCCCGCCTCAGCTCTACCGGCGCCAATCCATCCTCACGGACACCGATCTGCAGTTCACCTTCGCTCCCACGAAGATGCCGCTTTCGCTGGCCATCGCGTTTCCGAGCTCGTCGGGCACGCTCAATGGCTGGGTCGTCGATATCATCGAGCGGGTGAGCGGCAATCGTCTCTCGACCGAGCAAGTGCTGGACTTGCCCGATACAACCGGCAACTACTTCGCAAAGCTCGCCTACAGCACCGTGAATGACCGACACCTTCCTGCGGCTGAGGTCGAGCCCGAAACCGATTTGCTGCGCTTGCGACCCCCGGCGGGTCTGGTGGCACCGACCATCTACGCCGACCGTGCCGGGCTCGGGCTCTTTGGCTCGGGGGACAGGGCGGATTTCGGTGCCTTCACCAAGTTTCCAACGCCGGTCGTCGTCGAAGGACAGCTGACCGGTCTCGACGACGGCCGAGCAGTGAGCGGGCGCGTGAACTTCGTCTCGACCGAGATCTACGGCGTCGACGACGGTGTGTTCGCAGCCTACCAGACGGTCATCGACGTGCCCGACACGGGCCTGTTTTCGGTCCAGCTACCGCCGGGCAAATACCGCGTATACGCGGTACCTCCTCTGCTCTCAGCCGATCAGGCGGGACTCTCGGCGCTGGAGCTGAGCTGGGACATCCCGAGCGACGTGCCGCTGCAGGCGGGCAAGCTCATCGAGTTGCCGCTCCTCGCGAACGTGGTCGGCTCCGCGTCGCTTCAGGGCGCACAGGTCTACGTCGTCCCGTCGCCTCAGTCTGTGCTGCCGTTCGAGCAGGTGTTCGGGGCCGCGGCCTTCGTTCCGCGCGCGACGGCCGACATGGTCGACGATCGCGGGGGCTTTCGGATCGAAGCCGATCCGGGGCGGTTCGACATCTCCGTGAGGTCTTCCGACGGCTCAGGCTTTGGTTGGTTCGTCCGACCAGGTTTCGAAGTCGAGCCGGGGGGCCACGAGCAGGCGCTCGGGCGTCTCGTCCTGCCGGAGCCCTCGGTGGTGACCGGAAGCGTTCGCGTCGCCATGGGCATGGAAGTGGAACCGGCCGTTCTTCCGTCGGCGCTCATCCGCGCCTACGCTTTCCTCGACAAGGACCTCAAGTACACCCGCGATCAGAGCCAAGCACGCTCGGTCATCCAAGTCGCCGAGACCCGATCGGACAGCCAGGGCGCATACCGCTTGCTTGTCCCAGCCAGCATCGACACCGCAAAATAGGAGCCCTCGCCGCGCTCCGGTGTCTCAAGCCAAGACGCCGCTTCCGCGCTGCAGCAATTCTAGTGTCAACTGATCGCCAGCTTCCAATCACCGACTCTGTGCGTCGAGACGAGATTCCAGGGGTGCCACCCTCGGGAATGGAGTGGCGACAATCGGGTGGGCATAATATTCTGTCGTCCGTGCCTCTTTCGAGCGCACCCAGAAGTTTGCCGCCTCCGCCGCCCGATCAGGCAGCGGATCTGGCCGGAGCCTTACACGAGGTGTCGAACGCCCTTACCGTGGTGCTCGGCTGGCTCGACGTGGCCTACTCACGCCTACCCGCAGGCGAGGCGCGCGATGCGATCGAAGTAGCGCGCACCCACGCGCGACTCGGTCACGGAGTGTCTCGCGGTGCCATCGGCGCCGAAGCGCCGGAATCCAGCGCTCAGGCCAGCGGTCGCAGTGTCGCAGAAAGTGCGCTGACCGGGGTGCGACCGCAAGCCGATCAACGCGGCGTGCAGCTCGAGCTCGAGTTGCTGGATTCGGGGTCGGCGCTGCTCGGCCACGTCGGTCCGCTCCTGCAGATCCTGACCAACCTGCTCCTCAACGCGATCGATTTTTCGCCGCGCGGCTCGAGCGTCACGCTCGGGGTGCGTGAAGAGAGCGGTTCGGTCGTGTTCTCGGTCAGCGACGAAGGGCCGGGTATCGATCCCGAGCGTGTCGCCACGCTGCTCACTGCGCCCGTGTCCACGCGGCGCGGCGGCGCGGGCGTTGGTTTGCGCCATTCCGCCGGCCTTTCCAGGGCAAAAGGCGGCTCGCTCAGCGTCGCTCGCACGAGCCCGGGAGCCTGCTTCGACCTGCGCTGGCCCATCGCAGAGCTACGCACCGGCACCATGCCCAAGCGGGTGAAGCGCCCGTCGGTGGCGGGTGCCCGCGTCCTGGTGGTCGAAGATGACGAGGCGGTGCGCTCACTCGTGCAGCTCGCCCTCGAAGCGCGCGGTGCTGAAGCCACCGTCGTCGCGACGCGGGCGGAGTTCGAAGCTGCCATGCAGCAGCGCGGGGAGCTCGACGCGGCCTTGGTAGACTTGTCTCCTTTGGCGGGGGATGCGCGCGGCGCGTTTCGGCTGCTGAACGAGCGCCACCCCGGCATCCCGGTGATCTTGATCAGCGGCGTGGCGAGCGGCGTGCCCGAGGACCTGGCGAACGAAGTCAGCGCCTGGGTGCGTAAGCCCTTCGAGATGGGTGAAGTTCTGGCCGTACTGGCGTCGATCCTCGAAGCACGCGCGCGCGCCTGAGCGCCGCGGTTTCGAGTGACCGCGCCGGTCGTGCAAAATTGCGTCCGTCAAGGCGGAGCGCGGCGCCGCGTGGCGCGGGCACGCTCACGCAAATAGCGCGGGCGCTTTCGGGGCAGGGACCCGGAACGCCAACGAGGTGGACGTCTGGAACCGATTCCAGTATCGAGAGTAACCCACAGTGCCACTGGTAACTCTTGCGCAGCTTCACGGGCTGGTTCAAAAAAGCGGCATGCGCGACTTGCCGAAGAAGGGCGCGGCACTGCTTGCGCTGACAGTCGCGCTTGCCTGCCAGTCGAACGGCCCCACTGATGCCGAGGGGAGCGCCGGGACGAGCAGCGGCGGCGGAGTCACGCTTCCGCCCGACACGTCAGCGACGGCGCTGCTCCCGGCTCGCATCCGCCGGCTCACGGATGCCGAGTATCAAGCCACTACGGCTGCGCTATTCGGGCCCACTGCTCCCGCGGTGGGCAGCGACTTCGTTCCCGATGCCCGGCAAAGCGGGTTCACGGTGAACGAGGCTCAGCGCGTCGATCCAGTGCTGGCTCATCAACTCGCAGAAGGGGCTGAGAGCCTGGCTGCCGATTTACGGCAGCACCTCGCCGAGCGCGCCCCCTGCGCGGATCCGGTGGCTGGCGCCCGAGCCTGCGCGCAAAGCTTCGTGAAAAGCTTCGGCGAGCAGGTCTACCGGCGGCCGCTGGCCGAGGACGAAGTGGCCCGGTTGATCGGGCTCTTTGACGTCGGGTTCGACGGCGGCAGCTACGCCGAGGGCATCGAGCTCACGGTGCGCGCGATGCTGCAGTCAGCGTCCTTCCTGTACCTCACCGAGCTCGGCGAAGGGGCAGGCGCGACCGTCAAGCTCACGCCCTACGAGCTGGCGAGCTCCATGAGCTACCTGATTCAGGGGCGGCCGCCCTCCGCAGATCTGCTGCAGCAAGCGCTCGCTGGCCAGCTCGACACACCCGAGGGCCGCGCGACCGCGCTGTCGGGCCTCTTCGGCATCGATGCCCGCGCCCGCGTCGTGCGCGTGATCCGCGAGTGGCTCGGCACGGACCGCATCACCCAAACCGCCAAGGACAGCACCGAGTACCCCGAGTTCGAAAACGTCAAGGCCGCGATGGATCGCGAGACGACCGAGTTCTTGCAAGTGGTGGTTCAGGAAGAGGGAGCATCGCTCGGCAAGCTGCTGGCCGCAGACTTCACGGCCGCGAATGCGCCGCTCGCCAAGCTTTACGGAGCGAGTGCCGCTACAGACGACGTCTTCGAGCGGGTGGTGCCCTTTCCGGCGCGCCGCGGTATCCTGAACCAGGGCGCGTTTTTGTCGGTCTTTGCGCACGCGCAGGAGACTGCTCCGGTGCTGCGCGGTGTGGCGGTCATGCGCCGCCTCGCCTGCATCGATATCCCCGACCCGGTCACGCTGAACATCGCGGTCGTGCCGCCTCCGCCCGACCCCAGCAAGACGACTCGTGAGCGCTTCGGCGTCCATGCGGCTGACGCGCGCTGCGCCGCCTGCCACAAGTTGATCGATAACTTCGGCTTCGCTTTCGAGGGCTTCGACGGCATGGGTAAGTCGCGCACCATGGACAAGGGAAACCCCGTGGACACTTCGGTGTCCGTCACCGGTACCGATTTCGACGGCAGTTACGCCGATAGCAACGCTCTCGCGACCGCGCTCTCGCAGAGCCCGCAAGTGCGCGAGTGCTTTGCGCGGCACGTATTCCGTGCGCTCAGCGGCACGAGCGCTCCGGAGCTCGCTCCCAGCGAAGACGAGTTCGTCGGCTACTGGAGGGGCCGCCTCAAAGCGGACGATCCCAGCATCATCGATACGCTTGCTGCATTCGTCGAAAGTCCCGCGTTTGCCTACAGGAGGGCACCATGACCGCGCGCTCCAGCTCTCGCCGCGCCTTCCTGCGCGCCATGGGCGCCGGCTTCGCGGTCCTGCCGTTCGCCCGATTGCTCGAAAACTCGGTCGCGCAAGCGGCAGGCGAGGCGTTGCCGCTCAAGTTCGTCACCATCTACCATCCGCACGGCATCGCGGCCGAGTACTGGGCGATGCGGGCGGGCGACACCGAGACGAGCTTCGACCTCGCCTACCAGGATTGTTCGCTCCAGCCCTTCGACGACGCTGCCACCTATGGCAAGAGCTTCAAGGACAAGCTGCTGATCGTCGAGGGCATCGATCATTTGTCGAACGCCAACGGTCACGACTCGGCCGGCACGATCCTCACCGGCAGTCGCATCGAGGGCGGGTCCAAACCGCAGAACATCTCGCTCGATCAGTACCTGGCCGTTACCCAGGGGCTCGGCAGCGCGACCCGCATCACC
>JBEHXA010000222.1:0-11012 GCA_048498935.1 Myxococcota bacterium
CTGCGCCGCTTGCACGCTGAAGGCTCGGATGCGGTGCAGCTCGAAGTGCTGCGAGCGCGCCATCCCCACCTCGAGCTCTGCGTCGTGCGGAGTGACGTCGACCTCCAGCGAGAGCTACCGGATGCCGACGCTGCGCTGGTGTGGTCCTTCGATGCAGCTTGGTATCGGCTCGGCCCCAAGCTGCGCTTCGTCGGGACGCCTGCCGCCGGACGCGAAAAGCTCCAACCAGATCCCGAAGGGCGCGTGCGCGCGGTGCACGGTCACTTTCACGGCAAGATCATGGCCGAGTCACTGCTCGCCATGATGCTGTTCTTTTCGCGCCGGCTCGACGTGGCCGTGGCTGACCAAGCCGCGGTCCGCTACGGGCGGGAGGCGTACACCGCAACGCGGCGTCTCGCTGGGCAACGAGCGCTCATCGTCGGCTTCGGGCCGCTCGGGCGGGAGTGCGGGCGCTTGCTCAAGGCAGTCGGGCTGCGGGTGGTGGGCGTTCGACGCACGCCCTCGGGCGATCCGGCTCCGGCAGAGGCGGTGCACCCCGTGGAGCGCCTGCACGAGCTGTTACCCCACGCCGACCACGTCGTCCTCACGCTGCCGAGCGACACCGGCACCAACCACCTGATCGGATCGGCAGAGCTTTCGCTGATGCGCCCCAGCGCAACCCTTTACAACTTGGGCAGGGGTAACGCGGTCGACGAATCCGCATTGGTACGCGCGCTGGAAGCGGGTCAGCTCGGGCACGCTTTTTTGGACGTGTTCGAGCGCGAACCGCTGCCCACCGATTCGCCGCTTTGGAAGGCCAAAAACCTCGCGCTCATGCCCCACGCTTCGGCTATCAGCGCTGAATACCTCGACCTGTGGTTCGAGGAGCTGGCACCCGAGCTGCTGGGTGCCCAGCGAAACGGCTAGGCGATCGCCGCGCGTTTCCGCGCACCCGCATCGAGCAGCCGGCGCACGGCAGTCGCGAGTGAATGCGGCGTGATGGGCTTCTGCAGGAATGCGGCCCCGGGTGCCAGCACTCCGTCCGGATCCATGGCCTTGTCGGTATAGCCGGACATGAACAGCACTTCGAGCCCCGGCCGTGCTTCGCGCAGCCGCTCCGAGAGCACCCGCCCATTCATTTCGGGCATGATCACGTCAGTGACGAGGAGATCAATCGGACCGCCATGCGCAGCCGACAACGCGAGCGCCTCGCTCGGGCTCGCAGCCACCAAGACTCGGTAGCCGTGACTGCCCAAAATCTCGCGGGCCACGGTGCGTACCTGCTCCTCGTCCTCGACCAAGAGCAGCACTTCGCTTCCGCCTCGGGGCTGAGTGCTGGCGGGCGCCGGTGCGAGGACCGAAAGCGGGGCTTCGGTGCGCGTCAGATAAATGCTGAACCGCGTGCCCTCGTCCGGGGTGCTCACCGCCGAAATGTGGCCGCCGCTCTGCTTGACGATGCCGAACACCGTCGACAGGCCCAAGCCCGTACCTTTGCCCGTCTTCTTCGTCGTAAAAAACGGCTCGAACACCCGACCGAGCGTCGCCGGATCCATCCCGATCCCGTCGTCGCTCACCGCCAGGAGCACGTACGCGCCCGCGGCGACGCCCACGTGATCACGCGCGTAAGCCTCGTCCAGCGTGACGTTGGCGGTCTCGATGGTGAGTCGCCCGCCGGTCGGCATCGCGTCGCGCGCGTTGACGACCAGGTTCATGATCACTTGCTCGAGTTGTCCCGGATCGGCGCGCGTGCGCCCGAGCTCACGGGACTGCAGCAGCTCGAGCTCGATATCCTCACCCATCACGCGCCGCAGCATTCCGCTCATGCCTTCGATGATCGAGTTGAGGTCGACCACGCGCGGCGCAAGTACCTGCTGACGACTGAACGCGAGCAACTGTCGCGTGAGATCCGCAGCACGCTCGCTCGCCTTGCGGATCTGCGACAAGCCCTCGGCTACCGGACTACGAGCTTCGACCCGCTCCGAAAGCACGTTCGAGTACGACAGGATCACCGAGAGCAGGTTGTTGAAGTCGTGGGCCACACCGCCCGCGAGTCGCCCGATGGCTTCCATCTTCTGCGAGTGACGCAGCTGTTCTTCGGTCTGCTCGAGCGCCTTTTGTGCGCGCTGTCGCTCGTTCATCTCGAGGACCAGCTGCTCGTTCATGGTCACGAGCTCGCGAGTGCGCTCTGCCACGCGGGTTTCGAGCTCCTCGCGGGCACGCTGCAGCTCCTCGACCGCTAGTTTGCGTTCGGTGACGTCAACCGAGATCCCAACCAAATGGCTCGGCTGACCATCGGGCTTGAAAATGGGGATCTTCTTGGTGTTGAGCCAGCGCCGACCGTAGGCCGTGTCGATTGGCTCTTCGGGAATGTCGAGCATGCGCCCGCTCTGCAACACCTCGCGATCCTTGGCCTGAAAGAAGTCTGCCTGCTCCTTCGGATAGAGAGCCTGATCGTCCTTACCCAGGACTTGCGAGCGCGACCAGCCGCTCAGCATTTCACCCGCGCGGTTGTAGAGCTCGTAGCGCAAGTGCCGCGCATCCTTGACGAACACCTTGGTCGGTATGTTCTCCAGGATCGAGTCGAGGAAGGCGTTCAGCTTGCGCGTGGCCTCGTCCGCCTGTTGGCGCTCGGTCGCGTCTTCGAACAGCACGGCGACGCAGCCGTCTGCTAGAGGTAGTACGTTGCCCGAGACGACACGCGGTCCGAGCTCCGGATAGACCCCAGCCGGCAAGAGTTGCTCCTCACCGGTGGTCAACGCCTGGGCGTACGCTGAGTGGCGCCCTTTTTCCAAGGCGTCGGGCCAGCGCTCGGCGAGCGCGCTGCCGAGCCAAGCGCGGTAGTCATGACCGCTGAGCGCTTCGGCGGCAGCGTTCGCGGCGACGAGGCTCAGCCGAGCCGGGTCCGCCTGCGGAACGTGCCACACGACGACCGCAAAGCGCATGCGTTGCACGATGGCGGTGTCGAGCTCTCCCGTTTTCATCCCTGGCCATACTTGCCCGAGTCCCCTTCCGGCCGCAATCGGCTGCTCCGTCCTTGCGTCAGCGACGCAAAGCTGAACCTGGCCCTGGAATTCCGTGACCAGGGCGTACCAATCGACTCGCTCGGGTCGTCAATCGACTTCGAGGTCGATGCGCTGGGGCTCTAGCCCCGCGCAGTGGCGCTCCCAGGCAGCGCGGCAGCCGGCCTCCATATTGCGGGCGAAACGAGCGCCATCCATCAGGCGCGAGCCCAACATGCGCGAGCGCAAGGCACGCCTCAGCGCAGCTAGAGCGGGCAAATCGCGACTCAACGCAGCCGCCCGTTCGACGAACTCTGCGTCGCTTCGCGCCACCAGCTCCGGCAGGCCCGGCGAGCTGCGCGCGGCAAGAACCGCAGTCGCTCCGAGGCGACGCCCGCTGCCTCGAAAAAGCCGACTAGCCGCTGCTCGGTGCCGGCAGCTCGCCGACCTCCACCGAGCGATCGAGCGGGTCATAGCACCAGAAGGTATCGGGCAAGACCAGCGGCTGTTCCACGAAGACGTGTGGCTCTCCGGGCGGTTCAAGTGACGGTCGGTGACGCGGTAGTCGATGCTCGATAGCCCCGTCGTGTTCGACTTGATCCCAGGCTCCTTCGGCACCAGCTGGCGGCGCGCGATAGCATGTCGATCGCAAAGTCGAAGCGCTTGGTTTCGAGCGCCAGGGTCCCGAACCAGAACAACGGCGCTGAGGGCTTGCAAGCCCTCGAGTCCAGAACTAGCGTGGTGACGCCGCGAACGGGGTGGGGAAACAAACCCGGAGTCGTCTGCATGAGGAAATCTCATTTATTGGTCCTAGGGCTCTCGTTCAGTCTCGCACCTGGCGTTGCAGCGGCGGACAAGCCTGGTTCCCCACCCGGCAAGGCCGACGCCAAGCACGACGAGGCCGCCGAGCATCGCCGTGGCAAGCCCCCCGGAGACCCCGGCAAGGGGCCGAAGGCGGATGAAGCGGACAAGGGCGCGAAGCGAGAAGCCGGCGACAAGGACGCTAAGCACGGCGACGACAAGGGCGAGCTCGGCAAAGGGCCGGAGGGCCGCGGAGATTTCAAGCGCGCCTGGCGAGAGCTTCACGATGAGCTCAAGAGTGGCAAGCTGAAGAAAGACGAGATCAAGGAAAAGCTCGCCAAGCTCCAGGAAACGTCCGAGACGCGCGCCAAAGATCACCGCCGCGCGCTGAGCGAGCGCTGGGGCTACGCGCTTGCTTCACCAGCCGTGCGCGAGGAGCTGAAACAGCACGCTCGCCGCGTGGCGTTTCTGAATCGCGCCATGGTGCTCGCCGAGAGCGAGCCGAAGGACAAGGCGAAGCGCACGGAACGCATCACCAAGCTGCTCGACAAGGAGAACGAGCGACACGAGCGCGCGATGGAGCGCTTCAAGTCGACGCCCGCGCCCGCGCTCAGCGCGAGCGCCGCTCCACCGCCAGCACCTGCCACCTCCGCCGAGGCAGCGAAAGGAGGCACGCCATGAGCTTTAGACCATGCCTACTGGCCGCGCTACTGAGCCTGACCGCGTGCAACAAGCAAGAACCGACCCCCACGCCCACTGAAACCGCAGCAAAGCCGAGCGCTGCGCCCGTCGCGGCAGCTGCACCAGCGCCGGAAGCGGCGGCTGTCGATGTGGGCACCTTGCCGGTCGAAGAAGAGTTCGAAGCGGAGGCCGCCGCGCAACTGACGAGCGCCAACTTGGACGCCACGCTCGACGCGCTCGAAAAGGAGATCAGCGGGCCCTAGTCGGCCAGAGCGCCCGCTCACTCGTCGAAGATGCAATCGTACGTCGGCGTGAGGCTGGTCAGCGTCGGCGTCTGGGCGTGATCGGTCGACGGATTCAGGGTGGCCGTGACGCGCAAGTACGCACGGCTACCCTGAGGCGGGCTCAGGGAGGCCAGCACCGCGTCGACCGTCTTCGGCCCGGTGGTGAACATCGGAGCCTGTGCGGTCGCGGTGGCGGTGTGCACGTTGCCCGCGACGGCTGTCGCGAGGTCGGCCGACGTCGCTGCGGTCTGTACCTCGAACGCGATCGAAGAATCGCCGGCGATAATCTGCTGCGATTGCAGGAAGCGCCAAATCGGACGCGTGCCGCGCTCGGTACACTGCGCGTAAAAGTCGTACGTCACCGCTTCCGAATTCGGGTAACCGGTCGTCGTACTGCCGGTTTGCACGGTGCACACGTTACCGGAACAGCGAGCCCCGGAGAGCACGTTGCAGCAGTCGGCATCCACGTTGCACGCGGCCGCGTTCGCCTTACACATGACTGACGTGGTCGGCACGCAGTGAGAGAGCGGAGGGTTGGCGGCGACGGGAATATCGAGCGCGCAAACGGAAGGCGTCGTCTGGCAGCAGTCGGCCGTGGTAGTGCACAGGTTGGCGGTCGAGAGCGTGGCGTTCGGTGCCACGCACTGTGGTAGCACCCAATAGCTGCGTGAGTTGCCGGAGTAGAGCTCCTGCCCGTCCAGGTAGAATGCCGGGTAGCTGGGGTCCGAACCAGGAGTGGGCGTCGTCTTCATGGCCGCGACCCAGAGCTTCTTCGGCGAGGGCTGCAACGCGTAGCCCTTCGCGGCTGCCTTGGTCGGGCTGATCTCGTCGGTGTGGCGCTGATCGCTGGCGTATGGATTGATGATCGCGACGTTGCCGTACATGCGGCGCGACATGAAGACGACCCACTGATAGCCGCCGGTGGTGGTCGGGTTGACGGTCGGCTTGAAGTTGAGCCGCGAGTCGTTGCCATTGCCGATCGTGGTCCGAAGGCTCAAACGGCAAGTATCGCTGCCATTGCCCTCCGCGGTGAATTGCGCGAGCGACGGCGTGCCACCCGCGGTGTCGGTGGGGTCGGTGGACACCGTGGGGACGGTCGTTCCCGCAAGGCCGTGTTGATTCGCTCCCAGGGGCAGGTAGCCCAAGCCATTGGCTTTGTTCAGCCGGGCAGGAACCGGAGTGCCACTGGTATTCACCCACCACAGCTCGCCGAGCGCACCGATGTTGTGCTCGGACAAGTCGTCGGAGTTCACGCTCGTGGAGCCGTCCGAACCGGCCTCGGCGCAGTTGTGATGCGGCACCCGCTGCACCACGATGCCGTTTTGCCCGGCAGGCATGAAGCTGGGCCACGCCGCCATGCCGCCACCGTTGGTGTACGTCGCGCCCGACGCGACCGAGGGCTTGAACAGCTCCACCGGCGTGCCAAAGTTGTAGGCGCCCGCCACCGGGCTGTCCTTGGTGACGGTCATCATCGCCAGCGTGCGGGCATCGAGCGTGTTGTAGTTGAACGCGACCGCCGAGCCATCCGTGGCGAAGGTGGGGAACATGGCGCGCAGGCCCGAAGGCAGGCCCGCGGTGGTGAGCGCAACGCCACCCGGCAGCGAGTAGAGCGCGCTCGCGAGCGTCGCCACGCCAGGTGCCCATTGCCCGGACATCCAGCTCGGCGAGTTGCCGGCGTTGGTGAACATCATGGTGCCGTCGGGGGAGACCGCGGGCCACGTGAAACGTCCGTCGTTGTTGGCCCCACTGACGGGTGCCTCCGCCAGTGTGCCGAGGTTGACCGTCTGCGAAGTCGCGTAGAGGCCGGGATTGGTGACGGTGCCGTCCTGCGTTACCAGGCGGCTTCCGTTGGCGGACACCGAGTGACAATCACGGCAACCGGTGTTGCCGTCGACGACGGTGGGCGTGGCGTTGCCCACCGTAATGGCGAGAGTCGCGCCGTTCGGTTTGGCACCCGCCACCAGCGACGAGTCGTAAGACTGATAGTAGATCTTGCCCTTGAGCTGCTCGGTCGCGAACTTGATTTTGATGCTGCTCGCGATGGTGCCCTTGCTGCTTTCCAGCATCTGCACCTTGATGAGCGCCTCGTTACCGGCCGCTGCGGTCGCGAACGTGCGCCAAACCAGCTGCGGGATTTCGGCTCGACCGCCGCCAGTTACCGGCAGAGCGGTCGGGAGGCTGTTGTAAGGCGCCGCGAGCGAACCGTTGGGATAGACGATCTTGGACCAGCTAAAGGTGGGCGTACCGGTGCTCGGATACTGCAGAGTCACCTTGGCGTGCGTCGCGCTCGCGTTGCTCTTCCACTGGATGAGCGGGGGCAGCATGCCCAACGGAAAAACAGTGCCGTCGTATGGGTAAATGATGCGCTGGCTGCTGTCGGCGCCGCAGCTCACCGTGATCGGCACCGTGACCTCGTTGCCGGCCGAGTCGACCACCCTGATCACGTCGGTACCAGCAGTAGCGCCCGCCGTATAGGTGCCGGAGGCGTTCACGGAGCCGCTCGACGCGTTCGTCGATAGCGACCAGGCGTAGCCAGTGCCGGTGCCGCCGCTGACCGTGAAAGTCAACGCCGTGCTGGGCGGCACGGCGGGCTGCGGCGGCGACAGCGAGAGGCCCGGCCCCACGTACACGGTAACGTAGCCCGTATTGCCTGCGCCGTCGGTCACCTTCACCAGGTCGGAAACCTCGCCGGTGCCGCCAGCCACGTAGACGCCGGTGGTCGGGTTGAGCGTGGCGCCCGAGTTATTGGTGACGATCGTCCAGGTCAGGCCCGAACCGCCCGAGACGGACAGGGCCGTCGTGGCCTTCGGCGCCAGTGAAACCGGCGGCTGCGTGGGCGTGAGCGTGACCGTCGTGACGTTGCTCACCACCGTGATTGGCACGTTGACGGTGTGGCTTTCGGTGTCCGTGATGCGCAGCGTGTCGGTACCGGCCGTCGCGCCCGCGGTGTAGCTGATCCAACCCGAACCCGATACCGCACAGGTGCCGGCGCTGCCCGACTGGTTGGTGATCACCGCGCAGCCCGCCGCGCCACCCGTGTAGACCCCGCTACCGCCCCAGGCGTGCAAGGTGCTCGGCATCGTGCCGCCCGTGGCGACGACCACCGGATTCGGCCAAGCGGCGAGCGGGTTTTCGACCGTGACGGTGACGTTGGCGGAGTGCCCGGCCGAGTCCGAAATCTTGAGCAAGTCGCTGCCGCTGCTCAGGACGAAGCCTTCCCAGGGCGAGGCGCTGGCGCCGCTGCACGCACCAGCATTGCCGCCGTTGTAGGTGTCGACGTACGGCGTCGTGTTCACCTTCCAGTTCGGGTTCGAGCCGAGCGGGCTCTTGAAGCCGAAGCGATTGTACGAGCCGGCGTTGCCGGTGCCGTTGCAGTCTTGAGGCGTGAAGCCAGTCGCAGTGCCGGCGGTGGCATCAGCGATCAGGTAGTTGCCAGTTGCCCCGCCGTAGCGCACGTAGTTCGCGCCCGCTTGCAGCGTAAAGCCCGTGCCGCCCGCCGCAGCGACGAACAGCTGGGTTCCGAGCGCGCCACCGGTCTGGACGTGCGGTGTGCCCGAAACATTGACGAGCTGAAGGTAATCGCCGGTGCGGCTCGACTTGACGTAGTAGCCGGCGTTGGCGCCCGCGGTGTAGCTCACGACGCCCGCGGCGTTCACGCTGCAGCTCACGCCCGAAGAGGTATTGCTGAGGATGGAACAGCTGTAAGGGCCCGTACCGCCCGACGCCGTCACTGAAGTCATCGCGGAGGAGGCGACGGCCACCGAAGTGCTGGACGAAAGCGCGAACGGGGCTGCGACGGTCACGTTGAACGTACCGGCATGGCCGTGCGAGTCTGCGACCCGGATCACGTCGGTGCCGGCAGTCGCCCCGGGCGTATAGCTCACGACACCGACGCCCGTGACGCTGCACGTGCCGGCGCCGCCCGAGGCGTTGGTCGTCACCGTGCAGCCCGCCGAGCCGCCCGTGAATTGGCTATTGCCGCCCCAAGCCTGGACTGCGCTGATCGCGGTCGAAGGCGCGGCGCTCGTCGACGTCGGCATGAAAGCCACGGGGTATTCGACGAAGACCGTCACGTCGCCGACGTTCGCGCCCGCGGAACCGGTAATGCGCAGCGTATCCGCAGCTGGCTCGAGGTAAAACGCTTCCCAAGCGGTCGGGCTGCTCGAGCTACACGAACCGCCACCGTTGTTGACCGTGTCGACCGTCGAAGTCGGCGTGGCCTTCTGCTGCCAATACTTGTTCGTGCCGGTTTGGGAGGCGAAGCCGAAGCGATTGTAGGTGCCGGCCGGGTTGCAGTCAGAGCGCAGAAACACGTCGGCGCTAGCGGCCGCTGCCACATCGGCAACCAGGTTGTTGCCGGTCGACACGGTACCGCCGCTCCGCACGTAGTTGCCGCTGGTCTTTGACCTGAACGTGAACCCGCTGCCCGAGGCGGCCATGGCAAAGTAGTCGCTGCCTAAAGTGCCGCCGCTCTGGAGATAAGCGACGCCCGAGGTCGTAACGCGCCGTAAGTAGTCGCCGTAGCGCTGGTTCTTGATCGCGTAGTAGGCGTTGGGGCCCGGTGTGTAACTGACGACGTTGCCGGTGACGGTGCAGCTAGCACCGGCCGAGTTGTTGGTGAGGATGCTGCACGTGAACGGCTGCGTGCCGTTGGTGACGTTGACCGTCGGCATCGCGGTCGACACGACCGTGGTCGAGGTGCCCGAGTTGCTGAACGTGAGCGTGATCGCCGAGCGGCTCGTGCCGAGGTGCTCTTCCTGGCTCTTGGGGTCCGCGCCGCAGGCCGCCAGCAGCGCCGAAAGGGCGCAAAGCAAGCCGAACTTCGGTTGGCTCAGCGCGCGGTCGGGTCGAGGCTGCATCATGGGCTGCACGTGGTGAGAAATTGCGTCGCGACCGTGGCGCCGTTGGTGACCGCGCTCGAATCGACTACCTGAACCGTAACGTTGACGGGAACGACCGTGGACAGGTTGCCGACGTACGCAGTGACGTTGATCGTGCCGACGTATGGATAGAGCAACGTCATCAAGCCGGTGGTCGAGATGGTCGCGTAGCTCGGCTGATCGACGGTCCAGATCGGCTGCAAACCGGTGGCACAGGCGGGCAACGTGGCGCTGAACTGCACGGTATTCGGCGTCGGCGGCGAAGCCAGCGTCGTGAGCTTGAGATCCTTCGCGGGCGAGGTATTCGGGGTAACGGTGACTGTGGTCCCCATTGGACAAGCCGTAGCCCCGCCACCGCCGCCCGTGATTGGCTTGAGCTGCACGCCCCCTCCCGCGTCTTGCACGGTCGCGCTGGTGGCGTGGTCGGTCACGTTGCCATTGATGACGAACAGAAAGGGATCACACGTCGTGGGTGCTGCCATGCCTCCCGGCTGGGCCTGGGCCTTTTGCCCGCCGGCTTGCCAGCTGTTGAGCGTGATCACCTGCTGGCCCACGCATTTGCCCCAGTTTCCGCCCTCTTCGCAGGTGCGGGTGCCCATCGAGCACGAGACGTAATCGTCCGAGCGAGCCACTACCTCGCCGCAATTGACCACCTGCCCGGGCTCGTCGCAGGGGCACCCTTCGTTCGGCGTGCCGCACACGTCGGTCGGTGTAGGTTTCAGCGTCTTGTCGGGACTATCGCCGTCGCTCTTGTCGGCGCGCGGCGCCTTCGAGCACGACAGGGCGAGCAGCATCACAAACGCTAAGCAGGTCGATCTTCCCGACACGCGAGAGAGCTCCAACTATCTAGAGCTACCGACACCGCAGCTATCTGTCTGTATTTTTACCCACGCTCACCTGCTTTTGGTCGCATGAAGCAGTGAAGTGGCGTGCAGCCTGCGCGTCTCACCCACATTCGCAGCGAATGCTCGTGCTAGGCGGCGCAGGCTCCAGCATGGCCGCGCCAGCGAATTGGTCGACAGCACCCTTCTGGGATAAGTTGAGCGATCATATGCGCACCGCCGCTGCCAATTACCTCGTGCGATACGGCGCCTGCTCGGCCCTCCTCTTGGCAGTCACTACGAGCAGTTGCTCCGATGACGACCACGCCAGCGCACCCGTGCCCAACGCTGGAGGCGACCCTGGCTCGAACGAAGCCGGATCCAGCTCTACGAGCGCCGCGGCCGGCGTTTCTGGCAGCGAGGGCGGCGCAGCAGGCAGCACCCCAGGGAGTGGCGGAGACCCTGGTAGTGGCGGCGCTTCCGGCGCTGACGCGGCTGAGGGGGGCAATGCTGGCGAGGCGCCTCCAGTCCCGCCTTGCGTCGGCGCCTCGCCAGCATTGCCCCCCT
>JBEHXA010000223.1:0-10992 GCA_048498935.1 Myxococcota bacterium
CTGGACCGGGCATCGGGTACCTATCAGCTGCAGAGCGACTTGGCGGTCGGTACGCTCGAGCCCGGCGTGGTCTATGGACAGCGTCACTACCGCGGCTCGGGCTTGCATGCATTCGTCGGTCCGCTCGGTGCCTTCTTCAATTCGGATCTGACCTGGCACATGGAGACGAGCACGCTGCGCGCCGGTCCGGTGCCGGCAACGGTCCCGAACATGCCCGTCGAGCTGCTCGTTCATTTCGACGCCGCGGGCAGCGTGAGCGACATCGTGGCAACTACCAGCTACGGCGAATCCGGCGTGCTAATGCCGGCTCCGCCAAAGCCCTGATTGCGCGCCGGCGTCAAGGCGCGTGCTTGCTCTCGCCGCGGCGAATGCCCCAAAGCGCGGCGAGCGACACGATCCCGGAGACCGACAGGTAGTAGCCCACAGCGGCCAAGCCGTAGCTCTTCGCCAACCAGGTTGCGGCGTAGGGCGCGAGCGAAGCGCCGACGATGCCGGCCAGGTTGAACGTCAACGAGGCGCCCGTGTAACGCACCGCCGTGGGAAACAGCTCGGCCAGCGCGGTGCCAATCGGACCATACGTGAGGCCCATCAGCGATAGGCCGATGATCAGAAATGCCAATACTCCGAGCGTGGAGCCAGAGCCGAACAGCGGCGCGAGCAGCGGCCCAAAGCCGATGATCGCGAGCGTTGCTGCCATGAGCACGCCCCAACGCCCGCGTCGATCGGCTGCCAGCGCGGAGATCGGAATAGTCAGTCCGAAGAACAGCACGCCCACCATCTGCAGCAGCAGAAACTTGGGACGACTGTAGCCCAGCGCGGTCACGCCCCAACTCAAGGCGAACACGGTCATCAGGTAGAAGACGACGAAAGTGGCCACCGCCGCGAACGTGCCGAGCACCAGGCGCCCCGGGTGCTTCACGATCACGGCCAAGAACGGCACGCGCACCCGCTCGTTGTTCTCGATCGCGCGCTGAAAGTCCGGTGTCTCCGTGAGCTTGAGCCGGATGTACAAGCCCACCAGCACCAGGAGCGAGCTCGCCAGAAACGGGATGCGGTAGCCGAAATCGAAGAACTGCTCGTCGCTGAGCCACTCGTCGAGCGCCAGGAAGATACCGGTCGAGCACAAGAAGCCGAGCGGCGCCCCGAGCTGGGGAAACATGCCGTAGAGCGCGCGCTTACCCGGCGGCGCGTGCTCGGTCGCCAGCAGCACTGCGCCGCCCCATTCGCCGCCCAGCCCCAAGCCTTGACCAAAGCGGCACACCGCGAGCGCGATCGGCGCGAGCACACCGATGGACGCGTACGTCGGCAGCAGCCCGATCACGACGGTTGAAATGCCCATCGTGAGTAGCGCCGCGACCAGCGTGGCCTTGCGCCCGACGCGATCGCCGAAATGACCGAAGAGCGCGGAGCCCACGGGTCTTGCGAAGAAGGCCAGTGCGAACGTGGCGAACGACTGCAGCGTCGCCGACGTGGGATCGCTAGCGGGGAAGAAGAGCTTCGGAAAGACGAGCACCGCAGCGGTGGCGTAGATGTAGAAATCGAAGAACTCGATCGTCGTACCGATCAAGCTCGCGAACAGCACGCGGCGCGGGGAGTTGGCGGAAGGTTGTCGCGAAGCTTCCTGCATGTCGGGGCGCGGAGACTACCGCCCAGCCTCGTAGCCCCGCCAGGCGTCAGTGTTTGGCAGCGCTGGAATCGACGCACTGCGTTCATGCCAATTTCGGCCATTTCTGGGTGCTCGGTGGAGACCGCACAAATCGTCGATCCGCGCCGTCATCTAGGTCGTCACCGCAGGCAAAATGAGTAAAGCTTCCGCTCACCTATGGGCACGACGTCTGCTGCTGAACCCCGCACCCTCGACGAACTTCTACGACTCAGAGCCAAGAGCAACCCGGACGCGGGGATCGCAGCCTACCCGACCACGTCGGAGCCCGACAGTTACGAGATCCACACTGCTGCCCAGCTCGACCAATACGCGACGCGGGCCGCCCATCACTACCAAACCATCTTCGGTAATCGCACGCGCAATTCGCCGGAGCGGGTCATCGCTCTGCTGGCGCTCAGCGATCTCGACTACCTGGTGGCCCAGTTTGCGCTCGGGCGGCTCGGGTTCACCGTCCTTTTGCTTTCGACTCGCCTGAGCCCGGAGGCGATTTGTAGTCTGCTCGAGAAGACCAACTGTAGCGACATGGTCTTTTCGGGGCCGCACCAGGACAAGGTCGACGCCGTGAACGCGCTCCGACCGCTGAAGAGCGCGCTGCAGTACGAGGGCTACCGGACCGGTCCCGCGCCCGAGCTGAACATCGACTTGGACCTGGATTACGAAACGAACACGAGTTGCAACATTTTGCACTCGTCCGGGTCGACCGGCTTCCCCAAGCCGATCCGCAATATTCATAAGAATTACATCCACAACGCGAGCATCAACTTCGACATGCGGGGCTTCATCACGCTGCCCCTGTTTCACAACCACGGTTTGTCGTCGTTTTTCCGCGCGCTCTACTCGAGCAAGGTCATCTACTTCTACAACCCGAACTTGCCGCTCAGCGCGCGGCAGCTCACGGCGGTTTTCAAGCACCTCGGTGGCGAGCTCGAGATCTTTTATGGCGTGCCCTACGCACTGAAAGTACTCGCTAACCCGGAGGGCTTGGAGTTGCTCAAGCGCTTCAAGATCGTGATGTTCGGCGGCTCGGCCTGTCCGGACGACCTGGGCGACTTGCTGGTCGAAAACGGCGTGAACCTCGTCTCCCATTATGGCGCGACCGAGGTGGGGCAGCTGATGACCAGCCATCGTTCGGCTGGCGACAAGGAGTGGAACTGGCTGCGGCCGCCAGCAGCTTTGCTGCCGTACTTGCGCTGGGCCCCGCAGGGCGACGCGTTCGAGGCGGTGATTGCGGACGGCTGGAAGAGCAAGGTCGTGTCCAACCAGCCCGACGGTAGCTACGCGACGCGCGACCTCTTCATCAAGCATCCGACCCAGACCGATCGCTTCAAGTACGTGGGCCGACTCGACGACTGGATCGTTCTGGTCAGCGGCGAGAAGGTGAACCCGGTTCAGTTCGAGCACACCGTGCAATCGGACAAGCACGTGGCCGAAGCGGTCGTGTTCGGCGTAGGGCAGGTGTCGGTGGGGCTGATCATTGTCCCCGCCAAAGGCTACGACGGCGTCTCCGAAGACGAGTATTTGAAGCTGGTGCAGCCGTCGATCGACGCTGCCAACGAGCAGGCCGAAGCGCACGCCAAGATCGACCGCGAGCACATTCGCGTGCTCAAGGCGGACGCTGCCGACGACTGTCCCAAGACCGACAAGGGGACCGTGATTCGCGCGGCTTTTTACAAGAAGTTCGAGGACCTGATCAAATCGGTCTACGAAGACGCCGAGCGCGCCAGCGGCGGCAACTTGCAGCTGGATTTGCCCGGCATGCAGGCGTGGCTGAAGGAGCTGGTGGTCGACATCCTCAAGCTCGAGCCGTCGCGCGCGGCGCAGCTCTTGCCCGAGACCGACTTCTTCATGGTCGGCCTCGATTCGCTCGGCGCGTACCGCATGTTTTCGCGCATCGTGCGCACCCTCGATTTGGGCTCGCGTGCGGCTGAGGTCGCCGGCAACGTTTGCTTCGAGTATCCGAACATCAAGACGCTGGCTTCGTACCTGTCGGCGCTCCGCACCGGCGAGTCGTTTGCCAAGCGCTCCGAGCTCGAAGAGATGCAGGCGCTGATCGATACCTATGGCACCTTCAGCGCGCGTCCCGTCGCGGACGCCGGGGCGCCGCGCGTCGTGTTGCTCACGGGTGTGACCGGGTCGCTCGGTGCGCACGTGCTCGGCACGCTGCTCAAGCTGCCGAGCATTCAGAAGGTGTACTGCCTCAACCGCGGCTCCGACCCGCACGCGCGTACGCTCGAGTCGCTCGCGGCGCGCGGCGTGACCGTGCCGGAAGGCCGCGTCGAGTCCTTCAGCGCGGACCTGACTCGCCCCGATTTGGGGCTGGATCCGGAGCTTTTGCGCGACGTGAACCTGGTGATTCACAACGCCTGGAGCGTCAACTTCAACATGGGCGTGGCCTCCTTCGAGAACCAAATCCAAGGTGCGCGCAACCTGATCGACTTCAGCTTCAAGTCGAACGCGCGCTTCTTCTTGGTCTCGTCGGTATCGGCGGCGGTGCGTTCGGGTCTAGTGATCCCGGAGTCGCACCTGGAGCACCTCACCGATGCACAAGAGATGGGCTACGCACGCTCCAAGCTGGTCGCCGAACGGTTGTGTCAGCACGCCCAACGCGCGGGTCTCGACGCGCGCGTCTTGCGCGTGGGACAAATCGCCGGTGACACGCAGCTGGGCCAGTGGAACGCGACCGAAGCCATCCCGCTGATGATTCGCTCGGCGGTAGCGATCGGTGCACTGCCCACGCTCGACGACACCTTGAACTGGCTGCCGATCGACGTGGTGGCCAAGGTGATGGTCGAGGTGTGCCACGCGCCGAAGCGGCACGATGTTTATCACGTGGTGAACCCCAAGGCGTTCAACTGGACGCGCGACCTCTTGCCGATGCTGCGGCAGGCAGGCCTCGAGTTCGAAGAGGTTTCGATCCAGACCTGGCTCGAGCGCCTGGCGGCCAGCAACCCCGATCCCGAGGTCAATCCGACCATCAAGCTGCTCGGCTTCTTCCGCAACAAGTACGCGAAGCCCCGGAGCGGCCCCGCCGTGCGCTTCGAGACCAACATCACCGAAGGCGTGAGCAAAACCTTGAGCGAGGTCGGCGCGCCCGACGCACCCCTCATCGGCAAGATGGTCCAGTACTGGACCACCCAGGCCTGGAAGTAACGAACGTTGCGGTCTCCCCGTAAGCCCGCCCGTACCCGAACGCACGCCGGGCACGGGCGCGTTTACGCGTACGGGCGAGCTCAGGGACTTGCGGTAGCCGTCACTGCACGTTGAAGAGCCACTCGCAGATGTGGTCCCAGTCCTTCATGCCGTCGTTGAAGGGACGGCCGCAGAAGTCCGAGTGGCCGTCTTCGACGATGAGGCGGTTGGACGGGTAGGGCGGGGGCTTGGTGATGCCGTTTTCGACGTCGAACGGCTCACCGAGCCAGCCGAGCTTCGTCGTTTCGTCGATGTGCGTCTTGTGCTCGCCCTCTTTGAAGCCGACGAACTGGTAGCAACGCTCGACCGGAGTCACGCTCGGCATTTCGGTGAGCCACGGCGAGTTGATCGGGATGTTCGGTGAAGCCGTGATGATCACGCGATCGAGCGCCACGTACTTGGTCGCGGCGACGCCCATCTGCCCGCCGAAAGAGTAACCGAACACGATCACGTCGTTCCACCGCACCTCGCCGTTGGCGTCGAGGTAGTAGCCCCAGTCCGAGCCGGGGTCCGCGTTCTTCAGGTAGGCGAGGCTGCCCTTCACACGAGACATCACGCTGTTGGCTGGAGACTGCGTGATTTGCGCGCTCAGATCTTCACCCGACCAACTCTCGAGGTACTCGCGGTGATACTGGTCGTTCGGGTAGTTGTTCCAGAACGGCAGCGCGAGCACGTGAAAGCCGCGCTGCACGGCCCAACCCATCTTCATCGGGCCCGAGTTCACGCCGCCGAGTGGCAACACGAGTTTCTTCTGAATGCCGGCGGTTGCTTTGGGATCGAACAGCGCGGTGTGCGTGCCGCTGGCCGCTGGCGTGATTTGGTTGCCGCCGAACGCGATCTCGACCTTGTCGGTCGACGTCACCATGATGTCGCGCGGTGGAGGCGGGTAGTTGCCCGGGTTGCCCGAGCCGCCGCTGCCACCCGTGCCAGTGGTGCCGCCACTGCCGCCCGCGCCGCCGGCCCCGGTGGTGCCCGCCGTGCCTGTCGTACCTGCGGTGCCGGTGGTGCCGGCCGTGCCCTGGGTCGTCCCGGCCGTGCCCTGAGTCGTGCCGGCCGTGCCAGTGGTGCCGGCCGTCGTGGGGACGTTACCGCTGCCGCCACTTCCGGCCGTCGCGGGAGCGCCGCCAGCGTTCGCGGGCGAGCCCGAAGTGCCCGGGGTACTGGAGGTTCCGGCGCTGGTCGCGCTCGTTCCGCCCGTACCAGGGGTATTCGGATTCTCGGAAGTGCAGGCAAACGCGGTGCTGACTCCGAGCGCGGCAAGCACGAAATAAGGGCGGGTCATAGCCTAGTTAGGTGTCCGGGGCACCCCTCCCCTGTCCATGAAAACGGGCGAGCGGGCAGCGCCCTGGATCCGGCCGGGGCTGGACCTGTGGGCCGCTGTCACACACACGGGCCCCGCGGCGAGCGAGAATTCACCGCTGCGCGGGGTTACACCGCTTCGGGTAGCCCGACTGCGCGGAGCCATTCGGGCGTGGGGACGACGAGCTTTCGCGCTTGGAGGTCGAACAAGCCGAGCACGAACGTCGCTGCGCAGCACACGTTCTGCTCCTCGTCGAGCAGCTGCTGTTGAAAGGTGCAGATCTTACCTTTGTACGCGTCGGTCCAGCTTTCGATCGTGACGCGCTGACGGTTTCGGACCTCACGCCGGAAGCGCAGGTTGATTTCGAGGATGGTGGGGCCGAGCTGGCGACGCGCGATCTCGTCCATACCGTAGCCGTTGCCGGTGATGAGATCCCAGCGCGCCTCTTCCAAAAGCTCCAGGTAAGTCGCGTTGTTCACATGCCCAAAGGTGTCGAGATGACGCTCATGAATCGTCAATTGATAGCGATGAACGGCCCCTTGCATGCGGCGGACTATACCCCTACATGGTGCCGATGGGCCTCTACGAGCGCTACGTGTTGACGCGCGCAAGCCGAACGCGGCTTGAGCCGATACGCTCAGCCGCAGCTCGTGCCGCAACCGGAGCAGAAGCGGGCGCCTGCTGCGAGCGCTCCGCCGCATTGCGCGCAGAATTTGGGGCCTGCAGCTTGCGTCGGCACCGAGGTGCCGCACTGCGCGCAGAACTTGGCACCAGTCGCGAGTGAGGCCTGACACTTGCCGCACGCGGCGCCCACGCTGGCCGCGGCCTGCATGTCGAAGCCGCGCATTTGGTCGCCCTTGCGTGCCTGCTCGTAGCCTTGTTCGACCGCTACCTGCGCTTGAATGGCCGGCGCGTGCTCGGCCAAATCCGGCGCGCAGGCCTCGCACAGCCCGCGCGCGTGGTTCCAGCACACTTCCGGACACACCCAGTTGCCGCAGCGCGTGCATTGCTTGAAGCGCGGTCGAGCTTCTTCGATCGCGTCCTTGTAAGCGCTATCCCAAGCGGGTCCGCGCAGGGCGTCGTGTACGTGCCCAGCGCCGTAGCCCGCCGAGTGCAGACCGCCGCCGAAAAGCGAGCCGGCGGCTTTGAGCAGATGCGCCGCGACGCCGATCTTGTTGGTGCGGAACGTGGAGCGATGACCGTTGCCGCACTTGTCGCAGAAAAACTCGAATTGAAAGCCCGTATCATTCGAGTGATCGCGGTAGTTCTTGGTGAAGGGCTGGCTGCTCATCGCATTCACCATTCGACCAGCTTGGCCGTAGGGTGGCCACCGCCGACGGTATTGGCGCCAGGTTGGATCTTGAATGACTCGGGCACCTCCGACCACGACTCGTAGACGTGGCCACCAACGAAATAACGTTGCTCGGTCGCACCGTTGCTCGCGACTTGATTGGCGCCGGGCGGGGGCGCGGTCTTGGGCTTGCTGTTCGCGGCGGCCGAGGGCGCTGCGGCGGTCGCTTCGGCGAAGAGCACGTAGCTGTGGGCGGGAGGCTCGGCGCCGACCGCGGGCCCGACGCCGACCAGCTCTTCGCGACCGTCCCCGTCCACGTCGGCGGTGATCCAGCTCACTTGCAGTGCGAGGTGGTAGGTGCCGTCGCGCATCATGGCTGCCAGCACGTCGTTGAAGCTGTCGATGATCTTCTGCGCGTCGGGCAGCGACTTTCGCACGCCGAAATGGAGGGTGCGCTTGAGCACCGGCTCCTTGCCGACCTCCAGGCTGGCGTTCGCGCGTCGTGGCTCTTGCTCGAACAAGTACTGAACCAGCAGCGCGTCGATCAGGATGTAATCCACCTGGCTCTGCATCAGCTGGTGCAAGCTGTCCGTCGAGCTCTTGGCGCGCACGAAGACGGGCCCCTTCGCCGCATCCACTTCCTTGCCGTACGCGTAACCTTGGACGATGCCGACGCGCTTGCCGCTGAGTGTATCGAGTGACTGCGCGGAAACGTCGCTGCCCTTGCGGCCAACGAGCAGCAAGCGATTCTCCAAGTACGGCTTCGAGTAAAGCAGGAACTCTTCGCGGTCCTCACCGGTCCAGAGCGCGGCCGAGCCATCGTACTTGCCTTCGCGCAGCGCCTTAGTGGGCGTGCAGTCGAGCACGACGGTGGTGCGCCCAGTGTGACCTGCGCGCTCGAGCGCTCTCTCGACCAGGTACTGCGCCACGCGCGGTTGGTCTTCGTTCCCCGTGAACGGCACCCACGGCGTCGATGCCAGTCGTAGGTCGAGCGAAGGTGGAGGCGCTGTCGCCGGCGTCGCGCCGGTCGACGATTGCGAGCCGCAGCCCACGAGCAGCACGAGGAAAGTCAGGCAGCTGCCCAGCCAGCGAGCGAAGCGAACGAGCATGTGGGCGTTCTAGGCGAGCGCTGTATGACGGGGTAGCCCCGAATCGGACATAATTCGAGCGATGCCTGCCTTGCGTCGCTCCGCCGTCGTGTTTCTGGCCCTGGGCTGCGCCCTGCAGGGCTGTTCGTCCGATCCCGAAAACCCGGCTTCGGGCGGCGCTTCTGCGGGCGGATCCGCCAACGCGGCCGGCTCCTCGTCTGCCGGTGGCTCCCCCACCGGAGGGGTCGGCGTTTCGGGAGCGGTCAACGGTGGCAGCGCTGGCGCGGGGGTTGCGGGCACTGGCGCCGGCGGTGCGACGGGTGGTGGCGGCAACGCCAGCGGTGGTGGCGGCGCCGCTACGGGCGGCAGTGGTGGCGTGAATGCGGGCGGGAGCGCGGGCGCCGGTGCAGGTGGCTCGGGCGGCGGCGCGGCGGGCGGGGGCGGCGGGCTGTGGGGCCCCAACGGTCCCAAGAAGCAATTCACATGTCCGGCTGGTCCGTTTCCGGCGCAAGAGCTCAGCGCCTCGACCGACGTGTGCACGAACTTTCAGTTCAATTACAACTACAATGAGGGGCCGACTTGGATCGCGAGCGAAGGGGCATTCTTCTTCACGAACTTCCCCGTCGGTCAATACACGGGTGGCGACATCATCAAGTACGTCCCCGGCGGCAACTGCGAGGTGTGGGTGGAGAAGGTGGGTTGCAACGGGCTGGGCGTGAGCCCGAATGGCAACATCCTCGCTGCCTGCCAAGGTCCGCGCGCCGTGATGGAGTACGACGTGAAGACCAAGATGGGTCGCGAGATCGCGACCATGGCAAACGGCAAGATGCTCGACTCGCCGAACGATCTCATCGCGCGCAGCGACGGTAACGTCTACTTCTCCAATCGCACCGCCGAATTGGGTAATCGGCCGCAGGGGCTGGGCGAGTCGCTCGTGCGCATCGACCCGATGGGCGCGCTCACGGTGATTCAAACCGGAGGTTTGAACGGTGTCGCGCTTTCGCCCGACGAGACCAAGCTGCACGTCGTCACCATGGGCACGTGGACGTTGGACGCAGCCGGGGTACCGGGACAAAAAGGCGGGCCGACACCGGGCGGTGACGGCATCGCCGTGGACTGCGCCGGTAACATCACCAATAACGGCACCAACTCGGCATTCGGCGGCGCTGACATGAAGACGCTGCTGATCGTGGGCGGTAACACCAAAGTGCGCACCATGACCGCTACGGTGCCTGGTTTGCCCTAGTCGCCAAGGCGATCACCAAGCAGCTTCTCGCTGAGGGGCTCGATGGTACATCGAGTGCAATTTTCTCCTCGTGCGCATGCGCTAACGGCACGCACCGCCGACAGGAAGTGATCCACACCTCAGGGTTACGCCACTCAGTCGCATGGCTGTGTTGCGTCACGAAGCCTGTCGGCTCGGAGTGGTGGCCGCGGTGGGCTTGGCGCTGACGGCGCTCGTCTCGAGCGCGTGCACGGCATCAGTCAACGGGCAGGTGACGCCCGGTGAGAGCGGCGGGCAGGGGGCGCTCGGCAGTGCGGGTAATGGCGGGGGTGCTCCGGCGAGCAGCGGCACGGGCGGTTCGATGGCGAGCGCCGAATGTCGCCCGGATGCATCCCTGGCGCCGGCTCGGCTCACGCTGCTGTCGGACGACGAGTACCGAAACATCGTGCAAGACGTGTTCAAGGTCACGTTGCCGGCAACCATGACCATCACCGAGCTGCCGAGCACGACGGGCCTCTACCCGTACAACGAAAACGCGCAGCTGGGTGCGACCACCATTCAGGCCTATCAGCGCGCTGCAGACGAGGTCGCCGCCCAATTGACGGTCCCGGGCTGCGCAGCCGCTGTGAACGCCGCATGTTTGGACCCGTTTCTACGTCAGAGTCTGGCGCTCGCCTGGCGGAGGCCGCTCACCGAAGCGGAGGTCAGCGGGCTCGTCGCGATCTTCGACTCCGCAGCCGCTGACGGCCCAGCGCGCCAGCTTCAGCTCGTGGTCGAGGCCGCCCTGCTGCACCCCGCCTTTCTCTATCGGTCGGAGCTCGGTGCCAGCGAAAGTCCGCCGAGCGGCAAGGTGGCGCTCACGGCGCACGAGCTCGCGTCAGCGGTCGGGTTCGCGTTGCTCGACTCGTCGCCGGACGAACAGCTTTGGGCCAAGGCGACCGACGGCACCCTCACCACGCCCAGCGTGCTGGCAGCGGAGGTCAAGCGCCTGATGGCTACCTCCCGAGCTCAGGCCAACCTGCTGAAGAAGGTCTCCTACTTCTTGGCTTTCGAGACCCTGCCGTTCACGTCCAAGGACGCCGCCACCTTTCCGGAGTTCGGAGACTTGCAGCGCAGCCTCTACGACAGCTCGCAGCTCTTTCTGCGCGATGTGGTGTGGAGCGGGCACTTCAGCGATTTGTTCTCGTCCCGCCAAACCGATATTCCTCGATGCTACGCAGAACAGAAGAAACC
>JBEHXA010000224.1:0-10981 GCA_048498935.1 Myxococcota bacterium
GCGCCCTGGCGCGGCGCCGCGGGGCCGGAGCTGCCCGCGACCAGCATGTCGAATACCTTGCGCGGGTCAGTCACGCGATACAGCGGCTCGGTTTCGGTACGCCAAGAAATGCTTCGGCTGAACGAACAGGGCTTTCCGTCGCATTAGCTCTCTGTGGTCGAGAGGCCGAGCTGCAGAGAATCGATCGGCGCTTCACGCGGCAACTGCTGAGCGAGGACCTGATCGATGCTCACGCCGTTCGCTTGGGGCACGTTCAGCGTTGCGCTGACCTCTTGAGCGTCACGGCAGGTGAGGTACGCGGCAGTCGACAGCGAATGATAGAACGCCGAGATAGAGGAGCCGCCGTCCGCTCCGCACGTCCGGTTCTCGATGTTGCCCAGCACCGTGACGTGCTGCTTGAGGGGCGCGAGCGGCTCGAGCACAGGCGGCAGCTGCCAGCCGTCGCCCTGCCCGGCGACCAGCGGCCACCAATAGGTGGAAGCGCCGTTCGGAAAAAAGATGGGGAGAAAGCGTTTGGGCGAAGGCAGCAATTGGCCGCGCGCAGTGCGGGGCGCCAACGACTCCAGCCACGGCAACGTCAGCGCGACGCCCAAGCCGCGCAGCACTCCGCGCCGATTCAACGAGCCCTGCCGTCCGCGTGCCACGACCACTATGTGGGTGGTGTCCGCCTCTGGCGCAAACCATTAGGTCTCCGAGCCAAATTTCCGCGCCTGCCGCTAATCGCGGAGCTCGCGCTCACATTGGCCGATATTGGCTGGCGATGCTCAGTGCGATTGCGCCGAACAGCGCGATGGCTGCGAGCGCGAGCACGATGAAAATCGCGCGCCGACGCCGAGCTCCACCATCCAAGATGTCGGGCAAGTCGATGGTCGCCGTCGACCTGGGGACGATCATCGGAGCGACGACAGGAGCCGGCGCGGCGATCGGAGCTGGAGCGAAGGCTGGGGCTGGCGTGAGCCACGGCGCGGCGACCGGAGCGATGACAGGCGGTGCTTCGTCGAAGGTGACCGGGATGGAGGCCGTCGCGACGGGGGCGACCGTAACTGCTGGAGCTGGCGTCGAGGCTGCGTGTGCAGCGAGCGCCGGAGCAAGCGGCGGAGGCATGCGCTTGGCTGGCTGCGCGGGCAGCGGCGGAGGCCCTGCCGGTCGCTTGGGAGCAGCAGTCGCGACCGAGGGTTGGGGAGCAGACGTGGCGACTGCTGCTGGCTTGGCCGTGGGCGCAGTCGCGACGACTGCAGGTTTGGGAGCAGCTGTGGTGAGCGTCGGCCTGGGAGCGGTGGCCGAAACAGGGCGCAGTGGCGATGTGGCCGGCCGGGGTGCACGCGCAGCTGCGTCCGGCGCCTTGGAGGCATCGAGACGGGCCGGAGCAGGGCTTTGCATCTGGCGCAACGGAACGGTCACGGGTCGCAAAATTTGACACAGCTCTGGCCGCTGTCCTCTCGCGTGCGAAAAGTAAGTGGGAGCTTCTGCGCATGCATCGCCGTGGTGAGTGAATAGGCGCTCGCTGCCGTATTGCTCCGACGGCCGGTCGCGGGTTAGACGAGCCGGCGCATGTCTCGAGAAACGCTGGTGCTGGCGCCGACTTCCGAGCCCACCGTGTTCGTGGGGGCGGATGGACAGAGGTACACGGCTCCGGTGGGATGGGGGTGTCTGCCGCCGGGCGACGCCGGCCTCACGCGCCGCGTGAAGCAGCTCGGCCCGAGCTGGGCCGTGATCGAGAAGCGCGGTCGCAAGGCCTTCTCCAAGGGGCTTTGGGCTCCGCGCGAGAACATCGAGCAGGCGCGCGCAGCGCTGGAGGTCGAGCGAGCGACCCCGGCGTACGCGAACAAGCGCGCTGCCGCGTCCGCGCGACGCGATCGGGAGCAAGCTGCGTACGTCGTATCGTTCGAAACCGAAGTGCTAGCCTTCTTGCGCTTCTCGCCACGTTTCGAAGCGTTGGCGCGCGGTTTGGCGCGTTTGGTCACCGAGCATGCAACGCCGGTCGGCAGCGGCACGGTCGCGCGGACGGAACGCATCGGGATCGAGCGACGCGCGGAGTCGGCCGTGATTGCGTGGCTTCGCCACCAAACAACCGCCTACGATCGCATGAAGATCGAGCGCGTCGCAGGGCGCCGCCGTGAAGTTCGGCGCGAGTTGGCAATGGTCTCTCGCGCGGTGCTCGATTTGCACCGGCGCGACGTCGCGCACGCCGCAGCAGCATGCCCGCTGTGCGCGGCCCTTTCGCCGAGCTGACGCGACGTGCCGATCGAGGGTTTCGCATGACGGGCGCTTCTGCTATTGCCCGTCGTCGTGACTGGGGCAGCTGACGGCCCGCCGACCAAGCTCGGCATTCGCAACGGCGCGCGCTGGGCGCCGCTGCTGTTCGCCGTCGTGCTCGGCGTCTTGGCCGGCATTGGTGGCTACACGTTCAGCTACGCCAAGGGGCTCTCGTACTTTTCGAAAGAGCCGGCGGCTTGCGCCAACTGCCACATCATGCAGCGCGAGTACGACAGCTGGCAAAAGGCCGGGCACCACCACACCGCCGTTTGCATCGACTGCCACTTGCCGCACGAGTTCATCCCGAAATACATGGCCAAAGCGGAGAACGGCTGGCGACACAGCAAGCTCTTCACCACCGGCGGCTTCGTGGAGCCGATCGAGGTGCAGGCGGCTGGGCGCAAGATTTTGCAGGACAACTGCGTGCGGTGTCACTCGAGCCTCACCGCCGAGATGCGCCCAGCCGCGCCGCTGTCCGGCCATGACGACTCACTCGACTTGCCCTGTATCCACTGCCACTGGGACGCCGGCCACGGCGATCGCGCGGGCCTGGGTGGACCACCCAAGGCGGAGGCCAAGACACAATGACCGAGAACGTCGCAAGCAAAGGCAAATGGTACGAGCGTCGCGGCGTCTACGTCGCGGTGATCGGGTTCGTCGCCGCCGCGGCTGCTGGCACGACCGCGCTGCTCATGAACATCTCCGAACGCAAGGCGGAGCAGCGAACGCCCTACGTGCGCGTCGTCGAGGTCACCGAGAACGACACGGACCCGGCAAAATGGGGGCGCAACTGGCCCGCCCAATACGACGGGTACCGCAAGACGGCGCTGAAAACGGCCACCACCTTCGGCGGTCACGCCGGTAGTGAAGCGCTGCCGGAAGAAAAGATCGCGCGCGACCCATGGCTCAAGCGCATGTTCTTGGGCTACGCATTCTCGATCGACTACCGGGACCGGCGCGGTCACGCGTACATGCTCGAGGATCAAGAAGCGACGAAGCGACTGAGTAAGCCTCAGTCGGGTTCGTGCCTGCACTGCCACGCATCGATCATGCCCGTCTACCGAGAGCTGGGCGGCGGCGACGCCATGGCGGGCTTCGAGCAGACGTACAAACTGACCTATCAAGAGCTCAACCAAAAGCTGCACGCGTCAGGGCACGCCCACCCCGTGAGTTGCCCGGATTGCCACGATCCGAACACGATGGCGGTGCGTGTCACACGCCCTGGGTTCATCAACGGCATCCGCGCGCTCGCGGCTTCCGACGCCAAAGTGCCTGCCCTGCCGTCCATCGAGATCTGGCGTAGCGGTTCGCGCAAGGAGCCGTACGATCCGAATCGCGACGCGAGCCGCAACGAAATGCGCTCGTTCGTCTGTGGGCAGTGTCACGTCGAGTACTACTGCAGCAGCAAGATGCCGCTGACCTTTCCGTGGGGCAAAGGCCTTGGCGCCGACGAGGCTGAAGCTTTCTGGGATGCCACCAAGTTTCCGGACGGCACGGCCTTCGTCGACTACAAGCACCAAGAGACGGGCGCGCCGATCCTGAAGGCGCAGCATCCGGAGTTCGAGATGTGGAGCCAAGGCATTCACGCGCGCAGTGGCGTCTCGTGCTCGGATTGCCACATGCCTTACATGCGTGAAGGCGCGACCAAGGTGAGCGACCACTGGGTGCGGAGCCCGCTCCTCAACATCAACCGCGCGTGCCAGACGTGCCACCGCGCTTCAGAAGACGAAATTCGCGCGCGCGTCGCCTCGATTCAAGGTCGCAACCACGAGCTCATGCAGCGCGGGGGTGCGGCCATCGTGGAGCTCATCGACACCATTCTGGAAGCTCGCGCTGCCGGCGCTACGGATGAGGCGCTCGCGCCGGCTCTTGCTCTCCAACGACGAGCGCAGTGGAGGCTCGATTACATCGCTGCGGAAAACAGCATGGGCTTTCACGCTCCGCAGGAGGCTGCCCGCATTCTCGGCGAGGCGACCGACTACGCTCGACAGGGCCAGGTCGCAGCGCTGCGGCTCCGCGTTCCCGGCGGCGCTCCTGCAGCGCCGGCGGCCGCTCCGCCAGCGCCTTCGGGATCTGCGTCCGCTCCTGTAGCCCCGGCGCCATCGGCCGGGCACTAGCCTTTACGACGTCGAGGCCGCCGAACGGGGACGACGACGACGCGCGAGCACGAGCGCACCTAGTAGGAGCGGCCAGGGGCTAGTCGTAGGTCGGCCAGCGACGCGGCAGCTGCATCCTTCATCGGTGCCATCCGTTGCGTCGCCGCCGCCCGTGCTGGTGCCATGGCCGGCGGCGCCAGCGTCACTCGGAGAACCACCAGCGCTGTTCGATGAGTCCCCACCGGCGGCACCCGTTGCAGGATCGGTCCCGCCAGTAGCGGTGTCGGTCCCGCCAGTAGCGGTGTCGGTCCCGCCAGTAGCGGCGTCGGTCCCGCCAGTAGCGGCGTCGGTCCCGCCAGTCGTTGGAGTGCTGCCGCCAGTCGTCGTGTCACCTCCCGTGCCTGCGCTGCCACCACCGGTGGTGCCGCCGCTTCCGCCCGCAGCGCCGCCGCTTGGCGAACCCCCTTGACCGCCGGTGCCAGTTGGAGGGAGCGGCACACAATTCGGTTCCGCGGTGTTGGCATCTACCGGGGCAAGATCGTTGTCGATGAAGTAGCCGTAGCGAGCGTAGCCGATGCTGTAGCTGACCAAGACTCTCCCGTAACTATTCGATGTCCAGGTTGCGTCGCTGCTCAGGTTGGGCAGACCAGCGGCGCCATCGATGGAGTCTAGCGTCGGGCTCAAGCGATGCGTCGTAGACACAAGGCCATCACCGAAATGGAAGCGATGCGAGGTCCCGTCGAAGCTCGACCCAGCCACCCCCTGCGGCAAATCGAGCACTTTCGGCGCGACGACGTTTGCTCCAGTGGTTGCACTCATCACCATGCCGGTTCGGCCGTCGGCGCTCGGACCGATCAGTAACAGATTGGTCCCGTCGCTGCCTAGCGTCCACTGTGTCGCATCCGCCTGATTCAACAGGACTACTTGCGACGACTCACCGGTGTCGCCGTCGACATTGACGAGAGTCAGACGCTGGTCTGAGGTAACGTTGCCCAGCAACGAGAAAGTTTGCTTGTTGGCAGGGGTCGTCACGCTTGCACCCGATAACCTACTGCCAGGCGAGCCCAGTTGGACCCAGTCGCCAACAGGGTCACCGGTCAGGTCGAAACGCTTGCCACGAAGCCCGTCGGAGTACGTGCCGCTGTTGAACGCCGCCAGGTAGTGATCGCCGTCGCCGAGGAGGTACGCGGGCGTGGTCACACCCTCCAGAGTGGTATTCTCGCCGAGGCTGCCATCGCAGCTGATGGGGCGCACGCGGGCGATGTCGCGATAGTCGTCGACGACTACGAACAAGTAGTTCGATGCTGCCGCCGCGATTTTAAACGCATTCAGCTGGAGGTTGGTTGCCTCCGCACGTTCCCAAGAACGGATCCCCGTTGCACCATCGATTTGCGTGAAGGTGATGCGCATGAAATCGGGGTCGGTAAAGGACGCCAGCGGATGTTGCGAGGTGCCCGTCACCAGGAAGTCGCGCCCATTCGACTCGATCGCGCGGACTAAATCGTATCGCTCCTCTGCGTTGGCAATCATCTCGCGGCGCACGCTCGTGTTGGGGGTGGTCAGGTCGAAGGTGATGAGGCGTAGACCGTCGTTCTCGTTGGAACTAGTCCCGATCGCCGCTGTGCCGTGAGGCCCGGCGAACGCGACCGATGACTCCGCGTTCCCCGCGTCTGCAACGATGGTGGCGCCCGGGCAGGCGGCGTTCGACGACAACCATGGGTCGAGCGCAAAGAACGTGGCGTAAAGGGCAGCGCCGTCGCGCCACGTCACATAAAGCTTGCCGCCATCGAAGTGCGCGCTCACGGCCGCCGGGATTGGTATCCGACACAAAACCCGCGCCCCCAGCGTTTGTGCCTGCGTGTCGTCTGCATCGAGCACCACGCCGTCACTCGCGCGCACTCTAGCTGCGAGGAGCTTGCCGGAGTCGACCCACACGGCAACGTAGTTCGAGCCGTCGAACACGAGGGCCGGCTTGGTGGCAAAGAAACCGAAGCCGTATTGGCTGTAGGTGATGGGCGTCGCGTCCAAGACCGCGCCGGTCGCGGCGTCGACGCGCTTCAACTGGTTCTTCTCGACAACAGCAAACTGCCCGACGCCGGCCGCGATTACCGAGCTCGGCTCGTCGCTGAATGTACCCAGGCTGCTGATCCCCGACAGCGGCGTCGTAGAACCCGGAGCGAAGCGCGCTGCTCGTCGCTCTCCGCCAGCTCGATAAGTTATCATGTGCACTCCGCTACCGAACGCTACCGCCTCCGGCGCGCCGGTGCTCGCATAGGGGGGCAACAGCTCGACACTCGGGTAGTGGCTCACGGCGCCGGTCGCAGCATCGACGTACGTGCCGCTCAGGGTGTTCGAGCCCCCCCCCAGCGCCAGGTATTCGCCAGTGGGATCGGCGCTCAACCACCAGGGAGCGCTCGACGACCCGAAGCTAATCTCGACCGAGTCCAGCCGCGTACCGTCGGGCGTGGTTCGTAGAGCCTGACCACCGCTTTCTCCGTTCCAGGTCGTCAAGCACTGATCGGGTCGGCAGACTACTCGGGGAATGGCGGCACGCCCGCCGGGATAGCGCACCGGTGTCGCCAGACGCATCATGGGAACGGTCGAGACACGGAGGGAAAGCGGATACGTGACGTAATAATCATCCAGCTGTTGTTCCGATATCGTTGCGACGAGCTCGCCGCGCGAGTAGGTCACTCTGGAAACGGCCAGCTCGAGACCTCCGAGGCTGAAGAGGAGCTGCTGCCAGTCATTGGAATCCCGCGAAGGGCCGCTGCCGTCGACCTTGATATGCACCTCGAAGGGCCCGGTGCCCTCGGGCATGGTCGGTATCACGAACGTTTGAGTGAGCGCGGAGGGGCCAGCCTCGATCTGTTCCTGAGCGACACCGCGATCGATGATGAGGCGATTGCCGTCGAGCGTTGCTGTTGCGTCCGGCAGCGCCGGAGACCCGGCGCGCCCGACCTGTGTGACCTTCGGCCGTTCGAGGCCGATTCCGAGCAAGCCAGCGCGCAGCACACCCCAAATAGGGCAACCCCTGCCCAACCCATCACCTTCACCATGATGCCTACCTAGCACCAAGCTAGCGCTCGTGCAGCCGCGCATGGGGGCACGAGATCGCCACGCGACAGCCTTGCTGCCATTAGTCACCCCCCGTTCCCCCCACCCAATAGCCGATGGCACACGCTGACGGCTTGTACGTTATTGCAGTGCCAGTTGGCCGCCTGGCCGATGGCGACGCGGGGGCTAGCGGCGGCTGGGGGGAGGCCTTTTTGAGGAGTTATCGAGGACGAGGCGGACCTTGCGGGCCAGCTGCAGAGGCACGATCGGCTTTTGGAGGTACGCGGCGCCCGACTCCAGAGTGCCGTGCTGCACGACCGCATTATCGGTGTAGCCCGACATGTACAGGACCTTCATGTCTGGTCGTATCTTCAAGAGCCGCTCGGCGAGCTCGCGACCGCTGACCTGCGGCATGATCACGTCGGTGAGCAGCAGGTGGATACTACGGGGATGGCGCTCGCAGGTGAGCAGAGCATCGCCTGCGTTGCGCGCTTCGAGCACGTGGTAGCCGTAGCGTCGTAGCACCGCGCGGGCGACGCTACGCACTTCGTCCTGATCCTCGACCAGAAGCACGGTTTCCGTGCCCTCGAGTAGGCTGGGCTCTTCGGTTTCGACCGCGACGGGCTCGTCTTGGTCTGCGGTTACCGGAAAGTAGACCTTGAAGGTCGTGCCGCCCCCCGGCTCGCTATAGACCCAAATGGTGCCGCCACTCTGCTTGACGATGCCGAACACCGTCGAGAGACCGAGCCCCGACCCCTTGCCGCGCTCCTTGGTCGTGAAAAACGGCTCGAAGATCCGATCTTGCGTCGCCTTGTCCATCCCGACGCCCGTGTCGCTGACCGCGAGCATCACGTGAGGACCCTCGACGGCGCCGAAGTGGTTGGTAGCGAATGCGCTATCCAGCACCACTTCCTTGGTCTCGATGGTGAGCTTGCCCCCGTTCGGCATCGCGTCGCGCGCGTTGACGACCAGGTTCATCAGCACCTGGTCCAGCTGCCCCGGGTCACCCTTTACCTTGGGGAGCAGCCGCGAGTATTCGGTAACCAGGTCGATGTCTTCGCCGATCACCCGGCGCAGCATGCGCTCCGATTCGCGCACGACGTCGTTGAGGTCGATCACCCGAGCCGCCACCACCTGCTGGCGGCTGAACGCGAGCAGCTGGCCGGTGAGCGCTGCCCCCATCTCGCCGGCTACCTTGATGGCGTTCAAGTCTTCGCGCGCCGGGTCCGTAGGCTTGAAGCTCTCGAGCAATAGCGCGGTGTAGCCGATGATGACGGACAGCAAGTTGTTGAAGTCGTGCGCGACACCGCCCGCCAAGCGTCCCACGGCTTCCATCTTCTGCGCCTGACGAAACTGCTCCTCGAGCTTGCGCCCCTCCGTGACGTCGATTGAAAGGATGATGGCCCCCACCTCACAGGGCGCAACCCGTAGCTCGAAGGTTCGAGTCTGCCCATCGGGGTAGGTGAACTCATTTTGGAGCGCGGCGGCCTCGCGCTCGGTCATGGCGCGCTTCAGCGCTCGAAACATAGGAGTGTCGGCGATGCCCGGGTAGCACTCCATCATCGTGCGGCCGATCAGCTCCTCCCGCTTGCGACGACCGTGGGCGACCGCTGCGTCGTTCAAATAGACGTAGCGCCAGCTCCGGTTGACGACTTGCAGCCCCTCCCGCATCGAGCCGAGCACGGTGCTGAGCTCCTCGGGAGTGATGTGATTCAACATGGACCCCGACTCCACGACGCGGCCACTCCGCGTAGCGCGGCTACAGCCCTACTCCTCATGGGGCGGAGTGCAAGAGATGGCAGACCACGAAGTGCGAGCGTGGCAAAGTGCAACGCCCCGCGGCTTGCCGCGGAGGGGCACCTTCACCCCAAGCGACGCGACGAGGGGACGCTCGAGGTAAGTCCTATCCACCCTCCTCACGAGCCGCCGCCGAACGCCGCGCCGCCGCATCCTCCGAAAAGCGCAGCTCCAAAAAAACGCGCCAAGCGTGTCGATTGGGGCGGGGGTTGTTCGTCGCGTTCGTGAAAGGCAGAACATAGGAGCTTTTTCGATGCAATTTTTGATGCTGATCAAGATCGCGAACGCCGACTACGAGGCCGGTAAACCCTTGCCTGCCGAGCTAGATGCGGCGATGGGAGCGCTCATCGACGAATGGACCAAGGCCGGAGCGATGGTTTCAGCGGCCGGGCTCCGCCCGACGTCGGACGGCGCGCGCGTTCGGCTCGATGCCGGCAAGCCCGTGATCACGGACGGTCCTTTTGCCGAAGCGAAGGAGGTCATCGGCGGCTTTTTCCTGCTCGAAGCGAAGGACAAGGCCGCCGCGGTGGCCATGACGCGGCGCTTCGTCGAGGTGCACGGCATGGTGCTGGGCCCCCAATTTCACCTGGAATGCGAGGTCCGACAGCTCGACGGCTGAGCGGCAGGCCCGCGTCGCTTCGCGCGCTACGGCATGACTTGGCGCGCGACGCCGCCGGAGAACATAGAAGCGTAGAGGATGCCGTGCGCGTCGTCGTACGCCAAGAAGGGGATGCCGCCATCGCTCCCCTGGGAGATTTGCGGCGGCGTCGGCAGCTCGCTCCAGGTTTCGTCGTCGTCGAGGCTGGCGGCGTGCAGCGTGGGCTGCCATTGATTGGCGGCGAACACCTGCTTCGAGCCCTGAGCGATCATCACCATGAAGCCGGCGGTGCCTGGGATGCGCTCCCAAGCTTCACCGTCCGCGCTGCGCAGCACGCCGTCGCGGCTGCCCAAGTAGTAGTTGCCGTTCGCGGCGGGCACGAACGAACGAATCGTGTACTCCGCCTCGCACGAGCCACCGCCCGCGAGCACGTCCTTCGTCCACGAAGCGCCGGCGTCGGTCGTGACCATCATGGTCGAGCCGCACCAGATCCACAGGTCCGCTTTGACCAGGATGAGGCCGCCGCCTTCCACCCAGCCCTCGGGCGCAGTCACCACGCGCCACGTCTCGCCGCCATCCTTGGTCTCGCCGATGCAGCTCGGTTCGTACGGGGCTTTACAGGCGCCGTGCGTGGACACCACTAGGTGCAGGTGATCGGTCGGGTCCACCGACACGTTGTTGACGAAGCGGTAGTCCGCGACGGTTTCGTACTCGGTGCCGGCCAACACGTCGCTCCAGCTGTGACCGCCGTCAGTGGTCTTCCACAGGCTCTGCGCGCCGTAGCCCGACACGGCGTAGAGCACGCCCGCTTGTTCCGGATCGGCTTGCATGCTCCACTGCGCACCGTCGCCCACGCCTCCGTAGGTCGAACCGTCGCCCACACTGCCGGGCCCCGTGTTGACCTGCGTCCATGTCGCGCCGCAGTCGTCTGAACGCCAGATCTCGTCGTTCTCCCCGCCGGTGCCGAGCCAGACCGTTCGCGGGTCGAAGGGGTCGACGATGATGGCGGCGCCCACGGTGCCGTTGACGGCCGGCTTGGTGGAGGTTCCCGGAGGGGTTACGTCTTCCCAGGTACCCGCGGCCGGCAGATCATCGCACGCGGCGACAGGCGGGTGCACGGCACTGCCGGCAGTGCCGCCACGAGCGGCCTCGCCAGCGTCGCCATTCGTTCCGCCGC
>JBEHXA010000225.1:0-10952 GCA_048498935.1 Myxococcota bacterium
TGCGGGGCGGCGACGAGCCCAGCGGAGGAGCTGGCTTACATCGATGGTGATTGCTGGGCGCGCGCCATGGTGCGTTTGGAAGAGCTCGAAGCTTCGTTGGGCTTCGTTGCGAATGTGCTCGACCACCACGCCGATTTCGACCGCCCCGCGAGCTCGCTTGGCGAGCTCGCGCCGAACCAATTCGCGCTCGCTATCGTCGAGGGCTGGCGCGGCGAAATCATTCACTGCCTGGAGACAGACAACGTGGGCGAGCTCCTGCACTACAAGGTGCAAGACCCGTCGCTCCGAAACTGGATGGGCCTCGCCATCGCGGTGCGCGACAACGACATTTCGGATTTTCCCATCTGCAACAAGAGCTTCGACCTCTCCTACTGCGGGCACGACCTATGAGCACATTCAAGTCGCTTTTGGTTCGCAAGTCTCAGGGCACACAGTTCATCCGCGATCTCAGGCAGGCCGTTCCGCAAGGATTCCTTGGCAAGCCAGCGATTGGTGCGGATGCCTGCCCAGCCGACTGTCACGCCTGCTCCGACGTGTGCCCGACCGCGGCCGTGGGCCTCGCCCCACTTTCGATCGACCTGGGGCGTTGTGTCTTCTGCCAGGCGTGCGTCGAGGTATGTCCCAGCCACAAGCTCGAGTTCTCGTCCGAGCCCCGTATGGCCGCCGATACCCGAGAAGGCCTGGTAGTAGCCGAAGGCAGCGCCGAAACGACCCGCGTCCGCGCGCGGACTGGCATTGACAAGCTCTTCAAGCGCTCGCTCAAAATGAGACAGGTCTCGGCAGGCGGCTGCAATGCCTGTGAGCTCGAGCTCAACGCCGTCGCCAACGTCAACTTCGACGTGCAGCGCTATGGGATCGAGTGGGTAGCTTCCCCCCGGCACGCAGACGCACTGGTCATCACGGGGCCGCTGACCCGAAGCATGAAGGATGCCGTTCGCCTCGCCTGGGATGCGATGCCGGAGCCTCGCTTCCTCGTGGCGGTTGGCGCCTGCGCCATCTCCGGCGGGCTCTACGAGGGCGCCAGCGGCGTCGACCGAAGTTTCTTGAACAGCGTTGGGCCAGCGCTCTTCGTTCCCGGTTGCCCGCCCCATCCGCTCACTTTCGTCAACGCCATCCTGGATCTGCTGGGTGTGGACTAACTTGCTAGTGTTCCATCCTGGCGCTGACGAACTGTGCCACAATTGCGGCAATGCCTCGCCACAAACGACAACCTGACATCGTTTTGGAGCCGATCATGAGCTCCAGCGCCATGAAGAAGGTCGACCAAGTGTTGAAGGCCGTCGCCGCCAAGGAGGTGGCCTTGACGCTCATTGGCGAGAGTGGCTCCGGCAAGGAAGTGCTCGCACGCCGCGCTCACGAGCTTTCAGAGCGTCGGCAGAGCCCCTTCATTCCGATCAACTGCGCCGCCATCCCCGACGCGCTCTTCGAGAGTGAGCTGTTCGGCCACGAGCGCGGTGCCTTCACGGGAGCCAACGACCGTGCACGAGGCAAAGTCGAAGCCGCGGAGCACGGCACGCTGTTTCTCGACGAGATCGGCGAGATGCCGCTGCCCATGCAAGCCAAGCTCTTGCGCTTCCTGGAAAATCGTCGCTTCATGCGCGTGGGCGGCTCGGTCAAGATCGAGGCCGACATTCGCCTCATGTTCGCCACGCTGCGCCCCCTGCGGGAGGACGTCGCCGCCGGGCGATTCAGGGCGGACTTGTTCTATCGCATTCAGGGGATCACCCTGAACGTGCCATCGCTCCGCGAACGACGTGCCGACATCGGCCCCTTGCTCGCTCAGTTCCTCGCGCAGCTCTCCGCGCGCCACGCGGTTCGACAGCCTCGCATTGGCAGACACGTCAAGGCGCTGCTCCTCCGCTACGATTGGCCCGGCAACGTCCGTGAGCTGCGCAATGTCGTGGAGACTCTGTGCTTGCTGCGTGGCGGACGACAGGTTCGTGCGACGGACCTTCCTGACCCCATCCGCCTTCAGGAGCGCGGCGCACTCACTTCGGCGCGCGCCGAGAGCGAAGTGCTGATCAATCTCGATGATGGCCTGGAATCTGCCGTCTCGCAGGTCATCGAAGCGGCTTTGGAATCGGAGTCCGGCAACAAGGCGCGCGCAGCTCAGCGCCTCAAGGTCAGCCTGCGCACGATTCAACGCTACGTGGCGTCTGGCCGCTTCCAAAACGGCGTAGCGCCGGCGACAAGCCGAGCGCTCGTGGGGAGCTGAGCACCCGATGCGCCAGATCGCCTCGTCCCGCTCGTGGTGGGTTACCTGAAGCCAGCCCCATGTTTGCGGTCGTTGCGGGTGCCGTACTGTTCTGGATCGGGGTGTTCGTCACCTATTTTACTGCTCAGGGCATCTCGCCGGTCGAGTTCTTCGCCGGCGCGTATGAACGCTATGACCCCCACTTGGGCCAGTGGCGGACGACAGGGATCGATGCGCACTCTGGGCAACCTCGCGAAGAGCGTTACTTACTTCCCGAGGCTGGAAACGGAGCTTCTTACCTGGAGTACCAAGTCCGCTACCGAGACCCGGCGACCGGCGCCATCACGAAGGTCGAGAGGCCGCGACGGATTCGAAGGCGCCGTTCGCGCAGTGTCCGCGGCTAGTCCCTTCGTGCCTACGCTAGTGCCGAACCTTTTGGAGCAATCGCATGACGGCGGGCAGCTCGCGATCGACGCGCAATTCGTCGAGACAGGCAGGCCAGCGCCCCCCTACACCATTGTAGGTGAGGACGTAGCCTCCGAGAGGCAATCGCTCGGCTAGCGTGCGAAAGGCACGCAGGTCACGTCGAAATTGGGTAACACTCAGCTCGACGTCGTTGTCGAGCGCTTCCTGAGGCGCGAATAGGTTCTCTTCGAAGGGATTGTAGAAGTAGTAGCACTCGGCCCGGGGTGTCACGATTTCACCAAAGCGACCGTTGACGATTGACACCCGCTCTTCGACTCCGAACATCCGAGAGACGTTTCGCGCGATGACGGCGAGACGTGGTCGCTGCTCCACGCCAATGAACGAGCAAGAGCTGGTGAGCGCACCTGCGACGCAAAATTTGCCGACGCCCGACCCAACATCGACGACCGAGCGAACACCGAGCTCGCGCAGCCAAGCCATTGCTCGTTCGACGACGTCGAGGGGCGTCCAGAACCGCATAGATGCCGCGCGTTCGCGGAGGGGTAAGAACCGATCGAAGTCGTGATCTTGAACTGGGCCCTGCGTCGCCAGAAGACGCGCGAGGGGTGCCGCCTTTCGCTGGAGCGCTTCGAGGCTCGCGGTTGGTAGGTCAGCCTCCGCTAGGTCTTCAGTGCAAGCTCCGTCGCTCGCGATGGAGATGGCTTCCAGAACCAAGGAAGGGGAGGAATCGACGTGGAGCATCAACGGAGCCGATGCCCAGTTATCGAAGGCTCGCTGCAGCGCCGCTCGTTCTTCTCGCCCGCCCATCAGCACGAGGCCCAAAGCTGGCCGGCAGGCGCGCAGCGCGACGACGATCGGTAGCCAATCGGCCAGCTCGAAATGGCTGACGAACAGGACGACGGCTCGAAGGTCGACCGAAGTGAGGTCCCCGATCTCGATGGAGACCGCACGCGTAAAGAGCAGCTCAGCCTCGCCGAGCCGCCCTTCCAACGCTCTCACGGAAGCGACATCGGGACCAACAACAGCAACGCGACTGGGACCTTGGTGGGCTAGCGGTTCAGCTGAACGCTGGGCCAAGGAGCTGGATGAGGGCAAGCGCGCGACCCAAAGCAAGGTTCGCGCCCCGGCCTAACCCGGCGCTCTTCCTTCGTAACCGCCGTACCCGCCACTGTTGCTCCTCGATGGAGCGACGGTCGCGCACGCCTGACGCCCGCTGGAGCTTTGCTGCGCATCGAAAGCGACAATCTGTCGCGTAGATCCTCTCGTGTGATGAGAGCCACGCGGAACCGCGCGCCGGGCGGAGGACCTAGCCCTCGCATTGAAGTACGAGCGCCTTACCTCGAAAGTCCATACATCCGAGGCGGGACCGATGACCGCTCGAGCCGGGGGGCTCGAGCCCGCTGGCATGGACCGTGCTTTGACGCGCCGTCATTGCCGACCGTGCGTAAAAAGAGGACGTCCCCCGGTGTGGCGCTGGAAGCGTGGGTGAACGCGATCAGTCGCCACACTGAACCCGAAACCATTCACTGGTGGTCCGGCAGTACCGCCGATCGAGATCTAGCGTCGGAACGCGTCACCAAGATGCGGCAAGAGGGACCCACGCACATCGATCTCGAGCGCCCTCAGATCCTGGTGTCGACCCATCGGCGCATCGACGCTGGCCCCACGAACCTATGGGTGAGCCGGGAGGATGCTCAGAGTCGGCTGTGGCCGCTGCTTCGCGGTTGTATGCGGGGACGCGCCATGTACGTGGTGCCGTACCTGCTCGGCCCGCCATCGTCCCGGTTTTGCAGGGTTGGCGTCCAAATAACGGACAGCCCGCACGTGGCGCTCGATATCGACGCCAAGACTCGCGCCGGGAAGGTCGCGCTAGACCATCCTGCCAGTTCGGCTGCCTTCGCGCGCGGCCTGCACTGCAGGGAGGCCGTTCGTGGAGCTCAGCGCTTGCTAGTGCATTTCCCGGAGCTGGTCGAGACTTGGTCCATCGGCTCAGACTCCTTGAGAGAGGCTCAGCTTTGCGTCGGCATCGAAGGCTTGCGTCTCGCAAGCGCGCGAGCCCGCGAGGAAGGCTGGTTGGCTGAGCGCATGTCCCTCTTCTCGCTCACGAGAGCGAAGGGAAGCACCCGCTTCCTTGCAGCAGCAGCGGCTGACAGCGGCGGCATGGCCGAGCTCGAAGCCGAGTTACGATCGAGCGCGGACGCAAGGCTCAGTCGGATCGGCGGTGAGAGCAGCTGGATGCGAGTCGGCGACGACGGACGCCTCTGGGCGGTCTCGCCGGAGGAGAAGACCGGGGAGTCCCCCGTGGGCGTCCCAGTGGATGCAGTCGTTTGGTGCGGGCGACAAACGCGCTCGACCCCGCTGATCTATGAAGCACAATCGTGGCGCCATGGCGTCTACATGGGGGCCACGCTCATGCGCGAGGCCGAGGGGGCCAGTTGGCCGACGTACGACCCGATGTCCATGCTGGCGGTCTGCGGCTACAACATGGGCGACTACTTCTCGCACTGGCTCTCGATTGGTCGCAAGCTCGTGTACCCGCCGAAATTCTTTCACATCAACTGGTTTCGCGTCGATGCGGAAGGGCGACGGCTTTGGCCCGGCGGAGCTGAGAACATTCGAATTTTGAAGTGGATGGGGGAGCGCATGGACGGGACCGGTGGCGCCGTCCCATCTCCGCTAGGTCGAACACCCGATGTCGCTGAGCTCGACCTTCGAGGGCTCGACATGTCGCACGAGCGTCTGCTGCAAGCCCTCAGCTGCGACCAAGCGGCTCTACTGGCGCAAGCAGAAAGCGCGCGGCAGTTTCTTTTCAAGTTCGGCGATTGTCTGCCCGCAACCCTGCTCAACGAACATCGGCAGTTGGTGCGACGCCTGCAAGAGTCGGTGCACTGACCGGCAGGTCGTCGCCTCAGCGGCGCCGGGCGAGGTAGAGCGCGCAACGGAACGTCGAGTCGGAGCGCACGACTTGGTAGCTGCGTGGCAGCATGCCGCCAAAACCGTTGTAAGTGATCACGTAGGTACCGGTCTTTGCGGCCTCCAATAGTTGGGCCGCCCAGTAAATGTCGCGCAAGGCCTTCGCCTCACTGACGTCGGTCGTGTCGTCCAGGCGTTCGTCGTCCCCAAGCAGCCCCTCGCCAAAGGGATTGAAGAAATAGTAGCAGTGCGCTGCAGGGACCGTCACTTCGCCGAATTCACCCTCGACGAATCGGACGCGCCGTTCGAGGTCTAACTCCCGAGCGATGCCACGCGCGATGCTGACTAGCGCGTGGCGCTGTTCGATACCAACGAAGCTACTGCGACTCGCCAGCGCTGCACCAATGCAGAACTTGCCCACACCAGAACCGATATCGACGACGGTCTCGATGTGGAACTCGTCGAGCCACAGCGCGACCTGTGCAGCCACAGCCAGCGGCGTCCAGAAATTGAAATAGTCGCGGCGATAAGCGTCCGGGAGGAACCGATCGAAGAGGATGTCCTCTCGAACGTCCACTTCTCGCCCCGGCGCCATCTCCAAGACCAACGCTTCATGGGCGTCCGTCGAGGACGAGCCATGAGCCGTAGAGGCTGAACCAACAGGCAAGTCGGACTGCAAAGCTCGAATCAGGCACGCCAAGCAAAGTTCGCGCCTCGCCAAAAGCTCGGCGTTTCACGCAGAGCAACGTCGGCGCCAGCGATTCCAAGCAGCGAGATAGGGCAAACGACTCGGCGTCGGCGACAGGTAGTAGCTGCAGCAGCAGAAGTGACAAAGTGGCGCGACGGCAGGCGCAGAGACCATCGGCGATCGGCTCTAAAAGCAAAACGCCCCGAGATGCCCGAAGCGCTAAGCCGATCGGGTATTCCCAATCCAGCTCTTCGTATGCGCCGAGGCGGTGCGTCGGTCAAGGCATTCGCCCCTCGCGCTTCACAGCCGAGCGTGGCGTCAGCTATCTTGCCGCCGTGTTCACCCCGCCTGTAACCTGGCACGACGCACTTGCTCTGCGCATCAACGCTGCAGCACGTGGAGCAGCCAGTCTGGCGTCTGATCCACGCACCAGCGTGGTTGTCGCTAGCGGCGCGGGCATGCCCCCCGGAGGACTGCGGCGGCCCACCCGGCTACCAGAATCTGCTCCGCGTACTCGCCGACCCGAAGGATCCCGAGCATGCCAGCACGAAACGATGGGTTGGTCCTCGTTTCGATCCAGAACGATTCGAACTCGCCCCGCTGAACAAGCGGCTGGCTACGCTCTCGCGGCGAGCCAACCGGAGTCGGCGATAGGAGTGACGACGAGATGAGCGCATCCAAGATGGCTGCATCCCGAAAGGCCGACCGCGTGGTCGCCACCAAGCGCAAAGAGTTGGCGGCCCTGGACGACGAGTTTTTCGGCTTGCATAAGCAGAAGCTCGTCCAAGAGCTCGCCTTCGCGCTGCACTGTCCCTACGAAGACGTTCTGCCAAAAGTGGACGCCGTGCTCACTTCTGCGCGCCCAATCGATCGGAAGCAACGCATGGCGAACAGGAAGGCGGCGGCCCCGCGGATCCGTGCCGCGATCGAAGCGCTCAAACAGCGATTCGGCAGCGACGCCAAGGCAGGGAGCGTGCGCCCGCGGCGGCGTGGAGGGCGGGCGTGACGACATTCCGCTTTGGCGACTTCGAGTGGGACGAGGCCAAGGCGCGGGCCAATCTTCGGAAGCACGGCGTATCCTTCAGCGAAGCCGCGACCTGTTTCCTCGATGCGGAAGCCTTCACTGCACCCGATAAGGACTACCCCGACCGATTCATCCTCATTGGTCTCTCGCGCCAGCTTCGGGTACTCTTCGTGGTGTCCGCCGAAGCCGGAGAACGCATCCGAATCATCACCGCCCGAAAGGCATCGCCCGCCCAGCGGAAAGTGTACGAAAATGGCCCGTAAGAGCGAAACCGACCTCAGCCGCTATGACTTGGCCCGTGGTACGCGCGGCAAGTATGCCGAAAAGGCGCGACGTTCCTTCGAGACAATCGTTGTCGACAAGAAGGTCGCGGCAGTCCTCGGTGGTCCGGAGGGCGTTACCGCGCTGCTCGAGGCTCTGGCCAAGTCGGTCGGGCAGGCGAAGAAGAAGCGGCGCGCGGCGTAGCCGTTCGTCACTAACGCCACCCAATCACGCCGGGTATCGCCCCCCGCGCAACTCCGATATGAACCTCCGACTGCCTCGTGCGGTCGGAGGTTCAGTGCCTTGGCATACGCTTGACTCGCATCTTTGCGACCGCGTCGTGCGTTTCGCGAGCCGCCGAGCGCTACCGCTTGGTGCCAGCCGGTGCGGGGTGCTCGTGTTCGAGCGCCTCGACGTCTGCAAGAGCTTGAGACCGTCCAGCTGCCCGCTTGTTCTTGATCAACGGGCCCCGCCCGATGACTGGGATCGCGCAGCCATCGACATCGAATGTATCCCCATCCGCGACTGCAGGATGTCGAGGTCTTTGGTCGCGCGCGGGTGTCCGTGGAATGCGACGGCGTGACCGCCCAGGACCACGAAACGAGTGCCAGCGTGGTGAAGCTCGATGAGTATGTCCCGAAAGTCATCGAACAGCTCGATCATGCTCGTGTACGCGGAACGAACCGGACCGGTAGCTCGCTTCGCGAGCCTCCAAGCGAGTCCAGGCGGGCTAGGCTGAAGCTCTCCATCGTGAGTCGTGTGGTCAGCGAAATGGCGGCGGCACCGCGGACGGGGGTGAAATCCACCTCGGGATGCCCGAGACGACCTTTGTGGAGGACGATCACCTTGGCTCGCTTCGCCGCTCGCTCGCGTCGTGCTTGCTCGTCCGGGGTCACGCTGAAAGCCTACCATTTCTCGGAGGCTCGGCGAACTTCTCCAGATGGGTGAGGGCCCCACGGTTAGGGCCGCGGATCGGTCTCAAGCCCCTGGAAGGGCAGTGATAGCTCTTCCCAGAGGGGGCGCATGTCGAGGCCGGCCAGTTGGGGATTGCTCTTCAGGATGCGCTCCTGCTCCCTCAGCCAGCTGATGGCGTCGGGACGGCTTTTGGCGTTGCGCGCGAGCTGGCGTAGCGTCTTGCCTTTGAACTGCGGGATTGATGCGTCGAGCGTCGAGCGGATCTTGGCTAGCACCAGGTCGTGCAGCTGTGCTGCGACCTCTGGCGAGACCTCTATGGGCGGAGACTGCTGCGGCGCTTTCCTGGCCCTGCCCTTGCTCGCGCGCATTGCCTGACCAATGTCTTCGTGAGCCTCGAGGCTGCGCTCCACGGCGTCGCCGAGCAGGGCTTCTAGCCGCTTCTGAACGGATTTCATGCGCTTTCGAGAATTGACCCGAACGCGGAGCTTGTCGCCGGACAGCTCAAGCTGGGCCAGAGAGGTGCCTGCTTCGTCGACCCAGCCGTACGTCCCGTCGCCGTTTTTCGTGAACTCGCGCGGCAAAGCGGCGACGACACGCGCGTGATCGCGGATTCGGTAGTGGCCCGTGACCAGCTCGATCGGGTCGCCGTTCATGTTCACCAGCTCCGGTAACGGTGGGTTGGATCGCGACTCGAGGATGCCTGCGATGAGCGGTATCGGCAGCTCTGCGGCGCTGCGCTTCCATGCCTGCTCGTCGGTCAAGGGCGGCATCGCACGTTGAAGCTGTTCCACGAGCGAGAGTAGCGGTGGCGCTACGAAGGACGGTATATGGGCGAGGCCACCTTCGAGCGTGATGGTGCCTGCGGGGTCCTTGCATATCCAGCCCAGCAACAAGTCGCCGAGGGCGACCTGGCGCGTTGCTGAGCGCTCCGTGATTCGGAGCGCCTGTTCCCGGAGCAGATCGAAGACATCGAGTCCCTTGTCCAGGTGGATGCGATCCACACGAAACACGCTAAACCAGCCGTTCTTGAGGTTGTCGATGAATGAGCGCACTTCCGGGTGCACTGACGCGGCGCCGGACGCGCGCTCGAAGCGAGCGAGCACCGTCGTACCGTCCTTCGCTCGCAGGCCAAACGTCGCATACGCAGCTAGGAGGCCTTGCTCGTTGGGCGACGGCGCAGGTGCCTGTGCGTTGCCGGAGAGCCGGTCAAGCTCGCGTAACGCGATGTCGAGCAAGCCTTCCTTCACGGCGGTCTGCAAAAGCGCTCGCCGAAATTGCAATTGGGGCGGCAGCCCTGGTTCTGGCGTGTCTTGGTACTCCGCTGAATGCGGTAGGAGATCCGGGCGATCCGGGACACCAGCGAGGAAGACGATGCCGCGCCGTTCGCCAGCGTATGCGTCCATGACATAGTCGAGCCAGTAGCGCTCAGACAGGCCGAATTGCAGGTAGCGCTTGATGACTTCTTCGGGCTCGTTGCGCGTCGCTCTTGCTTTGTCCTTCTGGCGCCTTCGCGCTTGCTCCTTGCTGCTGAGCTTGCTTGCCTTCTGGGAGACGTGCGCATCAGTCGGAGCTTGTTGTTGGGCGACGACGCGAGCGAGGTGCTCGAGCCAATCCTCCTCGCTCGCCTTCAAGAGATAGGGCGAGTCGGCAATGTACGACTCGTTGTCGAACGTCAGGACGCGCATCAAGCCGAAGTCCCCCGCTCGAAGGAACGGACCAGTTAGCCACACGGAGAAGGCGCTGCCGCCGCGCGCAGGCTCGAGCTCCGCCTGGTAGCCAGCGGCGCTCTTCACTCGATAGAGCTCGAATCGTGCGTCGGCAAGGCTCCGGGCCATGCGCTGAAGGCGTGCTCGCGAAGGATCACGGAGGAGCAGGCGCGCCAGTACAGAATGGGGCGTCTCATTGCCGATGCCCTGCGGCACAGAACCGAGGACGAATTGCATCGCAAACGAGTCGTAGACGGGGCTTTGGGGCGGGCCGCCCGGCATGTACTCCTCTTCGATCTCGTCATGGAATCGCGCCAGGCCCCGAAATGGCGGCGCGCCGAGGAGCGCGGTGGCCGCCCTGACGACGACGCAGTAGTGACCGAAGAAGGGCCGGATGTTTTCCGGTAACTCCGTCTCGTCCGCGCCGGGCGCCTGTCTGCTCTGATCCCGCAAGATCTGCTCGACCGCGCCCGCGGGGAAGAGGGCGTCCAGCGAAATAGCGCGGCCGAGCTGCGCCGCGATGGGAGCCAAGGTAACCACCGACGTCATGTCGCGCCCGTACCACATCGCCAGAGATCACGGTCGCTCAACCTGCCCACCCCCTAGCTAGGGCTCGCCAGACGGGCACGCGCGTCGTTTGAAGGCTAGCTAGCCCCCATCGCGATGCGCACGCCTTCTCAATTCGGCAAGATCGCCCGAAATGACGCACGGGCGACGCTCCGAGCAGGGCTAGCTAGCCCTCGGAAAACGAAATGCGGGTTCCTTGAGGGCTAGCTAGCCGTCAAACGACGCCCGACAAGTTCCGCGAAAGCTAGCTAGCACTCC
>JBEHXA010000226.1:0-10935 GCA_048498935.1 Myxococcota bacterium
CACGCTCCGACAGGGTTCTTCGCCGTCGACGACGACAAGATCCTGGTCGACTCGCAGCACCCGCTCGCCGGCAAGACGCTCCACTTCGAGGTCGAAATCCTCGGCATCAGGCCCGCCACGAAGGACGAGCTGGACCACGGGCACCCGCACGGACCCGATGGCCACGGTCACCACCACCACTGACGCACCGGCGCCCGAGAGCCGCTTCGGCTAGCCGCGCGGCGAGCGAATCGGCAAACGAATCAGCGCTTCGGTGCCGCCACCCGGCGCGTCGCCCAGCGTGAAGCTGCCGTCGTGCTTCTTCACGATCGAGTAGGCGATCGATAGCCCGAGCCCGGTGCCCTGCCCCACGGGCTTGGTGGAAAAAAACGGCTCCAGCACGCGCTCACGCACCGCCGGTGGGATCCCGGAGCCGCTATCCACTACCCGAATCAGGTAGTCGTCACCCTCACCACCGGCCTCGATGGTGATCGTGCCGGTGCCTTCGATGGCATCGATCGAGTTGGCGACCAAATTCAGCAGCACTTGGTTCAGCAGCGCCGGATAGCAATCGAGCATCTCGGGTGGGGTCAGCTTGGTCACGACGTTGATGCGATCCTTGGTGCGATGCTCGAGGATCATCAGCACGGACTCGATGCACTCGGCGATGCTGGCCAGCTTGCGCTCGCCTTCGTCCAGCCGCGAGAACGTGCGGAGCTTGAGGACGAGATCGCGAATCCGTCCCAAACCCAGCGCCGTCTCTGCGAGCCGTGACTCCGCTTTGCGAACGTGCTCGGTGCCTTCTCCGGAACCGTCCCGTTCGATAACCCCACCCAGCTTGGCGAGGGATCTGTTTACGGTCTCCAAATGGCTCAGGGCGAAGGCCAGCGGATTGTTGATCTCGTGAGCCACGCCGGCGACGAGCTCACCGAGCGAGGCCATCTTGGCGGCTTGAATCAGCTGTGCCTGCGCAGTCTGCAGCTCGAGGTAGGCCTGCTGTAGCTGCTGGTTACTCTGCCGTAGCCCCTGGGCAGCCGTCGCCTCGGCCTCCGCCAGCGCGCGCAGCTCCACGTTCTTGGCAGCGAGCTGTGCGTTGGCGTTGGCGAGCTCTCGCCGACCCGAGTACAGCTCGAGGAAGACGCGCACCTTGCTGCGCAAAACCTCGGGGTCGATGGGCTTGAACAGAAAGTCGACGGCCCCAGAGCCATACCCACGCTGAACGTGCTCCGGCGAGCCATGAGCCGCCGTGAGAAAGATGATCGGTACGTCGCGGGTCGCGGGATTCATGCGCGCATGCCGAGCGACCTCGTAGCCGTCCACCTCCGGCATCTGAACGTCCAGCAGCATTACCGCGAACTCTTGGCGCAGCAGCAGGCGCAACGCCTGTGTACCCGAGTTGGCAGACGTGACGCTGCAAGGGGTACCCTCCAGCAAGGCTCGCAGCGCCACCAGGTTCGCCTCGACGTCGTCGACGATCAAGACGGCCGGCAAAGCCGCGGCGGATTCGGGCGTCGTGGTCAAGCTGCCAAGCTCGACTTTCGATAGATGCGATCCACGGCAGAGAGCTCCCTATAGAAGGGCCTTTGCGACACCGGCAAAGCCTCGCTGGCTCCCAAGCACAGCACACCGCCCCTGAGCAGCGTCTCACCGAATAGGCCAAACACGCGCTGACGCAGCTCGTCACCGAAGTAGATCAGCACGTTGCGACAGAACACCACGTGCATCTCGCCGAGAGACCGATCGCTGACGAGGTCATGCTGAAAGAAATGCACGTTCCGTTTCAAAGCCGGGCGAATCGCAGCGCGCCCGTAGCCGGTGAGCCAGTAGCCGGCGAAATCCAGCTCGCCGCCAGAGGCGCGATAGTTCCGCCCAAATTCGACCAGTGCCTCCTCGGCGTACAACCCCTCCCGCCCCTGCTCGATGGCCACGCTGCTCACGTCGGTCGCGTAGATCTGAGCTCGTTCGTATAGGCCTTCCTCGCTGAGCAAGATGGCCGTGGCGTACACCTCCTCGCCTGAAGCGCAGCCGGCGTGCCAAATCTTGAGCTGCGGGTAGGTGCGTAACACCGGAATCACGAGTTGCCTGAGCGCGCGATAAAACTCGGGGTCGCGAAACATTTCCGTCACCCGAACGGTGAGCACGTCCAACACCGCGCCGAAGACGGCCGGATCATGAATGAGGCGATGCAGCAGCTCACCGAGGTTACCGACCCCCACCTTCGCCGCCGCCGCCAGCACTCGACGGTTCATGGAATCAGCCGTGTAGTTGCGAAAGTCGTAGCCGTAGCGAGAGTGAATCGCTTCCAGTACGAGTCGCACCTCCAGCCGTTCGGCGTCCTCGGCGGAGGCCTTCATGCTCCACCGCCTGCAACCAGCCGCTGCAGCGCAGAAAGCAACTTCTCGCCGTCGATCGGCTTGGCCAGGTAGTCGGTGGCGCCAGCCTCGACGCAGCGTTCACGCTCGCCGGGCATGGCCTTGGCCGTAAGCGCGATGACGGGCAACTTGACGAAGCGCTCGTCGCTCCGCAAGCGACGCATGGCCTCGTAACCGTCCATTTCAGGCATCATCACGTCCATCAGCACGCAGCGGACGTCGGCGTGTTGTCCGAGCGCCTCCAGAGCCTCCCGACCGGTTTCGGCGGTGACCACGTCGGCCCCCTTGCTGCGAAGCAAGGCAGAAAGCGAGTACACGGTGCGGATGTCGTCCTCTGCCAACAGCAGCTTGATGCCGCGCAGCGACGGGTCGGCCCGTGGCGGCGCAGGAGGTTTCGACACGACTGTCTTGTCCTTCAGGTGGTGAACGAAGAGTCGAACCTCCTCGAGCAACCGTTCGGCAGAGCTGCCATCCTTGAGCACGACGGCCTCCGCGTACGCCTCGAGCTCCCGCGCTTCCTTGCGCGATAGGGCGCGCCCGGTGTGGATCAGGATACGAGGCGAGCCGAGCTCGGGGCGCTGCCGCAGCGTCTCGAGTAGTCCCAAGCCATCCATATCCGGTAGGCCCAGGTCGAGGATGATGCAGCCGAACTGACCGCCGGCCAGCGCTTCCAAGGCAGCGTGGGCCGTCTGCACGTGGGTGGCTTCGACGCCATTGCGCTGCAAGAGCGAGATCACGGAAGCCCCATGGGTGGCGTCGTCCTCCGCCACCAATACGCGCTGCGGGCTCGGCTTGGCCGGTACCAGAGTTCGGAGCATGCGCGCGAGGTCGGCGTGGCTCGCCGGCTTGACGAGATAGCCGACGGCGCCGAGGGCCAAGCCGCGCTGCGCCGCGTCTACGCAGGAGACGAAGTGAACCGGGATGTCTCGCGTACTTTCGTCGCGCTTGAGCTCATCCATGACGCCCCAGCCGTCGACGTCCGGGAGCTTCACGTCGAGAACTATGCCTAGCACTTTGCCTCGACGGGCGAGGTCAATCCCCTCTCGGCCGCTGCCCGCGACTCGCACTCGGAGCCCCCGCGCGTGAGCGATCTCGACCAGCTGCTCTGCCAGCACCGGGTCGTCCTCGACGATCAACAAGAAGTGCTCTTCGGAGCCGAGCGACCCGGCGTCGTCCTCCACGCGCGCACCCGACGCTGCCACCAACGCCGATCCGATCGGTAGCCGAGCGGCGGCCGGTACCGTGCACACGAAGGTGCTGCCTTGCTCCGAAGTCTGCTGCAGCACCAGATCGCCCCCGAGCAGTCGCGCTGACTCGCGAGCAATGGATAGCCCGAGGCCCGTCCCAGCGTGACCGCGATTGGCCTGCCCCTGCACCTGTTCGAACGGAGCGAAGACTCGTTCACGCGATGCTTCCGGGATGCCAATGCCGGTATCGCTCACCGTAAAAGCCAGGGACTTTTCAGCGTCCTCTGAGCTCGCAGACGCGCCATGCCAGCCGATACGCAGGCTCACCTGTCCTCGTTGAGTGAACTTGAGCGCGTTGCTGAGCAGGTTAGTCAAGATGCGTTCGACGCGCAGGCGATCGGTCACTAGTGAGGCCGGCGCGGAAGGCTCGAGCTCCGTTACCAACGCGACTCCCTTCTGCGCAGCAGAGGCTTCGAACAAGCGCCGCGCGAAAGACAGGAAATGTCGCAGCTCGACGCTCTCCAGCGTCACATCCTGCTTTCCAGCTTCGATCTTGGATAGATCCAAAACCTCGTTGATCAGACCGAGCAAATCTTGACCGGCGCCGTGGATGGTCTTCAGGTGCTCGATCTGCTTCGCGCTCAGGTTGCCCGCCTCGTTTTCCGAGAGCAGGTGCGAAAGCAGCAGCATGCTGTTGAGCGGCGTTCGCAGCTCGTGCGACATGTTGGCGAGGAACTGCGACTTGTAGGAGCTCACCTGCGTCAGCTCGACCGCCTTCTGCTCCAGGACCGCGGCCGCCCGATCGAGCTCGGCATTCTGCTGGCTCAACTCCAAGCGCTGAGCGTGTAGCTCCTCGTTGGCACGGCGCAGCTCTTCTTGTTGAGCCACCAGCTCCTGGTTGTTCAGGCGAAGTTCCTCCTCTTGCGCCATCAAGCGCTCGGCCTGCGCTTGTGTCTCGGCCAACAATGACTGACGCGCTGCGGCCGCGAGCGCTGCCTCGATGGCGACCACCAGGATGGGCCGCACCGAGAGCAGCAGCTCCCGCGCCACTTGGCGGGCCGGTGTGAGCAGCGCCAGCTCCAAGACGCCCGCCTTGCGACCGTAGTGGACCAGCGGAACCAACAAGAGCTCGCGAGCAGTCGCTTGCCCCAGGCCCGATCGGATCGGTAGGTAACCCTCCGGCAGGTCACTGACCACGCTGAGCTCGCCGGCCACGAGCGCGCGCCCGACCAACCCTTCACCTTCCGCGAAGCGCGATGCAGCCGTCACATCCACGGCGGGCGCCTCCGTCGCGTAGGTGGCGCTCAGACGCAGGCTGGTATCCTCGTATCGCACGTAGAATGCGCCGGCCAAGGCCCCGACGCGCGGAGCCAGGTAATTCAGGGCGCGCTGCGCCACCATGTCGGGCGCCAACTCGCCCCGAAGCTCGTCCGATAGACCGGCAATACCGGCCTTGAGCCAGGTGTCGTCTTCTCGCTCCAGCGACAGCTTGAGCAAGCTGGCGGCCATTTGGTTTGCTTCAGTCGCCACTGCAGCAAGCTCATCGCGAGTCGTCACCGGGATGGGGACACGAAAGTCGCCGGTACCGAAGCGCCCGAGGCCGCTCGAGAGGTTGGATAGCGCCGAAAGGGTGCCCCGGCTGCCCCAGAGAGCGAGTAGCGCCACGAGAGCGGCACCTACGGCGGTGACCGCGAGCCGCAAGCGGTCGGCGCTCTGGTTGGTGCCTCGCACCGCACCGAAAGCCCGCGCCAGCTCGTCGCGATCGAGGCTCGTCGTGCGCTTGATGAGCGACGCTGCCTTGCTCTGACGAGCCTGCATGCGCGCCAGGTCTTGAGTCAGAGTATCGCCGGTCTCACCGGCAATCATGCGCCGAGAAACGTCGCGCGCGCTGTCGTAATAGTCCTGCACGGTCCAGCGCAGCGCTGCGGCTGCCGCGGGGTCGAGCGCCGGCCCAGCGCCAGCGATCAGCTCGAACAAGGCGGTCTTGCGCTCGGTAGTGGCTTCGAGCGCGGCCAAATCCTGTGCCGAAACGGCGTCTTGCAGACTACGGGTCAAGCGCTCGAGCTCGCCCTCGATCCGCGGCGCGAGCTCGGCCTTGGGCACGAGTCGACTCTGGACCTCGTCGAGCTCGCGATTCTGACGCAGGCTCATCAGCGCACTGATCAGCGACACTGCAAGCAGCGCGAAGAGCGCTGCGCCGAATATGGCGATGAGCTTGGCCTTGAAGGTAGTTTTCAAGCACTTCCGATGCGTGCGAGCTGGCCCGCACGGCGCCCCGAGTTTCGCGACTCAGCGCGAAGGTTCAGCAGACTAGCGTCGCTAGTGCTCGGTGGTTTGTCAACGCGAGCACGCGGGCATCGTGATGTCGGACAACGTGCGCATTACGAGCGTGTTGCGAACTATTGCTGGATGTAACTAAGGCACTGGCACAAAACGCCACGCCTAGTCCGAGCAGTAGGACTAATCACAGGTGGCAAACGTCGCCCTACCCACCGAGGGTCAGCCGTGGCTTAATGGTGATTGGCGGAAAATGTCTGAACGGGCGCAGGAATACACGCGTGCTGAGGGAAGCGGTCGTCCACCCAAGATACTGGTCGTCGACGACGAACCACAGGTCTTGATAGCCCTGCAGGACTTGCTCGAATCTGACTTCGACGTGACGACGACCGACCAGCCCGAGCGCGCGCTGGATATCGCAAGCCAAGACCCGAGCATCGCGGTGGTCATGTCTGACCAGCGCATGCCCCGGATGTCAGGCGACGAGCTGCTCGCCAAGATTCGACCGCACTCGAACGCCCAATGCATTCTTTGTACCGGCTACGCCGATATGCAGGCCGTCGTGCGGGCGGTCAACGAAGGCAAGATCTTCGCTTATGTGACCAAGCCGTGGGACAGCGCGGACTTGCGCCACAAGATGCGTCACGCCGCAGAGCACTTTCGCCTCAACCTGGAGCTCGCGCACGAGCGGCGCCTGCTCAGCGACTTGATGACGAACATGCCCGATGCAATCTTCTTCAAGGACATCGACCAGCGCTACGTGCGCGTGAACCAGGCATTCTTGGATGCCTTTGGCGCGCAGCAAGCAAGCGATGTGCTCGGCAAGCGCATCTCGGACTTGATGCCGGGCCAAGACACCGCCCTGGATATCGAAGCCACCGAGCGCCTGATCTTGCAGGACGGCGAGCCACGGCGCGACGTGCTGAACTACAAGCTACCCGACGGCACGTTCCGCTCGTCCGCGACAACGCGCGCCGCCGTGCGCACGCCGGACGGCAAGCTCGTGGGCCTCGTCGGCATCTCCCAAGACATCACCGCGACGATACGCACGCAAGAAGCGCTGCGCACCAGCGAGGAGCGGTTGCGGCTGGCGTTCCTCGCAGCCAACACCGGCCTCTTCGATTGGAACCTTCAAACCGGGGAGACGCTCTACTCTCCCGCCTCCGACGCGCTCGGCAAGATCGGGGAAACGGCTATCGAAGACTTTGCCGCGCTCGAGGCGCGCGTTCACCCCGATGATCGAGCGCGACTCCGCGCCGCCCTGGACGACCACCTGGACCGACGCGTGCCGTTCCGAGGCCTCGAGCTCCGCGCCGAGAATCGGAGTGGGGAACAGCGCTGGTTCGAGATCAGCGCCCAGGCTGCTTGGAACGAGAAGGGAACGCCAGTACGGCTCGTCGGTGCCACGGCTGACATTACCCAGCGCAAAGAGCACGCCAGTCGCCTCGCGCGCTTCGACTACCTCGCCATCCACGATGAGCTGACCGGTTTACCGAACCGCACCTTGCTCACGACCGAGCTCGCCCGGCAGCTTGCCGATCGCACCCCCGACCAACAGCTGGCCGTCGTGTGCGTGGACGTCACGCGCTTCCGCCAGGTCAACGAAACCCTCGGACGCGCTGGCGGCGATGAGCTGCTGAAGGAGGTAGCGCGCCGCTTGAGCGGTGCCGCTGAGAGCGGAAACCTGATCGCGCGGTTCGACAGCAACTCCTTCATGATCGTGATGCCGTCGGTGAGCGACGAGGCAAACCCCGCACAGTGGGTCGAACAGGTCCTGCTGCCGGCCATTCAACAACCCGTGTCGATTCGCGGCACCGAGCTGAGCCTATCGGTCAAGGCCGGCTTGGCGCTCTTCCCGTCGGACGGGACGACGGAGGATGTGCTCCTCGCGAACGCTGAAGCTGCGCTCAAGCAAGCCAAGCAGAGCGTCATGCCCTACCTGTTCTATGCGCCCAACATGAACAGCCGGGTGGCGGAGAAGCTGCGCCTGGAAACCAAGCTCCGACGGGCGCTGACCAACGAGGAGTTCTTGCTCCACTACCAGCCCAAGATCGATCTCAAATCGGGTGAGATGGTGGGACTGGAAGCGCTCATCCGCTGGCGCAATCCGGAAGTCGGTCTCGTCCCCCCCGGCGCGTTCATCCCGGTGCTGGAGGAGACGCAGCTCATCTTGGAGGTGGGACGCTGGGTGATCGAGCGGGCGGCCCGACAAATCGCGGAGTGGCTCGAAGCCGGCGTCGACGTGCCACGCGTCGCGGTCAACGTTTCTGCATTGCAGCTGGCTCAGCGCAACTTCGTGGCGTCGATCGACGACGTGCTGCTTCGGTATCCACACGCAGGCAGGTTCATCGACCTCGAGCTCACCGAGAGCGTGCTCATGGACGACCTGACCGGCAACATCGAAAAGCTTCGGGCGGCGAAGGAGCGCGGGCTTCAAGTCGCCATCGACGATTTCGGCACCGGCTACTCGTCGCTCGGTTACCTGAGCCGGCTACCGCTCGACGCGTTGAAGGTCGATCGTTCGTTCATCGACAACATGGCCGACGACCCGCAACAAATGTCCATCGTCACCGCCATCATTTCGCTGGCGCACTCGATCGACCTCAAGGTCATCGCTGAAGGCGTCGAGACGACGACCCAAGCGCAGCTGCTGCGACTGCTGCGCTGCGATCAGATTCAAGGGTACTTGATGGCTCGACCACAACCGCCCGAGGACGTGGTCAAGCTGGTGCAGCATCGCTTCGAGGTACCCAAGGCCGGCAAACCATGAGGCTCGCATCACTAGGGTGGGTGGGGCTCACGCTGGCGGTGGGCATGGCGTCTTCGCCAGCGCTCGCGCAAGACGCAGAGACCGACGCGTTGGTCGAAGTCCACGGCTTCGTGAGCCAAGGCGCGATCAAGACCACGAAGAACAACTACCTGACGGCCCATTCGAAGCGCGGCAGCTTCGAGTTCACCGAGGTGGGCCTCAACGTCAGCAAGCAGCTGACCGATAAATTCCGCGTCGGGCTCCAGCTGTTCGCCTATGAGCTGGGGCCGCTCGGTAATTACGAGCCCCGCTTCGACTGGTATTACCTCGACTACCGTTTCCGCGATTTTCTCGGGCTTCGAGCCGGCCGCACCAAGATACCGTTCGGCCTCTACAACGATAGCGCCGACATCGACGCGGCGCGCGTGCCGGTCTTGCTGCCGCAGTCGGTGTACCCGGTCAACAATCGGGACTACCTCTTGGCACAAACGGGCGGAGAGCTTTACGGTAACGTCAAGGTGGGCGCCGGCGGCGCGCTCGAGTACCGCGCATACGGCGGAACCCTGGACTTGAAAGCGCCAGCGGCTTCCGCGGGCATCACGATCGAGGACATCGACGTTCCCTATGTGTACGGCGGACGGCTCATGTGGCTGACGCCACTCGAAGGCCTTTCCGTTGGTGCCAGCTACCAAGGGCTGCGCTTCGACTGGACGTACAACATCGACCCCGCGGTCGTTTCGTTGCTGCAAATGCAGGGCGTGCTGCCAGCCGACTTCATGGGCAAGCTGCCGGTCGAGCTCCGCGTCAAGCTTTGGGTTGCCTCGGCCGAGTATCAGGCCGGCGATCTGCTCGTCGCGGCCGAATACAGCCGCTGGATCGCCAACCTCAAGAGCAAGGTACCGACGCTGCTGCCGGAGGATACGACCAACGAGCGCTACTACGTGATGGCCTCTTACCGCGTGACGCCTTGGCTTACACCCGGCGCCTATTACTCGGGGTTCTACGCGAACGTCGACGAGCGCCACGGCCGTGCGGCATACCAGCACGACGTCGCCGGGACGCTACGCTTCGACGTCAATCAGAATTGGCTGGTGAAGCTGGAAGGCCACTGGATGCACGGCACCGCCGCGCTCGATCCGAATCTCAACGACGACAAGCCGCTGAACGAGCTGGCCCTGAACTGGGCGGCGTTCTTGCTCAAAACTACCGCCTATTTTTGAGCCACCCAGATGCGCCCGGCCCTCACTCGCCCCATCCCTCCGCGACCCAGCCGGAGGCGTGCCCCACGACGGATGATGCTGCGCTCCGTCCTGCTCTTGGTAGTGGCCTGCGCAGCATCCGTAGCGACAGCGGCGACTTCGCCGGACTACCAGGTGATCGTCCATCCTGCCAACGCAGCGACGACGCTCGACCGCGCGTTCTTGGCGGATGCCTTCTTGAAGAAGACGTCACGCTGGCCCGATGGAGAGGCCTTGACGCCGGTGGACCAACGTCCCGATTCAGGGGCGCGCAAAGCGTTCTCGCAGGATGTCCTGAAGCGGTCGGTGGCAGCGGTGCGCAGCTACTGGACGCAGCGCATCTTTTCCGGACGCGACATCCCGCATCCGGAGCTGGACTCCGACGCCAAGGTCGTCCAATTCTTCTCCAGCCGTCCCGGAGCCGTCGGCTACGTCGCCCCGGGAGCGGACACCAAGGGCACCAAGGCCATCAGCGTTCGGTGAACGGCGAGCGGTCGCGCCCAGCGGTACAGCGTCTCAGAGCTCGACGCAGGGCCCCGAATGCGGAGCCCTACGCAAAATACAAACCCCAGTACTTCTGGGACCTCAGGTCCCAGAAGTAGCAGGCTTCGGGGCGCCGAAGATTGACGCAGGACGCCGCTTCTCGGCTTTGTCCTTACGCTTTTCGCTCCAGGTCGGGATGATGGCGCGCTGGCGCGGGGGCAGGTCGCGACCAGCGAGCACGGCCTCGATTTCCGACGAGTCGAGCGTTTCGCGCTCGAGCAGGGCCGTCGCCAAGGCGTCGAGCTTGTCGCGGTTGTCGCTCAGCACCTGCAGGGCGATCGCGTACTGCTCATCGACGATGCTACGCACCTCTTGGTCGATCTCGGTGGCGGTCGTCTCCGCATAATCTTCGCGGCGCGAAGTCATCTCGCGACCCAAGAACACGCTCTCTTCGTTTTCGCCGTAGGCGACCGGGCCGAGGCGCTTGGTCATGCCGAGCTCGCACACCATGGCACGCGCCAAGCGCGTCGCGCGCTTGATGTCGTCTTGCGCGCCGGTGGTGATCTCGTTGAACACGACCTCTTCCGCGACGCGACCGCCCAGCGCCATGGCGATGCGCGCCTTGGTCTGCTGCCTGGTCATGAGGTGGC
>JBEHXA010000227.1:0-10935 GCA_048498935.1 Myxococcota bacterium
GCGCTGCCCGACGCCGGGCAGCGCGACGCTCAACCGAGCAGCGTGGCGATCTGAGACAGCAGCTCTTCTTCCTCTTCGGCCAGCTCGAGATCGGACAGGAGCAGCTCCTTTACGGCACGCAGCACTTCGGTGCGGCGCGGCTTCAGGATCGCGAGGTTGGGCGGCGCGAGCGGCGCGCGCCCGGCGAGCATGGCCGAAAGCTGCTCGACTTCGACCTGGCCGAGCCCGCTCCGGCGAGCGAATGAAATCAGCGCGTCGGCTTCGGCACCTGCCACGTCGTGATCCGCCCAGGCTACCTGGACCAGCAGCTTGACGAGCTCGGAGGCAAACGTGGCCGAGGAGCCGCCGACGGGCTCGGAGGACTGTCCCATATTCGCAGCATAGGCCAACGGGCGATCGGCTGCTATATGGTGCGAGCGTGTCAGAGAAGGTCGGCGTCCTGTTCCTGCAGTCGAAGGAGTCCTTCGGCGCCGATGCGCTCATTCACTCTCACTTGATGCGGCACCTCGACCGTAGCCGCTTCGAGGTTCACGCCGCCTGCGTCGCTGCCGAGAATGGCCAGGAGCCCGAGTCGCTGCGCGCCCTCAGACAGGTGCCGGACCTACGGCTCCGCCCGACGCACTTCATGCCCAGCGTGCATCGCCGTAGCGTGGCTCAGCTTTGGGCGAGCCTGCGACGCGCGCGCGCGTTCCCGAAAGACTTGGTGGACCTGGAGCGCTACGTGCGCGCGAATCGCATTCGCGTGATCCACGGCGGCGACCACCCGCGTGACGCCGTGACTGCCGTCTTGCTGGGCAAAGTGACCGGCGCCAAGTCGGTGGTGCACGTGCACGTGAAATGGTCGGAGCACTACAGCGCCCCGGCCAAATGGGCGGTGCGCACGGCCGACGCTATTTTCAGCATCTCGCGCTACGTCACCAGCACCGTCGCGGGCATGGGCCGTTCTGCGGGGATCTACACGGTGCTCAACTGCGTGGACGTGGCCAATTGGGATCCCGAAACCGACGGGCAGCCGCTGCGCAGCGAGCTGGGGATTGCCCCGGACGCGCCGTTGATTGCTTCGGTGTCGCGGCTCTTCTCGTGGAAAGGGCAACGCGAGCTGATCGAAGCCTTCGCGGTCGCGCGCGCCGAGGTGCCGGGGCTCAAGCTGCTGATCGTGGGCGCTGACGAAGCCTACCTGCATCAGGGTTCGTTCACGGCCGAGCTGAAAGCGCTCGCTCAGCGCCTGGGTGTGTTCGAGCACGTCATCTTCACGGGCAAGCGCTCGGACGTGCCGCGCATCATGGCGGCTTGCGACGTGTTCACCTTGCCCAGCTTCGAAGAGCCTTTCGGGCTCGTCTTTCTCGAAGCGATGGCGATGCGCCGACCGGTAGTCGCGCTCGACAACGGCGGCACGCCCGAGGTCGTCGAGCACGGCCGCGCAGGCTTGCTCTCGGCGCCGTACGACATCCCCGCTCTGGCCAGCAACATCGTGGCGCTCCTGCGCGACCCGGCACGCCGCCGCCAAATGGGCGACTACGGCCGCGCACGCGTCCTCGACTACTTCAACGCCCAACGCATGACGACCGAGGCCGTCGCGGCGTACGAACAGCTACTCAATCAGTAGTAGCAAGGGCTGCCAAGCCGCAGCCGGCGGGGATTCTACGCATCTGGCCCGGACTCTTGGACCAACGACGTGGGGCACGTGGCGGCACGAACGATCATCAGCAGCGGTGCCCTGGGCCCGGCTTCGAGAGGTTTGAGCGATGGATTGCGCCGTGTTCAAGCTACGTACGTACGGCAGACGTGGTCGCAGGTTGCTCGAGTGAGGTTGAGCCTAGCGGTGTGCTCGCTCCCGTCGAGGCCGGTGCCCTGCGGGTGCCCGCTGCGCGGGCAGCCTCGACGGGAGCTGCGCGCACCGCTGGTGGCCGGGTATCGCTCGCAAGCGGGGCGAGCGCGAGCCGCATGAATTCGTTGCGCGTTGTCGAGTTCCTGCGCGGCCGCGAACTGGTACGAGTCTGTTCTCAGCGAAGCCGCGATTCTCGAGTCGCAGCTCGGCGATGAGGCCGCGTCCGCTGCGTGATGAAATATCGGGCTTATTGCGCGAGCAGCCGGTGCATTGGCGGCGAGGCCTGTGCGGCGAAGCAGCACGGCCATTCATTCGCTTTGAGATTCGCTCATATTCTTGTTGACACAAATTTCGACGGCAGCGTGTGCGATGCGCGTTTCGAGCATAAATCGTGCTCTGGAAGCGTTAGGTGACATGCTGTTGCCGTGGCGAAGCGTGCGTTGCTTGAAAGCTCATTTCGAGTGCTGAAGGGCTGCTACGCCGCGTCCTGAGCATCAGAAAATTGCGGGTGTAGCGTGGCGTATGACTCACGCCGCACAAGTGCTTCCGAAGCGTGAAAGCGTGACGCAACTCACGCCGGGCGGAATGGCGAGCTTGGCTCAGTTGACCGACGACGAGTTGCTGGCGAGCACGCGGCGGCTGGTCGGCAAGACCAATCAATTGCTCGCGGCGCTCTTGATGCACCTGGCGGAGGTCGAGGTGCGCGGTACGCATCGCACGCGGAGCTGCGCGAGCCTCTACACCTACTGCATCTACGAGCTGCGCTTTTCTGAGGACGCGGCGGCGCGGCGCTCGGGAGCCGCGCGATTCGTCAAACAATTCCCGGCGTTGCTCGATGCGGTGGCGGCGGGGGAGCTGCACTTGACGGGCCTGCTCATGATTGGGCCCCATCTCACGCTGGAAAATCACGCGGAGGTGCTGGGGCGAGCTCGCTTCCGCACCAAGAAGGAGCTCGCCAAGCTGATCCGCGAGCTGAATCCGCTGCCTGGAGTGCCCGACGTGGTGCAGCCGCTCGGTCCAGAAATGATGCGGAGCTTGCGAAATCCCACGTGGGTGCAGTTTGTGGAGTCGCTTTGCCCGCGAGTGCGCGAACTCTCCGCTGGCGCGCGGCCGAGTGACTGGGCGAGCGAAGAAGTGCACGGCGCGACCGCGGAACGGAGAAGTGACGACGAAACAGCGGAAGGTGAGCTACCTGATGGCGAGACACCTGATGGCGAGACACCTGATGGCGGGACACCTGATGGCGGGACACCTGATGGCGGGACGCCTGATGCGGAGCTGCCAGTCGGTCCGGTGCCAGTGGACATGCCACCTGTGACGAGCCCGCAGCGCTATCAACTGCAATTCGAGACGGTCGAAGAGCATGTGCAGCTGCTGGAGCGCGCGAAAGCGCTCATGGCGCGCGAGCGGCCGGGTATGTCACTTGGCGAGTTGCATCTCGAGGCGATGAAGCTGCTCGTCGCCTCACTCGAGAAGCGAAAGTTTGCGGTTGGCGCCCAGGCGCGGACGCCGCGGAAGCCCCGCCCAGAGGGGGAGCAAGCCGCACCGGTCCAACCGGATGACGGTGAGACGAGGACCCAACCGCGCCGGCGCGGTGCTGGTGAGCCCAGTCGGCACATCCCGGCGGCGTTACAACGCGAGGCTTACGAGCGTGACGCGGGGCGCTGCAGTTACGTAGACTCGCGTGGCCTGCGCTGCTGCGAAACGCGCTACTTGGAGCTTCACCACCTCGAGCCCTTTGCGAAAGGAGGAGCGCACGCGGCATCGAACGTGACGCTGCGTTGTGCGGCCCACAACCGCTTGGCCGCGGAACAAGACTTCGGCCAAAGTCGCGCGGTCGCTCGACGTGATGCGACGCGGCACGAGTCGCTCGCGCGACAGCTCGTCCGTGACGGCGGGAGTTGAGGTCATGGGCTACGAACCCGAGTCAGCGAACGGCTCGAACCCAGAGAAGCTCGCCCCTCGCGTTCAAGGAGGGGTGTCGCCGGCTTCGCGTTTGGTGCGGACCCATTCGGAGGTGGCGCGGGGGGGCTTGCGGAATTTGAGGGCGACTTTCCAGGCGACGTAGACGGGGGCCAGGGCGAGATCGAGCAGGCCGCGCAGGCCCGTGCCCGAGAGCATCCAACCGCGCAGCACGTACGCGCCCACCGAGCTGAGGCCGAGGCCGAAGGCGGCTGCTGCGAGGCCTGGTGCTCCGAGGCCGAGCACCAGCCCCAGCGCCAACACTTCGGCGAAAACGAGGCCGAGCGCGATGCTCGACAGCGGCGGGATCAGCAGATCGAAGGCCAGATCGAGGCGCACGCGATCGCCTCCAGACAGGCCGGCGCGCAGTAGGCGCCGCGCATTTTTGGCGACCAGCTCCTTGCGGCCCTCTTCCCAGCGACGGCGCTGGGTGTTGGCGGCAGCGCTGGTGGTCACCATCTCACCCCACACGTGCGCTTCGTCCGTGTAGTGCACGCGGTAGCCGCTCTCGCCGAGCCGGAGGCCATACTCGACGTCTTCCACCACCGAGTAGGCGCGGTGCGGCACTTCACGGAGCAGCGACATGGCGAAGCACATGCCGTTGCCGCGTAGCCCGCACGACAGCCCCAGGCGTTCACGCGCTCGCGAGCGCACGATGTGAAACGCGCCGAAAGCGATCGCTACCAAGCGCGTACGCCACGCTGCGTTCGGGTTGCGCACGGCGTAGTCCGCCTGCATGGCTTGCGCGCCGAGCTCACGGCGAGCAGCGAAAGCGCGGAGCAAGTTGGGGGAGACCAACGTGTCGGCGTCGATCACGACGACGGCGTCCACTTCCGGCGGCGTGGCCGAGAAGGCGTGGTCGAGCGCGTAGCCCTTGCCGCGCTTGGTGCTGTCGTTACGAACCATGACGTTGGCGCCGGCGGCGCGCGCCTTGTCGGCGGTGTCGTCCGTGCAATTGTCGGCGACCACCACCACCTCGAACGACTCGGGCGGGTAGTCGACGCTCTTCAGGCTGGCCACCGTGTCGGCGATGCCGGCGCTCTCGTTGTGGGCCGGCACGACGAAGCGAAAACGGCGCGAGCTGCCGTCATGCGTGGGCACGGGGAGGCGCGCCGAAAGCAGGGTTGCTAGCAGCAGGTACGCCGCAGCCAGCAACACCGGCATTCCGAGGAGCAGCAGCAGCGCATCGAGACCGAGGCCCAGCGTCACAGCACGGCATTACGAGACTGTCGCGCGCGCGGCAAGCGGAACGTATTTCCTCTTGGCCTGGAGCGCTCTAGCATGCGCCCAACGTGGCTCTCCCCCTGATCGCTCGTAACGCTGGACGCTCGCTCCGTAGCGCATTGCTCTATCCCGCGTGCGCGGGGCTGGCTCTGCTGGTCGCGGGCTGCGCCGGCCCCGGCCAATACGTTTGGTACGCAGAGATGCCCGCTTCGGAGCGAGGTGGCAGCGGTGACGACTACGTGATTGGCCCCGGCGACACGATCAAGATCACGGTCTACGAGCAAGAGGGGCAATCCGTCGAGGGCAAGATCCGCACGGACGGCAAGATCGCCATGCCGCTCGTCGGTGAGGTCGTGGCGGCGGGCAAGCGGCCGGTGGAGCTGGCTCGTGAGCTCGAGCAGCGGCTGAAGCAGCTCGTGCTGTCGCCCAAGGTCACGGTCAACGTCACCTCCGCGCTTCCGATCTCGGTCACGGTGGTAGGTGAGGTGAGCCGCATCGGCTCGATCACGCTCGAGCCGCCGGCGCGCCTGATCGACGCCATGGCTCAGGCAGGGGGGCCGAGCGAGTTCGCCAACGCCTCGCGCATCTTCGTGCTGCGCCCGTATCCCACCTACAAGCGCATTCGCTTCACGTGGGAGTCGATTTTGCGCAACGAGCAGGGAGCGTCGGCTTTTCCGCTGCGCACCGGCGACGTGATCGTCATCGAATGAAGACCGAGGCCGCGAGCAAGGAGGCTGTGCTCGCGCCGGAGACCGACGCCCAGCGCGCGCGCGTGCGCCTGCTGACCGCGGCCATCGTGCTGGCGTTCATGGCGCAGATGGCCTTCGTCGGTAAGGCCGAGGAGCCGTACCCGGCGTTGATGATGCCGCGCTTCGGCTGGGCCGGGCCTACCAGCAGCGAAAGCGTCTCGATCGCCGTGCCCAACGCCAGCATTCGCTACGCGGACGGGACCGAAGTGGCGCTCTCGCTGGCCGAGTTGTTTCCGGACGTTCCGGCCGGGCACCGACCCACGCTCGCGAACAGCATGCTCTCGGTGGTCGGTTCCGACGCCGAGGCGCGCCGCGCTCCCGAAGGCAAGCTCGAGCCCCCCAGTTGGCTTTTCCCGGGCTATCGACTGGCACGCGTCGCGCGGCATGAGCCGCGGCACGTGGAGTCACTCAGGCGCTGGGCCCGCGACGTCGCGCGTGCTCGCCGGCCCGGCGTCGAGCCAGAGCGCTTGATTGTCCGTTGGTACTCGGACGAGTACGCCTACGACGTCACGCAGAACCCCACGCGCAGCAAGCAGGCGCGCTCATCCACCGGGACCTTCGAGCTTTCCCTCCATGCGGCTTCTCCTGCGCAGTTTTGATCGCTGGTTATTCGAGGAGTATCGGACGGGCGCCGACGACCTCGCGCTTTACCGTATCTTCTTCGCCGGCTACGTGCTGCTGAACGCCTTGCCGATGGGGCTCTGGCGCCTGCCGCAGGCCGCGTATTCGCCGACCTATAGCCTCGCGGCGTTTTTTACCGACTTTCCCGGACATGGGCTGATGGTCGCGCTCAACGCGGCGGCGCTGCTTTGTGCCTGCTGCGTGCTGATTGGCTATCGCACTGCGCTTGCGTCGGTTGGGCTCGCGCTATCGCTCGTGGCGGTGGATTCGTTCGCTTTCGCAGACGGCAAGGTCGACGAAGGCTTGGTGATCTGGATCGCGCTCATCTTGGCTGGCTCCGGGTGGGGGAGCGCAATGTCGGTCGATGCGGGCAAGCCTCGTGACCAGAGCGCGCTGCGGCGTCATGCCTGGCTGCTTGCGATCTTGTCTCTGCTGGTTGGCCTAGCGTTGCTCACGGCTGGCGCCGCCAAGGCGAAGGGCGGCTGGCTTGGCCTGAGCACGCTCGGTACCCGCTATCACCTGTTCTGGAACTATTTCGTCTACGAGCGGCCAACCCTGGCAGCAGGCTTGGCGTGGGAGCACATGCCCGCCAGCCTGTGGAAGGTCGGCGATGTGGCGACGGTGCTTTGGGAGATGGGCTTTTGCCTGGCGTGCTTTCGACGCTCGTGGTGCCGCGTCGCTTGTGCGATCGGCGCGTTGTTCCACCTGGGCGTTTGGATGCTCTTCGACATCCGGGTGGCCGACAATGTCGTGGCTTATGCGGCGTTTTGTGGCTGGGCGGCCGCAGCCGCGGCGTGCCCGGAGGGTTTGCGCGAGCGCGTGCGAGCGCTGTCGCCAGCTCAGCTCCGTGTCGTGCGAGCGTTGCCGTTTGGCTATGCCTTGGCCGTCTTGTGGCTGCCGCAGCTGAAGGGTCTCGTGGCGCCGCTGGTCTCGAAGGCAGTGCTGGCCACGGGCGCGCTGGTTGCTGCGCTCTACCTGGCTGCTCGAGCCAAGCAGCTGCTTCAAAAGCCGGCGCTCGCGAAAGCTGGCAGCGAATAGCGACGCCGCGCTCAGCGGCGTCGAAGCTTACGTTGCACGAAGCCTTTGAGCATGTCGATGGTGTGCGGCTTGATGGCGCCCGTGAAGTAGGCCACGACCGCATAGGTCGCGAGCGCCGCCGGCACGGCCAGAAAGAGCGAGAAGGGCTTGGTGAACCAGGCGACCACCGCCATGCCGACGCCCGAGAGCGCCGCGAGCAGCAGTGACTTTACGAGCTCGGCGTTGACGATGCCGCGCGGCGCCAGGATGAGCCCGCACATCACTACGAAGGCTTCGCTGGCGATGAGCGTGACGCACGTGCCGAGCGCGCCGTTGCCCATCTGCTTCTGAAAATAGGGGATCAGCAAGGGGCTGCCGACCACGCTGACCAAGATGCAGGAGCTCTGCACCAGTGCCCAGGCGCGCTGGCGATTGCAGGCCAAAATCGCGCTGCCGAGCGGCATGGTGAAGTAGACCAAGAAAACGAACAGCGACATCAACCGCAGGTGAGACATGGCGCCCGCGAACTTGACGCTGCCGAAGATCATCACGCCGAGCTCCGGAAAGAGCCCGCAGCCCACGGCTGCCGGCACCGCAATCAGCGCCACGTTGGTCAACGCCTCGCGCGTCACGCGCACGAACTCGGGTTGGTCTTCGAGGTGCAGCCGGCACAGCGTCGGGTAGAGCGCGCCGATCAAGGCCGAGGCCGGGAAGATGATGAACCCGATCAACCGCTGCGAGACGCTGTACCAGCCGATCACCTCGGTCGGCACCATCTTCGACAGGAAGCTCGCGTTGATGATCGGCAAGATCGCCATCGCAAAGTCGAAGAAGACGAACGGCGTCCCCAGTATGACCAGCTGCTTTAGCGCGCTGCGCTCGAAGCGCAGCTGCTTCAGCCCCAAACCACGCAGCGCGAGGCGCAGCGCAATCAGGGTTACCGCTGCTACGCTGAGCGACGACAGCAGCACCGACTTCAAGCCGCCCCCGAGCAGCAAGATCGGTAGCATCGCGCACACCACCAGCACCTGCTGACCGACTTGAGCCACGGCGGGGATGTCGGTGCGTTCGAAGCCGCGGATGGTGTCCTTGATGGCGCCGCCGCACGAGGCGAGCAGCGACGCTGGGAACATCAGCGCCACCACCCACTTTTGCATCGCGGCGTAACCCATCACCTGGCAGTAGATGGCGAGCCCGACGGCGAGCAGCAGGGCCATCGTGAAGCGCCACAGCAGGCTGGTGCCCAGGTAGGCAGGCGCTCCCGGGCGATCGCGCGCCACCAGCGCCGGTAGCGCTCCTTGATGGCCCCACTCCAGCAGCAGGACCGCAAAGCCGCAGGCAGTGCCGCCAACGTACGTGTAGCCCATCATCTCCGGGCCGAGATAACGCCCGATCAGCGCGGCCGCAGCGATCGACAGCGGAACCGTGGCCACCTGCGCCAGGAACAGATACGCGGTGTTTTTCACCAGCGAGCGCTGGTCACCCGTCACCACGGCGGGGGCAGCGGCCTCGGCTGAGGGAGCGGCCGGTTCGCTTTGCGAGTTGGGCGGGGCCTGCACCGATTCGAGCCGGGTCAGATGCGCCGGAGCTGTGCGTCGAGTTGCGACTTGGCGAGCAGCGCCTTGATGGTCGGCAGCCGGTAGTAGCGCGCGCCGGTCCAATCCTCTTTCGTCAAGCCGAGGCGCTGGTAGGCGGCATACAGCTCTTCGATGCCTTGGCGCAGCGTCCACTTGGGCGAGTAACCCGGCAGGGTGGTCTCGATCTTCTTGAAATCGACGCGATAGTTGCGAAGGTCCGCGCTCGCGCCGTCGGCGAACTTGAGCTCGCAGTTCGGCACGACCTCCGCGACCATCTGCGCCACCTGGCGGATTTGGTAGTTTTCTTTCGTCTGCCCGACGTTGAAGGCTTGGTTGTGAATCACGTCCTTGGGCGCGGCGAGCACGCACTGGAAGGCGAGCATGATGTCGCGGATGTGCACGAGCGGGCGCCAGGGCGTGCCATCGCTTTGCATCAGCACCTTGCCGGTCGTGTAGGCGTGGCCGACCAGGTTGTTGACCACGATGTCCGCGCGCAAACGACGCGACACGCCGTAAGCCGTGGCGTTCCGTAGGTAGGTGGGCGAAAACGTGTCGTCGGCCAGGCTGGCCAGCTCTTGCTCGACCCGAATCTTGGATTCGCCGTAGGGCGTGACGGGATTGAACGCCGCGTTCTCGTCCAGGTACCCGGTCGCGCCCGCGCCGTACAGGCTGCACGACGAGGAAAAGAGGAAGCGCTTCACACCGGCCGCCTTGGCGGCACGCGCCAGGCGCACCGAGGCGTGTTGATTGATGTCGTAGGTGATCTGCGGGTTCAAATCACCGAGCGGATCGTTCGAGAGCGCACCCAGGTGAGCAACCGCGTCGAAGCCCTTCAGGTGCTCGGGCGTCACGTCGCGGAGGTCGACCCGTAGCTCCGGCACGTTGTCCGGTTGGAGCAGGAAGTCGCAGCCGTCGAAGAGCCCGGTGTCCAGGCCGACGACCTCGTGACCAGCGTCACGCAGCACGCCCACCATCTCGACGCCGATGTAACCCAGGTGACCGGTGACTAGGACCTTCATGGGGAGGGCTAGCTACTATCCGAGAATGCACGGCGGGGAAAGCGCCGTGACGACTCCGCCGCATTCGTGCGATGCTGTGGCCCACGTGACTCACACCGAGCGCGCAACTCCGCTCGCCGCAGCGCCGCCAGCGCCGAGCGTCTCGGTCGTCCTGGCGACGCGCAATCGCGGCCAGCACGTGCTGCCCTGTGTCGAGACCATCCTCGCCAACCCGGGCTTCATCGAGCTGGTCGTCGCCGACCAGAGCGACGGCGATGAAACGCGCGACGCGCTCTCGAACGTCAGCGACGCGCGCCTGCGCTACGTGAAGTCCGCAGCGCGCGGCGTTACCAACGGAAGAAATCTCGGCATCGAGCTCAGCACCGGCGACGTGGTCGCGTTCACCGACGACGACTGTCGGGTCGCGCCGGATTGGATTGCGAAGCTCACCCAGGTGTTCGTCGACGACCCCGAAGCGAGCGTCGTTTGCGGCCGAGTCCGAGTGCCGGAGGAGCTGCTGCCGCTGGGCTTTACGGAGAGCTTCGAGCCGCACACGCGCGAGTGGCGAGGCAGCTACCCGCCGTTCGGATCGGACTGGGGCATCACCGCCAACCTCGCTTTGCGGCGGGAAGTAGTGACGCGCGTCGGTAAGTTCGATCCAATGCTGGGCGCAGGGGCGCCGCTGCGCTCAGGCGGCGAGCCCGACCTCTTGTTTCGAGTGCTGCGTGGTGGCTTCAAGGTCGTCAACGCTACCGAGGTAGTGGTCGACCACCTGGGCGTTCGCGCCCCTGGTGAGGCATCTCAAAAGTTGATGCGCGGCTATGGCGTCGGGACCGGCGCGGCCTTCTTCAAGCATGTACGCCTCGGCGACCGCGACGCGCTCCAGCTCTACCTGAGCTTCGTTTCGGCCAACGTGCAGCGCGTGGCCGCCGGGCTGGCCCGCGGCAAACGGCCGGACG
>JBEHXA010000228.1:0-10928 GCA_048498935.1 Myxococcota bacterium
CGAGGATTTGAACTTTCGAGGTCCGGTGCTCGACGCCGGCGCCGGCGCTGGCGAAGGTGCCCGCTGCCTGCTCGAGTCGGGTCGCGAGGTGGTGGCCGTCGACATCGAGCATTCGGCCGTCGACTTCTTGCGCGAATATGCGCCTGGCGCGCGCGTCATCGAGGCCGACCTGTGCACGGCCCCGCCTGCCGGTGTGACCGACATGGGCGCGGCCGTCGTGGCCGACACGCTGGGACACGTCGCCGAGCCGGAGCTCTTCTTGCGTCACGTGCGCGCTTGCCTGGCACCAGGGGGCAGCTTGCTCGTCGCCGAGCCGGCTGCGCACCTGGCGCAGCGCCTGACCGCACCTGCCCGGCGCGCCTTCACTCGGCAAGATTTGGGCGCCGTGTTGACGCGCGCCGGCTTCACCGTCGAAGGCTGGATCTGCGAGAGCGGCACCTTCGTAGCCTGCGTTGCGCGCCGCATCGAGGACGTCGCAGTGCTGGGCTTGGAGCAAGCCGGAGAGCTCGCACAAATTGGGCAATTTCGCGAAGCGCGCGAGCTACTCGAGGGCTTGCGCACCGAGCGCGAAGCGCTCGCGCTCGAAGTGCTGTTGGCGCAAGGCGAGCTAGCCATGGCCGAGCGCGCGGGCGACATCGCGGCGCGCGCGTTCTTCCAGGCGCGCGAGCTCGAGCCCTCGGACGCTCGCGCGCTCACCGGCTTGTCGCGCATCGCGATCAGCGTGGGCGAGCGTGACGACGCCTTGCGGCTAGCCATGAACGCCGTGCGCGCTCAACCCGCTTCGGCGCTCGCGGCAGCGACACTCGCCATCGTCGGCGAGCGCCTCGAGCACCCCGACGCATTCAATGCTTGGCGCGCCGCCGTAAACCTCGCGCCGGACGACGTCGGCATCGTGACTGGCCTCGGCCGCGCCGCCGCAGCGCGCGGCGAATACCACTACGCCATCTGCGCCTTCGACCGCGCACGCGCCTACGGCGACGAATTCGGCCCCGAATTTCACGTCACCCTCGGCTGGCTCCTGCTCGCCGAAGGCCGTCGCCACGACGCCCTGCTCGAAGCTCGCCAGGCTCAAGCTCTCGCCCCCGGCGACGAAAGCGCCCGCGAGCTCTACGAAGCCGCCGCCGTCCGCGAAGCCGAATAACCCAGCTATTCGGAGCTGAGGCCCAGCTCGCGGAGGCGCTTCAGGAAGGTGGGGTAAGAGATACCGAGCGCTTGTGCGGCTGCCATGCGGCGGCCACCCATGTGCTCGAGCACACGCATCACGTAGGCCTGCTCCAGCTCGAGCATGGTCGGCGGGGCCTTGCCGTTCGGTACCTCGACGCGAAAAAAGCTGACTGGCTCGGCGCGGCCAGCGGTGGCGCGCAGCACTAGGTCGTCCACACCGAGCTGCCTGCCCTGAGCGAGGATCACGGCGCGCTCGATGATGTTGCGGAGCTCGCGCACGTTGCCGGGAAAGTCGTAGCCCTCGAGCATGGCCAGCGCGCCTGGCGAGATGCTGTCGACGCGCTTGTTGAGCTTGCGCGCCACCTGCTGCAAAAAGGCCTGCGCCAGGTGCGGCACCTCCTCGCGGCGTGCGCGCAGCGGCGGCACCTGCACCACGAACACGCTCAGACGGTGGAACAGATCTTCGCGAAAGCGCCCGGCCTTCACGAGCGCTTCGATATCGTGATTGGTCGCGGCGATCACGCGCAGCGAAACCTCCAGCTCGCGTTCACCGCCGACTCGGCGAAAGCGCATCGAATCGAGAAATTTCAGCAGCTTCGCCTGCGAGGCTTCGGGCAGTTCGCCGATCTCGTCCAAGAACAACGTGCCGCCGTCGGCCATCTCGATCAAACCGCGCCGCGAGCTCTTGGCGTCAGTGAAGGAGCCGCGCTCGTGACCGAACAGCTCGCTCTCGACCAGGCTGGCCGGCAAGGCCGCGCAGTTCACGTCGATGAAAGGGGCATCGTGGCCGCGCGCGGCGTGCGTCATCGCGTGCAGCCGCTCGGCCGCGTACTGCTTGCCGGAGCCCGAAGCGCCCAAGATGAAGACCGGTGTCCAAGGGCTGTGGCTGACGCGGCGGAGGGTTTCCATCGCTTCTCGGAGCTGCGGGCTCAGTTGTTCGGTCGCGCTCTCCGGTTGGCTCTCGGCGCGGGCCAGCCGTTCACGCAAGCCTCGCACCTCGAGCACCTTGCGCAGCTTCATCACCAGATCGGTGGGTTGCACTGGCTTCGTGAGGTAGTCGACTGCGCCGGCTTGCACGGCATCGACGGCGTTCTGAATGTCTCCGTATGCCGTCACGACCACGAACAGCGGGCCATCGCGCCCAGCGCTGCGCTCCTCACCGAGCAGCTGCAAGCCGTCGCCGTCTGGCAGCCGGCGATCGAGCACGACCACATCGGGCAGCGTGCGCGCCAGCTCCTCGCGCGCTTTGGCCAGGTTGGCGGCGTGCCTCACCTCGAAGCCCTCCGACGCCAGCGCCTCTTCTGCGAGCACGCGAAATATGCGCTCGTCGTCAACGATCAGAACGCTTGCTTTCATGAGTTTTCCCTGGGCAATGTCAGGCCGAAGCTCGCCCCGACCGAGGCGCCTTCGAGCGCGAGGTCGCCGCCGTGGGCGAGCGCGATGCGACGGCCGAGCGCCAGCCCGATCCCGACGCCGCTCGCCTTACCGGACTGAAACGGCTCGAACAGCTGCCCGCGGACGCTGGACGCGACCCCGTCGCCGTTGTCCGAAACACACAGCGCGGCGCTGCCGCCGCGCTCCTCGACGGTGAGCCGGACCAGGCCCGGGGAATTCGCCAAGCTGCGCGTGGCGAGCGCCTCGAGCGCGTTGGTCAGCAGGTTGGACACCGCCACCCGCAGCAGCTGCGGATCTGCCGATACCCACACCGGCGCAGGTGCGCGCTCTAGCTGCAGCTTGACGCCCGCCTCGAGCGCCTGAGCTTCGAACAGCTCGCACACGGTGTTGGCAAAGTCGTTCAGATCGAGCCGCACCGGCCTGGGTTTGATGCCCTTCGAGAAGGCCATGAGCTCACCGGTGAAGTTGGTGAGGCGCTCGATCTCACCACGCAGCTCGGCCAAAGCGCGCGCAGCGCGTCCGTCGTTCGCCCCGCCGGCGCAAGCGAGCTCAGCCGCCATGCGGATGCCGTTGAGCGAGTTCTTCACTTCATGCGCGATCAAGTTGGCCGCCTCACCGACGCGGTGCAGGCGCTCCTCACGCATGGCTTGCTCCTCGCCGCGGCGAAAGATGCGCAGCGAATGGCGCAGCAGCGCGACGAGCGCTACCAGCGGAGCCACTGCGAGCACCAGGCCGATCAGCAGCCGTGAGCGTAGGCGCTGGCGCGCGCCGTTGTAGAGCGTGTCTTCGTCGACCATCATCACCAGCGTGAGGTCGCTGTCGCCCACCGGCGAGCCGCCCAGCACGCTGGTATGCCCGTCGAAGTTGGTCGTAGCGAGGAAGCCGTCGTGCTCTTGGGCAAACAGGCGCTCCCACTCCGGCCCCTTCGCGAAGCTCGGCGGGCGCGCCGGGAACACCACCTTGCCGCGCTCGGCCAGGATAATGCGGGCGCCGGAGATGGAGCGATCCGCGATCGTCAGCTCGCCGCTCTTGGCGAGGTCGATGCCGCCCACCAGCGCGCCTTGATAACGATGGTCGCGCACGACCGGCGAGGCAACGAACAGCGTCGCGTCGTCGGGTCGATCGGGATCGACTGCAAACACACGCGACGTGCGCGCGGCTTCGAGATCGCCGTACCAGCGCTCGCCGACGAGCGATCGGCCTACCGGCATGAAGGGCTTCGGCTCTGCCCACACCACTTTGCCGTCAATGCCCACGATGGCCACGCCCAAGTTGAAGAAGGTGCTGCCCCCATGTGACAGCTCGAGCAGGCTGCGCTCCGGCTCGAGGTTTTGATCGAGCAAGTCCACTTCGGAGCGGAGCCCCAAGCGCTGCAGCTCGCGGGTCAACAAGTCGAGGTGACCGAGCAAGGCGTGAGCGCGATCGTCGGCCTCCAGCACGACTTGCTTGCGCAGCTCGTCCTCGTCGTGCGACAGCTCGGTCAACAGAAACGCCACCAGCAGCGCCAGCGCCAGCGCGGACGCAGCCAGGTAGATGCCGACGGCTGCCCGCCCGAGCCGCAGGTGAGCGGCGGCGAGCGAAGGGATGGTTCCGTCCGACATGTTGCTTCATCGTAGGTCGGAAGCTGCCGGCTCGGTCTGCATGGGATGCCTCCTCAGCACGCCCCATGCCAGGGCTTGACGGCGACAAACTTCAATAATATTCAACACTTGAAAATTATTCCGAGTGGTCCGTTGAAAGAATCTTTCAGGGGGTGCCGCAACTACGCGAAGCGGCCGAGGGGCGAGCCACACTAAGCTACCGCCGCTTGATCACGATGAAGACCAAGTACGCCCTGAAGGCGTTGGCGCTCTTGGCGTCACACCCTGCGGGCGAACCGATGTTGATCGCCGAGATCGCCGATCGCGAAGAGATCCCCAAAAAGTTTTTAGAGGCGATCCTGGCCGAGCTGAAGCAGCACGGCTTCGTGCGCAGCCGTAAGGGTCGCGGCGGCGGTTACTTGCTCGCGCGGAGCCCAGACACCATCACGCTCGCTTCGATCGTGCGCGTGCTCGACGGTCCCATCGCTCCGGTCCCCTGCCTGAGCCGCACCGCCTACCGCCGCTGCGAAGGCTGCAAAGACGAAGCGACCTGCGGCGTCCGCCTCGCCCTCCGCGAAGCCCATGCCGCCAGCGTCGCGGTCCTCGAAGGCACCACGCTAGCCGACATGGTCCAACGCCAACAAACGGCCTCCTCCCCCACCGCCCTCCGCTACAGCATCTAACCTCGCTCCCCGTAGGCGAGTCCGTGCCCGTGCCCGAAAACGCGACAACACGGGAGCACGCCGACAGCTTCGCGAACCGTCGAGCAGCATTTCAACGCCCCCCACGGTCCGTCGAGCACCGTGAACGCCGCAACGCGACCACGTAACGCGCCAAAACGTAGATCCACGCGTTCCGTCTATGTCGCGTTTGCGACACGAAAACCTCAATCAAATCGCGCCGCAATTTGCGCCCTGACGCCAAGTCGCAGTCGCGACATCGCACGCCCTGGTCTGGCGCCCGACTCACCATCGCACACCTTCCAAACACGCACTTCCCACTCCACCGCGCCATTACTGCCGAATCAAGTCGCACCCGCCTCGCGTCGATTACTGCCGAATCAAACCCCAGCTCGCCCGCCCACGATTCAGCGCTCCCCACCATTACTGCCGAATCAAGTCGCACCCGCCTCGCGTCGATTACTGCCGAATCAAGTCGCACCCGCCTCGCGTCGATTACTGCCGAATCAAGTCGCACCCGCCTCGCGTCGATTACTGCCGAATCAAGTCACACCGCGCCGGCCCCATGATTCAGCCCCCCTCGCCATTGCTGCCGAATCAAGTCGCACCCGCCTCGCGTCGATTACCGCCGAATCAAGTCGCACTCGCCTCCGCCGATTACTGCCGAATCAAGTGCGGTGCGAGAGCGTCATGGGCCCCTCAGCATTTGGCCGTGCGACGAGATGAGGGCGCGCACGCCCAAGCGTGTTCACAGCAAAGTGGGTCGAGGTCGACGCAGATGTCGCGTCTGCGACTTGGCGTCAGGCCGCGAAGCCACCCGCAAAATCGTTGAGGATTTAATGTCGTAAATGCGACACGAATTCCCCGACGTGGAGGCACTTCGGTGCGCACCGGGAATGGAGGCCGAGTCTCGTTCGGGGCGAGGCCGCCCAGCTGGGCGGCCATTCAGAAACTGGGCCTCCCCCCTCGAGAATCAGCTGCCGGTTTCTTCGAGCTCGCGGCCGGCAAACAAGGAAGCTTCGACGACTTCGCAGACGCCGTGCCAGGCGAGCAGGTGCAGCTCTTGGACGCGGGGCGTCGCTGCGTCCGGCGCCTTGAAGCACACGTCGGCGGCTTTGGCTACGGCGCCCCCGTTACGACCGGTGAAGGCTAGTGTCACCGCGCCGAGCGCGCGCGCCGCTTCGAGCGCACGCACGACATTTACGCTCTTGCCGCTGGTACTGATACCGACGACTAGATCGCCGGCGCGAGCGTGCGCGCGCACTTGGCGAGCAAAAATATCTTCGAAGTTCCAGTCGTTGCCGACCGCCGTCAGGATTGAGGTGTCCGTGGTCAGCGCCAGCGCCGGGAGAGGCGCGCGCTCGAGCGCAAAGCGCCCAACCAGCTCGGCAGCCACATGCTGCGCATCGGCCGCGCTGCCGCCGTTGCCGCAGAAGTAAACGCGCCGGCCAGCCTTGAGCGTGCGCGTGACGAGCGCCGCCACTTCCGCCAGCACCGGCAGTGACTCGACGACCAGCTTTTCGTGCGCGCGCAGGCTGTCCTCGGCGATGCGCCGCAGCCCGTTTTCGAAGCCGGGACGCAGGTCGGCGCCCTCGCTCGCACCGAGCAAGAGCTCCACCGTCTCTTCGACGGCCCCGGCGCCGCCGCGCGCCGACAGCACGCGCGAAGCCGTGCGCTTTGCGGCGCGCGAAGCGTCGGACGGCGCGAACGACAGGCCTACGACCGGGAACGCCATGGCGTCACGATCGGCGTCGCCCACGAAGCAAATGCGCGCCAGCGGCACCTGAGCGTTGCTGGAAAGCGCCTCGAGCGCTGCGAGCTTGTCCTTGGCGGCCGGCAGCACGAATTCGGCGCCGGCCTTGCTGGCGATGGCCATCACCAACGGCCCCTCTTCCCCGGTCACCAGCGCGATGCGCAGCCCGGCGCGGCGCGCTCGCGCGAGCGCGTCCAGATCGCGAAAGGCGATCGCCTTCGATTCCTCACCCGATGGGGTCAGGTTCACCGAGCCGTCAGTGAGCACGCCGTCGATATCCAACGCCAACAGCAAAATTTCGGAGCTCATTTGATCACCAGCAGGTCCTTCCACCGTCGATGACCAGGTTCGATCCGGTCATGTATGAAGATGCGTCGGAGCACAGGAACACCAGCGCCGAGCGGTACTCGTCGCGCTGAGCCATGCGTCCCATCGGAATCAGTTGCGTGAGCCGCTCCACGAAATCGTCGGGCTGGCCCGCGTACACGCCGCCGGGGCACAGCGCATTCACGCGCACGCCCGCGTCGGCCCAGTACGTTGCGAGGTACTTGGTGAGCATCACCAAGCCGCCCTTGACCACCGAATAGGTCACCGGCTTGACCGGTTGCTCGGCGGGAGCGAGGCCCGGACGCCGATAAATGCGCTGATCGGGCGCGATGATGCCCAGGTCGGACGCCACGTTCACGATCACGCCGCCGCCGTGCGCCGCCAAGTGAGCCCCGAACACCTGAGCGCACAAGAAAGCACCAGTGAGCCCGACCGACAGCTCGCGCTGCCAGGAATCGAGCGAATAGTTCTCGAAGCGCGTCGCGGCCAAGCCGGCGCCCTCCACCTTGGGGTTGAGCGCCGCGTTGTTGATCAGCCCGTCGAGCCGACCGTGCACCGACAGCACGCGCGCAAGCGCCGCTTCGCAGCTACCGCGCGACGTGACATCGAGCTCCACCGCGCTCGCGCTTGCGCCGCCTTGTCGCAGCTCCATCGCGACACGTTCCGCGTCCGCGCCCCGCACATCGGCGATGATCGGAACACCGCCAGCCTCGGCCAGCGCTTTCGCGTGCTCCACGCCGAGCAAGCCCGCGCCGCCGGTGATCAGGAACGCGCGCCCCGCGAGGTCGAAGGCGTTTTTACGCGCGGCAGCGCTGGCCGACGTCACGAGGCGTGCCTCGAATGCGTGGGTTCGGTCGGCTGCTCACCCGCGAGCCAGGCCTCGACTGCACGCTCCAGCGCCGGGATCTGGTCGGGGTAATCGAGCTCGTGGATCTTCCCTTCCACGACGAACGGCAGGACGACCGAGCCCGTCATCGACTCGAGCTCGATGATGGTGCGCGGCCGCACGATGTCGACGTAGCCGTTTTGCCAGTAGGCGGCCGGGAGCTTTTGCCGCGGCATCGAGTGCGCTTCCGGGTAGCCGGGCAGCTCGATCAGCGGACGCAGGAAGGAGCCCTCGATGCGCCACATCTTGTACGGCGTTTGCTCGGCGGTACCGACGCTGCGCAGCGCATCGGCGTCCGGGTTTTGCAGCATCAGCTGCACCGCGCGCTCGATGAGCGCGACTTCGCGCACCGGCCCGGTCGGGCGCAAATGCACGACCAGCTCCGGCACGTAGGCCTCGTGCTCCGCGAGCCAGTTCAGCGCGTGCTGAAAGACCTGAAAATCCGTGGCGGTGTCGGACGCAGCATCGGCGGGGCGCTTGAAAGGCACCTCGGCGCCGAAGCGGCGCGCCACGTCCGCGATCTCGTCGTCGTCGGTCGAGACCACGACGCGCGTGATCGACGGACAGGCCAGCGCGTGCTGAATCGAGTAGGCGATCAGGGGGCGACCGGCGACCTGCAGCAGGTTCTTGCGCGGCACCGACTTGGAGCCGCCGCGCGCCGGGATCAGGGCCATCACGTCTTGGCGAGTCATCGCATCCCTCCCGAAACCGCCGGCGGTCGCGACGAGCGCGGCCTCAAGAGACCGCTACGCTCCAGCACCGCCCCGACGTTTACCGGCATGCCGCTCGCCTGTGATTCGAGGATCGAGAGTGCCACCGCGAGGCTCTCGGCTCCGGACTCGAGCGGCACGTTCGGGCTGTGACCGCCCTCCACGCAGCTCATGAAATGCGAAAGCTCATCCAGGAACAGGCGATTGCGCGGGAAATCCGTATAGTCGTGGCTCTCGCAGGGCTCGACCGCCCCGCCTTCGAAGCGCCGCAGGCTCCGCCCACTGAGGCTCCACTCGAGCTTGCCGCGATCGCCGACCAACACGAAGCGGCGCTCGCTCGGGCGTTGCACGAAGTCTTGATGGAGCCGCACCGGTAGCATCGAGCCGCCTTGACCGTGAAACTCGAGCAGTGAGCTGGAGACGTCGTCCACGTCCACTTCCAGGCTCGACAGCTTGCCACCCAGTGAGAACACGCGCTCCGGCAGTCCGAGCAGCGCGATCAGGAAATCGATCTCGTGAATCTGCGACAGCGTCACGCCACCGCCGAGCTCACGGCGCGAGGCGTACATGCGCCGGTAGTCCTCGTGCGGATGAAAGCCCGGCAGGTACTCACCGACCACCGCTTCCGCGAACAGTAGCTTACCGAGCAGCCCTTGCTCGACGATCTGCTGCGCACGCAAAAAACCGGGATGAAAGCGCAACTGGTAGGCGACGTAACCAACCAGTCCGCGTTGCGAAGCCTCGGAGACTAGCTCGGCGACGCCACTCAGCGAATGCGAGAGCGGCTTTTCGACCAGCACGTGAGCACCCGCCCCCAGCGCGCGCTTCACGATCTCGACGTGCAAGCTCGACGGATTGGTCACGAACACCACGTCCGGGCGCTGCGCGAGCGCACGCTCGAAGTCCGAATACACCTCGACGCCGTACTTGCGTTCAAGGTCCTCACCCGGAACCACCTGCAGGGTATCGCTCAGCACTTCCCGCTCGCGGCGCACCCGAAAGGCGTCGACCCGCACCGAATCACCGCGCAGCTCGCGCAGGTTGCGGAGGTGTCGCTGGCCGATACCACCCAAGCCCACGAACAAGCAGCGCTCGACGCGCTTCTGCTGCGTCGCCTCACGCCTACCCGGAAAGTCGATGACCACGCTCACGCGGCCTCCGCCTTGGCGCTCTCGAGCAGCCGTCTCACGAAGCCGAGGCTCTGTGCCGCCTCCGCTTCGGGGTCCTGCTCGAAGTAGTGCTGCAGCACGAAATCGCCGCGAAAACCAGCCTTGAGCAGTACCGGAAACAGACCTCGAAAGTTGGTATCACCGCAGCCGAGCGGCTGGCTCGAGCCACCCGTCCGTCGGTCCTTGACGTGGACGGCGTGCAGCAAGCCGAGCAGCGGGACGATGTCGAGCGCGACATCGGCGCCCTGAGCAGTGGAGTTACCGGTATCGTAGTAGGCACGCACGTACGGGCTGGCGACGCTGCGGATCAGCTTGGCGTACTCGGCGCCGGGAATTTCCATCTCCAAGCCCAGCGTCACGCCGTGCCGTTCGGCGATGGGAGCGGCGGCGCGCAGGCTGGCGACCACCTCCCGCTTGAGCTCGGGCGTATCGACCGCCGAAGTCTCGAGCAGCGGGAGCAGGATGCGGTCGGCGCCGATGCCGTGCGCCGCCACGATTAGTTCTTCGAGCGCGTCGCGGTTATTCGCCAGGTCGGCGTCGCTCTCGCCCGCCAGCTTGTGCACCATGAAGTAGTCGGCACACACCGACTGCACCCGCACCCCGCTCTGAGCGATGAGCTCGCGAATTTCGTCGCGACCGTGCTCGGTCCACAGTGGATTTTCCGCGTAGCGCGGCGCCTCGAAGATCCACTCGATCGAGTGAAAGCCGAGGCACGCCGCCTTGGCGAACTCGTCGCGATAGGTCGTCCACGGAAACTCCTGCAATTTACCGGCAGGACGGGGCGAGAGGCGCCCCTGAATCACACCGATACGAAGGCCCGCTCGCTCGCTGTCCGACATACTCAGCTCCTCAGCCCACGCGGCGCAGCTTCTTCATGATCGGCACTTCGTCGTCGGTGACGCGCTTGACGCCGTCACCCAGGCCCAGCTCGATCACGCGCACGTCGCGCACGAGCTTCATCAAGCCCTGCGGCTCGACGCTGGCAGCCTGGTCGCTGCCCCACATGGCGCGGTCGAGCGTGATGTGACGCTCGATCATGCAGGCGCCGAGCGCCGCCGCGGCGTAGCTCGTCGCCAAGCCGACTTCGTGACCCGAGTAACCGACCGGCACCCCGTAGCGCTCGCGCAGCACCGGGATGAGCTTCAAGTTCAGGTCGTGGATTTTGGCCGGGTACGCGCTGGTGGTGTGCAAAATCACCAGGTTGTCGGTGCCCAGCACTTCGACCGCGTGGTCACATTGCGCCAGCGTGCTCATGCCGGTCGAG